>JAZURZ010000130.1:0-17933 GCA_045606465.1 Clostridia bacterium | reverse complement strand
TTGGCAGCGAGCTAAATGTGCTGACGCACGCTAAATTACTTCGTAGCTAAATTGACCTGCGGTCAGCTATTAAGCGAATTTAATTTAGCTACTCCGAAGGAGTTATTTAGCTATGGAGCAAAGTGGAATAATTTAGCTTTGAACTTTAGTTCAAAATTTAGCTAAAATGACTGGCATCTAAAATGTACACTGATTTTATAATAATTTCAGTTTACTACACAAAAAAAATAATTTGCCACCACTATTTTATGCTTTTTGTCCACTATTTTACGAAAAGAGGTATTTATGAGACTTCAGGAAAACTTTATTTATGATGATAATGGAACTGCTATTATAAAAACTTTTCATTCGACAGTTAAGCCGGGTAAACGTTCCTACAATGAGCATCATCATACTGAATGTGAGCTGTCAATTTTTATTTCCGGACGTGGAATATATTCAGTTCATGAAAAAAAATATGAGTTTCAAGGCGGAGATATGTTTTTGTTCGGAAGCAATGAACCTCATTGTATAACCGAGATATATGAAGATATAAATCTTTTAAATATTCATTTTGAACCAAGAATTTTGTGGAACAATTCTGAAAATGTAGAGCTTTTAAATCTTTTTGCGGCACGCAATAAAAATTTCAGCAATAAATTTTCTGGTAAAGATATAAAATTAAGAGATATTATATACGAAGTAGAAAATGAAATTGACCAAAAGAGAACCGGCTACAGGATACAGGTTAAATATACATTATTTTCAGCTCTTGTTCATATTTTGCGTGAATATAATTATGTCAAAGAAGATGATTTGATTATTAAAAATTTCTCTACTGCAGAGAGAATGAAGGACGCCATGGTGTATATAGATGAAAATCTTGAAAAGAAAATAACCTTAAAGGAAATTGCAAATGTGGCATGCATGACTCAGACCTATTTTTCGTCGGTGTTTAAAAAATTCAATGGAATCTCACCATGGGAATATATAACTATCAAAAGGGTGGAAATGGCAATTGAAATGCTCAAAACTACCGAAATGACGAAGCTGGAAATAGCAGAACGATGCGGTTTTTCGAGCTCTTCAAACTTTTATAAGGCATTTTTCAATATTACAGGGAAAAATCCCGGAGAATATTCAAAAAAAGACTTGGATAAGAGAAGCTTAAATAAAGTAAAATTGTAAAAAAGATTTGCATAGGCAAGTCTTTTTTTGCTTTTACGTTCAACATAGATGCAAGATGTTGTGCCGAAGACGTACTCGTAAAAAGATGGTAGGGACAGCGAACCGTTGTGAGTGCGAATGCATTCGAATAGGTAAGCTGAGCGTGACTTTTTACCCTGAAAGGGCACGCATACGAAAAAAAGAGGAACAGTGGAGCAGGTGACTGATTTTTTTGAATAAAAAAATCGGAACAAGCGTAACTTGTTCCGACGTGGTACGCGATCAGGGGCTCGAACCCTGGACACCCTGATTAAGAGTCAGGTGCTCTACCAACTGAGCTAATCACGCATATTTTATTGTCTTTTTTTGACCACGTGTAATATGATACCACATAAAAAGAGGTTTGTCAATAGTTTTTTTAAATTTTAAAAAATTTTTTTATATGTGCATAAATTCTATATATATATTGCAATTTTAAAAAAAATCTGCTATAATATGATAGGATTGGTGTAGTTTTTTTCAAAAGAAAGGCTGGGACTTTTACATGATTAGAAAATCTCTTATTTCTTTAATATATGAGGCTTGCTCAATACAACGCTGGAATGACCATATACGCCCCTTTGTAGGATTTAGTGAGCTTGACAAGCAAGCGCATAAAATGTTTTATGCATATGTTCTTGCAAAATGTGAGGGTGAAGAAAGCTGCGATTTGCTCCTGTTATTAGAGGGTGGAATATTTGAGTTTTTGCATAGGGTTGTTCTTACCGATATTAAGCCCCCTGTCTATCACAAGCTTATGAAGGAAAAGGGACGTCAGATAAATGAATGGGTTCTTGAGGAACTAAAAGGACAGACCGAGAGCTTAAAGGGTGGCTTTTATGAAAAAATGACACAATATTTTCTTGATGATGGGTATGCAAAAAAGGAAAAACAAATTTTAAAGGCGGCGCACTATTTTGCAACAGGCTGGGAATTTAATGTTATATATCCTCAAAATCTTACCACTTATGGAATTGAGCAGGTTAAACTTGAGGTTGAAAAAGGGCTTGATGCTTGTAACACATTTGAAGGCTTTGATGTTTTTACAAAAAATAATGGATTAAAGGAATTTTTATCACTTATAGGAAAGCTTCGTTATCAGCAACGCTGGTCACGTGCAGTGCGTATGCCCCAGACCTTTGTCATGGGACATATGTTGGTGGTTGCAATGCTGAGTTATTTTTGTTCCCTTGAAGCAAATGCGTGCGATGCAAGATTGGTGAACAATTTTTTTGCAGCACTTTTGCATGACCTTCCTGAGGTTCTGACAAGAGATATTGTTTCCCCTGTAAAGGCCTCGGTAAAGGGGCTTGATGATTTAATAAAGGATATAGAGGACGAACAAATGAAAACTGTCATTTTTCCTCTCATTCCAAAAGAATGGCACAAGGAATTTGAATATTTTACAATGGAGGAATTCTCCTCAAGAATATGCGAGGAGGGTAAGCGCAAGACAGTAACATCTGAGGAAATAAATCAAAAATATAATGACAAAAAATATCAGCCTATAGATGGACAGATAATAAGAGCCTGCGACCATTTGTCGGCGTATCTTGAGGCATATATGTCCCTGCGCTATGGGGTACAATCCGAGCAGGTGCAGTCGGGGTATCACAATCTTTTTGAAAAATATGAGAACAAGGAAATTGCGGGAGTGGATTTCGGTCAGTTGTTTGACTATTTCCGCATTTAAAATGAGGATATGGAAAAGTTACTTACAAAAGAGCAGACAAAAAATAAGGCACTAAGACTTCTGGAGTTTCGCTCACATTCCGAAAAAGAGCTAAGAGATAAATTAAAAATAGCAGGTGCACCTGATGAGCATATTGAAGAAACGGTGGAGTTTCTTATAAACTATTCACTTTTAGACGACAGAAAATATGCCTGTGCCAAGGCACGTGAGCTGCAAGTTTTGAAAAAATTCGGACGTTTAAGAATTGTATCTGAATTAAAGATAAAGGGAATTATGCCAGAGTATATTGAGGAGGCACTCGGCGGTCTTGAGCTTGATGAGGAAGATATGTTGATTTCTTTGGTGGAAAAAAAGCTAAAGGGCGACTTTAAGAAAAAAAGCATTGACAGGACTATAAGATATTTTGCAACAAAGGGCTATAGCTTTGATGAAATAAAAAGATGCATTGAGGAATTAAAAAACGAAAGGTAAGGTTTTAAGATGGGATATAACATAGGTATGGTTTCGCTGGGGTGTGCAAAAAATCAGACCGATGCGGAAATTATGCTTGGAATTCTTGCAGACGAAGGGAATAAAATAGTTTCTGACCCTGATATGGCAGATGTGATAATTGTAAATACCTGCGGTTTTATTGAATCGGCAAAGCAGGAATCCATTGATGCCATCTTGGAAATGGCAGAATACAAAAAGAAAAAATGCAAAATTTTAATTGTGACAGGTTGTCTTGCTGAAAGATATCATGACGAAATAGTAAAGGAACTGCCTGAGGTTGATGCTGTTGTAGGTACAGGGGATTTTGATAAAATTGCCGAGGTTATAAATAAGGCCGAAGATGACAAAAAGCCAATACTTTTTGGAAATATTGACAGGACAATGGAGGAGGGGTTGCCAAGAATGCTTACAACTCCTTCTTATACTGCGTATTTAAAAATTGCTGATGGCTGCGATAACCGATGCACCTATTGTGCAATTCCTATGATAAGAGGAAAATTCAGAAGCAGATATATGGAGGACATAATAGCCGAGGCAGAAGAGCTTTCTAAAAATGGAGTAAAGGAGCTTATTCTGATTGCGCAGGACACAACTCGTTATGGAATAGATATTTATAAAAAATATGCACTTGCAGAGCTTTTAAAAAAGCTTTGCGAGGTTGATGAAATAGAATGGATAAGGGTACATTATTTCTATACCGAAGCGGTGACCGAGGAGCTTATAGAGGTAATGGCGAAAAATGAAAAAATATGCAATTATATAGATATGCCCATACAACACATAAATGACAACATTTTAAGACGTATGGCACGTCGCACAAACAGAAAAGAAATTGAAGAAAAAATAAAAATGATAAGGGAGAAAATGAGCAACTGCACAATAAGAACTTCCCTTATTGTAGGCTTTCCCGGGGAAAGCGAGGAAGACTTTCTTGAGCTTTATGAATTTGTGAAGGAAATAGACTTTGACCGTGCGGGTGTTTTTGCTTACTCGCAGGAGGAAAACACACCTGCGGCAACTTTTCCAGACCAGATTGATGAGGACGTTAAAAAAAGAAGATTGGACGCCCTTATGAAGCTGCAGCAGGAAATTTCATATAAGAAAAATAGAGCCAAAATTTCTTCTGTGCTTGAGGTAATAGTTGAGGGATACGATGAAGAAAATTTCATGTACTTCGGAAGAAGTCGTGCCGATAGCATAGATGTTGATTCTCTTGTTTATTTTGCGGCCGAAGACGAGGTCATGGCAGGAGAAATTGTGTGGGTTGAAATTCTTGATGCAGATGAATATGATTTAACGGGAAGGCAAATAGAAAAAAAGTGATGAAAGGAATGATAAAAATGAATACTGCGAATAAGCTAACAATTCTTAGAATACTTTTAGTGCCGGTTTTTATGGCTTTTTTGATGATGGAGGGGGCATTGTGGCAAATCGTTGCACTCATAGTTTTTATAATTGCTTCAATAACTGATGCTGCTGATGGCTACATTGCAAGAAATTTTAATCAGATAACAAATTTTGGGAAATTTATGGACCCTTTGGCAGATAAGATGCTTACTACCGCAGCTTTTATTATTTTCCTTTACATAGGAAGAATGTCACCATGGGCATTTTTGCTTATTATGATAAGGGAATTCATGGTTGCAGGAATACGACTTTTGGCAGTTGAAAAGGGAAAGGTAATTGCTGCAAGTATGTCGGGGAAAATTAAAACTGTAAGTCAGATGGTGGCAATAATTGCAGCAATAATACTTTTAAATCCTGTCTTTCCTGAAGGAGCGGCAAAAGTTATAACTGAAATTCTGATATGGATTTCTACCATTGTTGCAGTTGTTTCAGGCGCAGAGTATGTAATAGGGAATAAAGAACTTTTAAAGTAGTGGAATAAAAAAATGAAGAGAATTACAAGCTATATAAGACGTGCGGTTGAGGACTATGACATGATACAGTCAGGTGACCGCATTGGAGTGGGAATATCAGGAGGAAAGGATAGTCTTGTACTTGCAGGAGCTTTGGCACAGCTTAGCCGATATTATCCTAAAAAATTTACTGTTGTGGGACTTACTCTTGATATGGGATATAAAGAAGACTATTCTAAAATCAAGGAATATTGCAATAGCTTTGGAATAGAACACATTGTAAAATACACTGATATAAAGGATATAATATTTTCCGAACGCAAGGAAAAAAATCCCTGCTCGCTTTGTGCGAAAATGCGAAGAGGAGCATTAAATGATTTTGCAATTGAACAGGGTTGCCAGAGGGTGGCACTGGGGCATCATAGTGATGATGTGTTGGAAACCTTTTTCTTGAGCTTGATATATGAGGGAAGGGTAAATTGTTTTTCCCCCGTAACTTATCTTGACAGAACTAATATTTATCAGATTCGTCCTATGATATATGCAGGCGAAAAAGATGTAAAGGGAGTTGTAAGACGCCTTAATGTTCCAGTTTTAAAAAGCCAATGCCCTGCAGATGGAGCCACAAAAAGGCAATATATGAAGGAGCTTATAAAGCAGATAGACACTCAAACAACTCCGGGGTTGAAAAAAAGACTTTTCACTGCAGTTCAAAATAGCAGAATAGATGGATGGAGCCGGGATAGATAAAACATCTTATACAAGAAAGGAATTTTAATTTATGGAATATATGGAAAAGGCGGCGCTGGTGCAGGGGAAGAAAAAAAGAGAAATTGCCAAAATTTCTTTTATTGCAGCAATATGCGTGGTTGGAATATTGCTTGGAGCTTATAATGTTTATGATACCAGATATATTTATGCAATACTTTATTTTGTGGCAGCCTTTATGGGGTTTGCCTATGTAATAATAAAGATAAATACCATTTCTCCGGTCTATGTTGCAGCAAATCGTGATATGATATATATGCAATGCTGGGACAACAGAGCATTTGCTTACAGAATAGATTTTAAGCCTGCATTTTTTACAGATTTCATACCTGCAAAGGTGGAAAGGGAAGAAATTCCTGTGTCAAAGATAAAAGGTGTTTTTGTGGGAAATTGCAATTACCTTGAAAGAAACCTTGCGCAAGATGATTTTGAAAAGCATATAAAAAAAATTTCGACAAGACGTACCGAGATTGAGGCATTGAAAAAAATGGATTTTTTATGCATAGAAAGAGAAAATGAAAAGCTGAGCTTTATGAGTATAAATGACATTGAAAAGGATGCTTTGGCAAGGATTATAAATCTTATCTACAGAAAAAATCCCGAAGTTAAAATAAAATGCAATTTAAGGGAAATTTATTCGGGACTTACATATGATAAAAACAAATAATATTTTGTAAGAATAAAAAGGAGAAAAGTTATGCCAAGAAGTAAAGATGAAGAAAAAAATCTTACCCTTTTGGGAAATAAGAATACAATTTATAAGGACGACTATGCCCCAGAGGTTTTGGAAGTGTTTAAGAATAAGCATCCTGAGAATGATTATATGGTAACCTTTGATTGCCCTGAATTTACATCCCTTTGTCCGATTACTGGGCAGCCTGATTTTGCAAAAATTCAGATAAATTATATTCCTGATGAGCTTATGGTGGAAAGCAAATCATTAAAGCTTTATCTTTTCAGTTTCAGAAATCATGGTGATTTTCATGAGGATTGTATAAATATAATAATGAAAGACTTAAAAAAGCTTATGTCACCAAAATATATTGAGGTTAAAGGAACTTTTACTCCAAGAGGCGGAATATCAATATATCCTTTTGCAAATTATGCAAAAGAGGGAACAAAATATGAAAAAATAGCAGAGGAAAGACTTTTTTCCTCTTTGTCTGAAAATATATAAATAATTGCAAAATTATGATTTTTGTTAAATAGTTTGTAGAAAATGTAAATTGAAAGGAACAACAATGGAAAGAAAAGCTTTGGTGGTCTTGTCGGGAGGACAGGATAGCACAACCTGCCTTTTTTGGGCAATCAAAAAATATGGAAGAAAAAATGTTTTTGCAGTAGGCTTTGACTATGGTCAGCGTCATATTATGGAATTGGAGTGTGCAAAAAAAATATGTGAAGACGAGAAAATTCCATTCGAGATAATTTTCACACCCATTATAAATCAGCTTTCGGCAAATTCTCTTACAAGAAAGGATATCTTAGTAGAGGAAATAAAGCCCGAGGGAGGAGTTCCCAATTCCTTTGTAGAGGGAAGAAATCTTTTGTTTTTAAGCTATGCTGCAATATATGCAAAAACTCATGGAATAACTGACCTTGTGACAGGGGTATGTGAGACGGATTTTTCGGGCTATCCTGACTGTCGTGATGCGTTTGTAAAATCTCTTAATGTAACATTGAATCTTGCTATGGATTATCCATTTGTAATTTTTACCCCACTTATGTGGCTTACAAAGGCCCAAACATGGGAGATGGCAGAGGAGCTTGGAGTGATAGAGCTTATATATGAAAAAACCCTTACCTGCTATAATGGCATAATGGGAGAGGGCTGCGGGAATTGTCCTGCATGCCATTTAAGAAGAAAAGGCTATGAAGAATATATCAAGTTAAAAAGGGAGAAAGATGAAAAATGTACGAGGTAATAAAAAATCTGGAAATAAGTGCAGCGCATTGTCTTAAGCTTTCCTATGATTCGCCTTGTTCAAATATGCATGGGCATAATTGGAAGGTAAAAGTGTTTTTAAAATCTGAGAATTTAAATTCCGATGGTATGATAATGGATTTTAAACAAATCAAGGAGAAAATTTTAAAAAAGCTTGACCACAAAATCATAAATGATGTGGTGGATTTTAATCCTACAGCTGAAAATCTTGCAAAATTCATCTGCGACGAGCTTGCACCCTTTTGCTATCGTGTCGAGGTGTGTGAAAGCGAAAACAATATGGCAGTTTATTATAAATAAAAGGGGAAAACACCATGACCTATAAGGTGATTGAAATTTTTGATAGCATTGACGGAGAGGGGAAAAGAATGGGACAACCTGTCTCCTTTGTTCGTCTTGCGGGCTGCAATTTGCGATGCAGCTATTGCGACACCCTTTATTCTTTGTTTGGTGAGGAAGAACCTTGCTTGTATGAAAATCTTACGCAAGATGAAATTCTGAACAAATTAAACAAGGAATATAAGAGAATAACCCTGACGGGAGGAGAGCCTTTAATTTCGCAAGATGTGCATGAGCTTGTAAAAGCTTTTGTTAATGAGGGATACCAGCTCAACATAGAAACAAATGGTGCAGTGGACATTTGTGAATTTGTCAAAAAAACAAATGGGCGCAAAGGATATTTTTTCACTATAGATTATAAGCTTCCCTCAAGCAAAATGCAGGATAAAATGATTTGGAACAACTTTTTGAATTTGTCAGAAAATGATGTAATTAAATTTGTGGTAGGCTCTTGCGAGGATATAGAGGTAGTGCTTGATGTAATGAAAAAATTAAAGGAGCATTATGAAAAAATGCCTCAGGTATTTGTAGGAGCAGTGTATGAAAAATTCGGACTGGAAAAGCTTGCTAAAATAGTTTTGTCTGAACCTCTTTTGGCTGATGTAAAAATTCAGGTTCAGCTGCACAAAATAATCTGGGACCCTGAAAAAAGGGGAGTTTAGTAAAGAAATAATTTTGGAGAAGAAAATTTTGTATATACTTCTTGTTGCCCATAGCAGGGAGAAATTTTACTATATTTTGTGGGCAGAAAGGCATGTGATTATTTATGCAAACAAAAAAAGCACAAAAGAAAGATAAAGAAATGTTAAAAAAACTGTGGGAGATTTCCCTGAAGGCTTCAAAACCATTTTTAAACTGGTATTTTGAAAGGGTTTTTAATCCCGATAATACATTTATAACAAGTGATGATGTAGGCACAATCTCAAGCTTTTCAATAATTCCTCAGAACATAAAGCTTTCGGGAGTTGTAGCAGAGGTAGCATATATTTCAGGTTTGGCAATTCCGCCTGAATATCGCGATGAGGATACAATAAAAAAACAACTTGCCGATGTTGTGAAAGAAGTATCAGATATGAATTGTCTTTTAAGTGTGGTTATTCCTGAAAATTACAAATTTTATGAAAGATATGGCTGGCGTACTGCTTATAATTACAAGCAGTATGACATAAAGCCTTCAGATTTGCCTGCATATTGTGTTAAAAATAATATAAAAAGAGCACAAATAAGTGACAATATTATAGCAGAACTTAGCCAGATATATGACGATTTTATGAAGAATAAAAATGCTTATGTTATCAGAACAAATTCTGACTGGAGTCTTATTCTTGAAGACTTGTCGGAAAATTTTGGTGGACATTGCGTGATTTTTACCGATTCAGAAAACCAGCCCGCAGGATATATTCTTTATATAATCAGGGACAAAAAAATGGGAGTATATGAATTTGCGTATAAAAATCGTACTGCTTATGAAAGTATTATGGGCTTTATACGTCAGCATGAGCCTGATATTAACAATGTAGTGATAAAGGCTGCTATAGATGACCTTTCCTATCTTGATTTTTGTGATAATCGTGAGGCAGTGCGTTTTTGCCCATTTGCAATGGCCCGTCTTTCGGATGCAAAAAGAGCTTTGGAAATTGCGTCGGTAAATTCTGACAAAAGCTTTAAATTTCAAATAATAGACCGACTTGTAGAGAAAAATAACAAAACCTTTTCAATTTGTAATGGCGAGGTAAACCAAACCGACGAGGAGGCTGATGTTGTTACTGACATAGGAGCCTTGACCCAAATGTTTATGGGATATATCAGCGTTGATGAGGCAAAGAGAATGAATCTGATAACTGGTAAAGAGGAATATTTAAAGCAGATTTTTGGCAAAAAAGTAAATTATATAAATATGCTTTTGATTTAAAAAAGGAGAACAAAAAATGGTTTATGTGTTGCTTGTAGATGGCTTTGAGGAAATAGAGGCAATTGAGCCTGTTGATATTTTAAGACGTGGCGGCGTTTTGGTAAAAACCGTGGGGGTTTATGAAAAGACAGTTAAGGGCTCGCATGACATCACAATAGAGGCAGACATTTTAATTGATGAGGTTTTGCCTGATGACATGGAATTGCTTATGCTGCCCGGAGGTCCCGGACATGGACTAATCTGGGAAAGCCAAAAGGCAAAGGAGCTTATATTGGAGGCAGATAAGAAAAATTGCTTTGTAACTGCAATTTGTGCTTCTCCATCAATTCTTGGAAAAATGGGTTTGCTAAAGGGGAAAAAAGCCACCTGCTTCCCAGGCTTTGAGGAATTTTTGGAAGATGCTTTAATAAGCGAAGAAAAGGTTGTGCGTGACGGCAAAATTATAACAGCTAAGGGTGCAGGCGCCGCAGCAGAGTTTGGATTTTTGATGCTTTCGGCACTCAAAGGTGAGGAGACAGCACAAAAAATCAGGGAAGTGATGCAATATTGAACAAGCAGCTCTTGCGTGAAAAAATAAAAAAAGAGCGCTCCGTATTAAAAAAAGAATGGGTAGAAAAAACAAGTTTTGATATATGCAAAATTTTTTTGGAAAGTGACATTTATAAAAATGCCAAAGTAATTGGAGTTTATATGTCCTTTAAAAACGAAGTATGTTTAGACAAGATAATAAAAAGTGCATTTGCTGACAAAAAGCGTCTGTGCACACCCATTACAGACTTAGAAAATGACATTATATATTTTGCGGAAATTTTTAAAGATGATGTATTTTCAAAAGGGGCTTTTGGAATAAAAGAGCCTGAAGTCAAGAAAAAAATTGATATAAAAGATGTAGATGCAGCGCTTGTTCCAGGGCTTTTATTTGATTTTTGCGGAGCAAGAATTGGCTTTGGAAAGGGATTTTATGACAAACTTTTGGAAAAAAGCGATGCCGTGTTGGTGGGAGTAGGATATTCCTTTCAGCTTTTTGATTTTATTCCAAGCTTTGAGCATGACAAAAAAATGAACTATATTATAACAGAGGAGGGGCTGATAGCCTGTGAAGAAAGGCTTTGAAAAAAGCTGGCTGCTGGTTTTTATAACCATGTGTACGATGACTATATTTGCAGTGGTTGCAGGAAGCTTTGAGTTAAAACTTAATACATATGCTTTTACTCTTGCAACAGAGGGGCTTATAATTATTCCTTGTCTTTTAGGAATTATTATGCTGGGAAAAAGCTTTTTTAAAGACCAATCCTTCTATAAAGGTATTGAGCTGTCGGCTGTTCCGATTTTTGTTATATTGCCATTTTTTTCTCAGAAATTTTTCTTACAAATGCTTTTGCCTTTGCAAACCTTGTTATATGAATTTGTAGGAGAAATGCCAAAAACTGTTGATGTGGCAGGCTCTGTGGGTGAATTTTTTGCTCAGGTGATGGTAATGTGTCTTGTTCCCGCTCTTATTGAGGAATTTTTGTGCAGAGGGGTTATAATGCATATGCTAAAACCCTATGGAATGGTTGTTTCTATGGTTGTGTCTGCTCTTGCATTCTCGGTTTTGCATTTTGACATAGCTTCATTTTTAATAATATTCATGATGGGCATGCTTCTTTCGGCAGTTAAGATATTTACAGGCTCTTTCTGGGCGTGTGTATTGTTGCATTTTTCTAACAATTTTACTGCTATAATAAACAATTTGCTTATGACGCACGAAATAATCAAGCCTTTGTATTATTTATCATTTCTTTCTTTGGCGCTTTTTCCTTTGTGCATGATATTTCTTTTGAAAAAATACAAAAAAAATGTCATTGGAATGAAAAATGAAAAAAGTGAAAAGCCTAAATTTTCGATTGGGCTTTGTGCTTGTGCAGTATTTTTTATAATAAATGCAATTGTTAAACACTAAAAAATTGTCAGCCAGCAGACAAGAAAAAATTCTTGCAGGCAGAAAGGTTATGGATTTTAGCTATGTTATTTGATTCCCATGCACATTATGACGATGATAGATTTTCAGAGGATCGGTATGAAATATTAGACAGTATGCAAAAAAACAATGTCGGATATATTATGAATTCCTGCTCGTCATTGTCGGACCTGCCTGCCTTATTTGATTTGGCAGAGCGCTATCCTTTTATATATCTTTCAGCGGGGATTCATCCTCATGAGGTGAGCGAAATTACAGAGGAGGACATATTGTGCCTTAAAAAGGCCTGCGCCCATGAAAGGGTAAAAGCAGTGGGGGAGATAGGTCTTGACTATTATTATGATAATTCGCCTCGTGATTTACAAAAAAAGTGGTTTCGTCGTCAGGTTGAGCTTGCAAAAGAGATAAAGCTTCCCATTGTGATACACGACCGTGATGCACATGAGGATACCATGCAGATTTTAAGAGATTGCAATATAAAAGATATTGGCGGAGAATTTCATTGCTATGCAGGAAGCGTGGAAATGGCACGTGAAATTCTTGATTGGGGTATGTATATAGCTTTCGGCGGCTCCCTTACCTTTAAAAAGTCCCAACGCCCCAAAGAGGTAGCAAAATATGTTCCATTGGACAGAATTTTAATAGAAACAGATTGTCCTTATCTTGCTCCCGAGCCCCACAGAGGAAAGCGTAACAGTTCCCTTTATATAAAGCACGTGGCAGAGCTTTTAGCACAAATAAAGGGAGTTTCTGTTGAGGAAATTGAAGATGCAACATTAAAAAATGCAAAAAAGTGTTTTAAAATAGATTAAAAAGGTTTTGTTTTTAAAGAGAGGATTTTTAAAATGAGTGCAATGAATATAGTGTATAATTATCAAAATCAGTTGTATGTAAATGTTACAAACAAGTGCACAAACAGATGTGAATTTTGCATACGCTTTACTCCGTCGGGGGTGGATAATATTGATTTGTGGCTTTTAAGAGAGCCTTTGGCAGAGGAAATAATAGAGGAATTAGAAAAAAAAGATTATAAGAGCTTTGAAGAGGTGGTCTTTTGCGGCTATGGCGAGCCTCTTATGCGATTTGATATAGTTATGGAGGTTTGCAGATACATAAAGAAAAACAGCAATACAAAAATAAGAATTAACACAAATGGCCACGCAAATTATTGCGCCAAAAGAGATGTCACTCCCGAAATGAAAGGGCTTGTAGATACAATCTCGATAAGTCTTAACTCATCTACTGCAGAGGGTTATCAGAAAATATGCAAATGCGAATTTGGTGAGGAGGGCTTTTGGGAAATGCTTTCTTTTGCGAAAAAGGCAAAGGAATATGTAAAAGAGGTGGTATTGAGTGTAGTTGATGTAATAGGTGACGATGAAATTGAGGCTTGCAGAAAAATTGCCGAAGAAACAGGAGTAAGTTTCAGAGTAAGAGAATTTTCTGAATAATTGCATGTAAATATATTTTTTTAAATTATATTTAATTAATTGGTTGACGATTGGGGCAGAAAGGTTATAGGAGAGTTATGTTTAAGAAATTTTTGGTTGTGATTTTTGTTTTATGCTTTTCCACTTTTGTTGAAGCAGAAGAAAAAAAAGATACATATTATCTTGAATTTGAAAAGATTGAGGGAATAAATCAAAAAGGTGCAGTTGCAGGTTTTGATGAAAATAATGTTTTAATATCTGCAGATATATGTGAAATTTCAGAAGGTGAAGAAAGCTATAGCACAAGTGCAGAACTGCTTGACAAAACAAAGAGTATAAGAATTTATTTCCCAAAAACTCAGGCAATGGTTAAAAACTTTATAAAGGCGGAAAAAGGGGAGATTGCAACACCCGAGGAAGAACCGACTCCTGTTCCCACTAAGGAACCTGTTGCGACACCAACACCCCAAGAAGCATTATCAAGATATCCTACCAAATTGGATGAGGCAACTGCTTTTATGATGGTCAACGATGTAACAACAATTGTGGTTGATGATGAGATAAAAACACTCCTGAAGGTTTTTTACAGAGGAGAAGAGACAGAAATTTATGTTGATGAGAATATGGAAATTTCATCTGCTCCGGATATAAATTCTGACATGGCAGGAAAAAGTGTATCAGCTCTTGCAACAGGAGATATAATTTATTGTTCAACCAATACAGCAGGAAAGCTCAGGACAGTGGAGTTGATTTATCGCCCAATTGAGGAGGAAATTGTTTTTGCAGATGAAGATTTCGGAAAAAACTTTGAAAAGCTTTTTGCAATAGATGGACAGGTTACAAAGGCCCGTCCTGTCAGTGTGGCAGCTTATGGTTCTGACACTTATAAAAAGCAGGAATATGCCTTTGGTGTAATAAAAGACAGAAAAATTGCAAGCTTTATGATGCTTTGCAACAAAAAGGGGTTGTCTGAGGAGGACATTGTAATAGATTTAAGTGAAGATACTGTGGTTTATGTCTATGATGCAGCGAAGCGTAACAAGGTTTATATAGGAGGAGCCGGGGACATTGAAAAGTCATATTTTGATGCCCAGACCCTTGACTTGGATGAAAATGTTATTAGCTGGAGTGAAGAAAATGTATATACCTACGCTTTAGTGCGTATGGCAGAGGGACAGGCACTTGATGTAGTAGTATTTTTAAACTGTAACAAATAATTTTTACAAATAAAATATTAGTTTTTGTATGCACCAAAAAGCATTAATGCTTTTTGGTGCATATTTTAATGGTGAAAGAACATTGTAAGTAAAAAATGAATATAATATTTTGGGTAATTACTAATTTTTTAGTAAGCTTTAAATTTTAAAAATGAAGGAGATGAGAAAATGCTCAGGCTTTTTGAATACAATCGAATACAAGCATCAGAATATGCCCAAAAATGGGCGTTAACCAAAAATCCTGCCTATTACAGCTTTGAAAATCTGGGAGGGGATTGCACAAACTTTGCCTCGCAGTGCGTATATGCAGGTTCAGGTGTAATGAACTACACTCCCACCTATGGCTGGTACTATATTTCGCAAAATGACAGAAGTCCTTCATGGACAGGAGTGGAATATTTTTATAATTTTATGATAAATAATCGTGCGCAGGGACCGGTGGCAGAACAAACGGATATAAAACTTGCTCAAATGGGAGATGTTATCCAGCTGGGAAATAACAGCGGGGATTTTTATCATTCTTTAGTTGTACTTTCAAATAATGGAAATGAAATTTATATAGCAGCAAATTCTAACAACGCACTTTTCAGACCTCTCTCAAGCTATAACTATGCTATAGCAAGATGCATTCATTTTATAGGGGTTTACAAATGGGTATAATGTACAAAATAAATAAAACACACACATTAAAATTATGTAAATATCATAAAAAAATACAAAACACTTTACTTTGCTAAATCGATACAGTATAATGAAAAGGTAAAATATTGAGAGTGCAAAATGCACAGAAAGGAAAAAATTATGAAAAAATTAGCAATGTTTTTATTGGCAGCGGTTTTGGGAACATCAATGCTTTCAGGCTGCGTAACAAAGAACGAAGTTGAAGATGCAAACACAGAGGTTGCCGACACATCTTTAGAGGACATCAAGGAAAAGGGATATTTTGTACTAGGACTTGACGCAACCTTTGCTCCTATGGGATTTACAGATGAGAATGGTGAAATTGTTGGCTTTGATATCGACCTTGCAAAGGCAGTAGCCCAAAAGCTTGGTGTAGAGGTTAAGCTTCAGCCAATTGATTGGGATTCTAAGTCGATGGAATTGTCATCAGGCAACATAGATGTTATCTGGAATGGTTTTTCAATCAGCGAAGAGCGTAAAAAAGAAGTTCTTTTCACAGATCCATATTTGACAACCGGTCAGGTTATTATTGTAACTGCAGATTCTCCTATCGCAACAAAGGCTGACCTTGCAGGCAAAAAGGTTGCTTTGCAGGACGGTAGCACAAGTGAAGAGGCACTAAAGGCAGATACTGCTACATATGAGTCAATAGGCGATGACAACATTTCAAGATTTAAGGAAAATTCACAGGTTCTTATGGAGCTTCAGGCAGGCAGAGCAGACGCGGCTGTAATTGACGAAATTTTTGTACGTTACTATCTTGCTCAGGAAAAAATGCTTGATAAGTTCAATGTGCTTGATGAAAGATTTGCAAGTGAGGACTATGGCGTAGGCGGAAGACTTGGTGAAGAATCCTTCATAAATGCAATCAACGACGCAATTAATGAATGTAAAGAAGAAGGCGTAGCTTCTGAATATGCAATCAAGTGGTTCGGCGAGGATATGTACAAATAAAAATTTTTTAACAATGTAAGAATAGGGTTGTGCATGAAAAGAATTTTTGTGCACAGCCCGATTTTGAGTTTTATGAAGTTATCGGAGGTATAGTTTGTGGATTTTGGCTACATAGTTGAATTTATAGAGGATGTTCGCACCTTGATGCCGCAGCTTTTGGCGGGGTTGAAGGTTACATTGGAATTGTTTGTAATGACCTTGGTGCTGTCACTTCCTCTGGGACTTTTAATTTCTATAGGCAGAGTTTCAAGAATAAAGCCACTGCAATGGATAATACAAGCGTATCTGCTGGTTTTTCGTGGAACTCCCCTGATGCTCCAGTTGTTCTTTTTCTATTTTGGACTACCTTTTATAACAATATCCATTCCCAATGTAGGAGAATTTTCTGTTGTTTTAGAAAGGTATCCTGCAGCACTGCTTGCTTTTGTTCTTAATTATGCGGCTTACTTTGCAGAAATTTTCAGAGGTGGAATTATGGGAGTAAATGCAGGACAGTACGAGGCATCTAAGGCATTGGGATTAAATTCAGTAAAGACAATGCGCTATGTGGTAATTCCACAAATGCTAAGAACTGTTGTGCCTCCTGTGGCAAATGAAACAATTACACTTGTAAAGGATACAGCGTTAGTTTCATCTATTGCACTTATTGATATGCTAAAAAAAGCACAACAGGCAGTAAATCGTGATATGAATGTAACTGCATATTTAATAGTGGCAGTAATTTATCTTTCAATCACTCTTGTTCTTACATATATATTTGAAAAAACCGAGAAAAAGCTCTCGGTTTCGGTAAAAAGATAAAAAATATTGACTAAAGTATATTATCAAAATGAGTCCGGCAAAAAAGCCGGACTCATTTTGTTTTGTTATTTATAGATGTTTTTTTAAAATTTCACACCTACTTTTTTGCATATATCAAAAAGAGCACATTCGTTGCATTTTGGAGAGCGTGCAGTGCATATGGCTCTGCCATGGTAAACAAACTGATGACACATTTTAAGCTGATAGTCTTCAGGAACAATTTTCTTAAGCTCTATTTCTATTTTTGCAGGCTCCTCTTGTTTTGTAAGACCTATTCTTTTGGCAAGCCGCATACAATGGGTATCCACCACAATAGCAGGCTTGTGATATATATCCCCCAAGACAAGATTGGCAGTTTTTCTGCCTGTCCCGGGCAAGGTTAAAAGCTCCTCCATTGTATCGGGAACCACGCCATCATACACCTCGCAAAGCCTTCTGCAGCAGGCAATTATGTTTTTTGCCTTATTCCTGTAAAAGCCTATGGAACGAATGTCGTTTTGAAGTTCTTCATAGTCAGCATTGGCAAAATCTTGTGCAGATTTATACTTTTTAAAAAGCTCGGCACAAACAATGTTTACTCGTGCATCGGTGCATTGTGCCGAAAGCTGGGTTGCTATGAGCATTTCTACAGGGTTAGAGTAATTTAAAGAGCACTTGACCTCGGGATAAAGTCGGTCGAGAATTTTTCTGATGGCAG
>JAZURZ010000129.1:0-7639 GCA_045606465.1 Clostridia bacterium | reverse complement strand
AACTCTTTTTTCCCTATAAAGATTAATAGTTGCCTTTCTTGTATGCCATGTTGAGGCATACACTTCGCCCATAGCATGCTTTAAGTGATAGCCTCCATCACTTGCATTCATTGTTCCGCCAATAAGCAAATCACCCTTTAGCACAACATCTCCTTTTTGGCAAAATGCAATACCTTCCCTTACCACGATATCTTTTATTATTCCATCACGCAAAGAAACAACATCGCAAGGTGTTTTTTTATCAATTAATTTAGGTGGCTTTATGCTTTCTCTTACCTCTATTACTGCCTTTGTACCTTTTAAATATACCCATGCCCAGGTTATATCATCAACATTCGTAAGAATAATATTTTTTATTTCATTTCCGTCGGGCAAGAAGGGCTTATATGCACCTGTCACTATTCCTGCCATTTTAGCGGCTAAAAGAATTTTTTCTTTGTTTTCTTCCTTTGCCCCCACAACATCTATACTCCAGATAAAATTTGTTGCAACTGCAAAAAATATTACAACTGCAAGCATTGCAAAAACAAATACTCCTCGCCTTTTGCATCTTTTGAATATTGTCCCTATGCCGCATTTTTTTACTATATGCACACGAGTGCGGGTTTTGTATGCTACAGGTCTTATTTTGGCAAAATCCGAATATGTCATACATATTCGAAACTCTCCATTATTTTTTTTATTTATTCCCCAGATTTTAATATTTCGCTTATTGCAAATATTTAAAAAACGCTCCACAAAATTGCCTTTGAGGAGGAGCACAACATATCCCCTCAAAAACTGAAGAATTTTAGGCAAAAACATTCAAAAAACCTCCGACTCTTAAAGAAACTCTATCGATTTTATAACCCCCGATATGACAATTTCTTCGCTTTCAATAGCTTTTATCATCAGTTTTTCGCCCTCAATTGAAAGGCTTTTGCCTTTTAAATTTATTTTTATCTCCTCAGGCGAATATTCTATTAAACCTTTATATCCGCCACATATAATTTCTTCATCACCATTTAAGACAAGCTTTGACAAGTCCTTTGTTACATCTTCACCAATGTCCAGCGCTGCCGAAACAGCTCTTCCGATTTTGTCACCAAGCATAAATTCACCCCTGCAAAGAGAAAGTTATTTAATACTTTAAATTTATGCCATTTTAAAAGGTATTATAACAGGTTTTTAAAATGTCCTTTAAGCCCCTTTACAGTTACATCTTTTATATGGCTTGGTAAGGTCTTTTGTCATTTCAAAGTGCTTTTTTCCCTCTTCTTCTAATACTTTTCCCGTCTTTTGATAGCCTTCCTTTTCATAAAATCCTACTGCTTTATCTTGTGAATTAACTACAATAAACCATCCCTTTTGCTGGACAGCTTTATCTTCCAAGGCTCTCAAAAGTGTATCTCCTATATATTGACCACGATATTTTTCACAAACTGCTACTCGTCCTATAACAAAAACGCCCTCAGTTTTTTGATACATTCTTGCGGCTGCTATAACCTTTTCCTCTTCAAAGCCTGCAATATGCCATGAAATTTCATCATAATCATCAGCATCATAAGAAAATCCCTGCTCGTCCATGAACACTTTTTTTCTTAAATCTTCTGTTATTTTGTATCCTTCTTTTCCATATATCAACTTAAATGTAAGCATCTTTTTAATCCTCTTTTTCTTCAACCAAATCCCACAAAGCGTCAATTTCCTCATCGGTCACGGTAGTTAAATATCCAAAATCGCAATCCTCAAGAAGGTCAAGCTCTTCATGCATTTGCTCTAATCTGCCAAGCTTTGAAAGGGCAAGTGCCTTATGATAACGTCCCTCAGGGAAAAATCTGTTACTCTTTATAACTTTGTCGCAAACCTCTATTGCTTCCTCATACTCTTGTGCATTTATCAATGCAAGGGCGTAATTGTCAGCAATGTCACGATTGTCCTCATTATATTCATAAGCCTCTTCACAAACCTTTAAAGTTTCCTCTTTTGGTCGCTCTGCCAAAATCATGGCATATCCTATAATTGCATATAGTTCGGAGTTTTTGTATGTTGCCAAAAGCTCCTCTGCCTCGGCTATTGCCTGTTCTGCTTTGTTTTGTTTTATATATGCCATGCAGCGACATTGTCTTACCATGTTTTTCTTATTAGCGACAAGCTTAGGGTCAAGAAGAATTTCGTCAAATATCTTTTCTGCTTCCTCTGGACGCCCATCACGCAAAACAATCTGGGCATAATTTAATTTTACTACAAGCGATGCTCTTTTTGTGTCATATGCCTTTTTATAAAGCATTGTTGCCTTGGCAAGGTCACCCTTTCTATATGCCGAGCTTCCTCTTGATGCATAAATATTAGGTAACATAAAAAATACAAAAACTATAACTATAACAAGCGCTAAAACAATTCCCATAATAAAACTAATACCCTTTCTTAAGCAGATGCATCAATGGGCAAAAACTCTGTTTTTTCCTGCCTTTTTTCTTCTGCTGTATTAAAATACTAAAAAAATGCGTTAATTCGGTTAATGTAAATTACAATAATTTTATACCATTTTCATTGCATATTCTATAGGTTTCATCATCCCACACAGATGACTGAACCTCTCCAATATGCGCTTTTCCAAGCATAAGCATACAAAGTCTTGACTGACCTATTCCTCCCCCTATTGTGTAGGGAAGCTTTTTATTTAAGATATCCTTGTGAAATTTTAAATTCAATCTGTCCTCGGTGCCTGCGATTTTACATTGTTCAACAAGGCTTTCTTCATCTACTCTTATTCCCATACTTGAAAGCTCCAATGCAAGGTCTAAAACAGGATAATAAACCAAAATGTCGCCATTTAAGTTCCAATCATCATAGTCAGGCGCCCTGCCATCGTGCTTTTCACCATTCGAGAGTTTCCCGCCTATCTGCATCAGAAATACTGCCTTTTTCTCTTTTGCAATTTTGTTTTCTCTTTCTTTTGCACTAAGGTCAGGATACATATCCAAAAGCTCCTGAGTTGTCACAAAAGAAATCTCATCGGGCAAATAATCCTCAATACATGGAAATTCTTTGCATACCTCTTTTTGAGTTTCTTTAATTGCAGCATATATTTTTCTTACAGTTTCTTTTAATGTTTCGATATTTCTTTCGCTCTTATCAATGACGCTGCACCAATCCCATTGGTCAACGTACATGGAGTGAAGATTGTCAAAATCCTCGTCACGACGAATTGCATTCATGTTTGTATAAAGTCCTTCTCCCACTGAAAAACCGAACTGTCCCAAGGTCATTCTTTTCCATTTTGCAAGAGAGTGAACGATTTCACAAATAGCGCCACCGACTGCAGGCACATCAAAGCTTACAGGTCTTTCAACACCATTTAAGTTATCATTTAAGCCTGTTTCGGGACGCACAAACAATGGCGCTGAAACACGCTCTAAATTTAAGGCACGAGAAAGCCTGTCCTGAAAGGTATCCCTTATAATAACTATTGCTTTTTGTGTTTCTCTAACACTTAATTTGTTTTTATATTCCTTTGGTAGTTTTACTGACATTTAATTCATTCCTTCCATAACTTGCTTGTATATATGACATTTTATGTTACAGGCTTATCCACCACTTCTATATTATCAAGAGTATTTTTAAAATTTTTTCTTATCGCCGCAAGGTATTCCTCTCTCAAAAGCTTTTGTTCTTCTTTTTCAGGCTCCGAAAGCCCCTCTTCTCTTGATTTTTTTGCAAGAAAATTTATTCTTTCAATTTTTTCTTTTTCCATTATTCTTTCTTCCTTTTTATATTCTCCTTAAAAGTAAAAAAATAACACACTTAACCTATTATATTATATCAATTTCTGCATATAAAGTCAACCTTTCCTGCCATTTTCTATTGTTTTTAAATATGTTTTTAAATATGTTTTTAAAGAATAAAAGTTTATTTCACAAAAAAACAATCCCTATATTTGAAAATATAGGGATTGTTTTTATTACATTTTTCTTATCAAATTAAAACTTTGAACGCTCCGTATAATGAGTATGCAGAAGGTCATGTGCTTTATGTGAACCCGGCTCGCCAAAGAAATCTTTATAAAGCAACTGAATGTCGGGGTTTTCATGACTCTTTCTTATCTTTGAATTTACATCCTCAGTATAGAGTGCCTTTGCACGCTCTTTCTTAATATCTATATCCATATAGGTCTTAGCTGAGCAAATTGGCTGTCCTCCACCTGTTACACAACCGCCCGGGCAAGCCATGATTTCAATGAACTCATACTGCTTTTCACCTGAACGAATGCTTTCAAGAAGCTTTCTTGCGTTTCCAAGACCATGTGCTATTGCAACTCTTATATCTTTTCCGCCAAGAGTAACTGTAGCTTCCTTAATGCCCTCAGTACCACGTACCTGCTCAAATTCAATCTTGTCAAGAGGCTTTTTCTCAACAATTTCTGCAACTGTTCTCAAAGCTGCTTCCATAACACCGCCGGTAGCACCAAAGATAACACCTGCGCCTGTAGCCTCTTCAAACGGATTGTCAAAGCTCTCATCGGGAAGTTCATTAAACTTAATTCCTGATTGCTTAATCATTTTTGCAAGTTCACGTGTTGAAATTACAATATCAACATCTCTTAAGCCCTTATTTTCCATTTCAGGTCTGTCTGATTCAAACTTCTTTGCAACACAAGGCATAACTGAAACGTTTACAATCTTTTTGGGGTCAATATTATGCTTTTGTGCATAATAGGTTTTCAAAACTGCACCAAACATCTGATGAGGTGATTTACAGCTTGACAAATTGTCAAGGAAATCGGGGAAATTGTGCTCACAGAACTTAATCCAGCCAGGGCTGCATGAAGTAATCATTGGCAATTTTCCGCCATTTTGGAGTCTGTCAAGAAGCTCGGTTCCCTCCTCCATGATTGTGAGGTCTGCACCTGTATCGGTGTCAAAAGTCTTATCAAAACCAATTCTTCTTAAAGCTGCTACCATTTTTCCTGTGATTGGTGTTCCTATAGGATATCCAAATTCTTCACCCAAAGCTGCACGAACTGCGGGAGCAGTCTGAACAATAACATACTTATCGGGGTCTGCAATAGCTTCCCAAACTGCATCTGTGCTATCCTTTTCACGCAAAGCGCCAACAGGACATACTGCGATACATTGTCCGCAGTTTACACAAGCAGTTTCTGCCAAAGGCTTGTTGAAAGCACAAGCAATTGTAGTTTCAAAGCCACGTTCTGTAGCATCAATAACGCCAACTGTCTGAATGTTTTTACAAGCGCTTACGCAACGACGGCAAAGAATACATTTATTGTTGTCTCTCACAATTGAAGGTGAAAGGTCGTCAATTTCATGCTCCTTGCGAACTCCCTCATAAGCAATATCAGTAATGCCTAATTCCTCACTCAAGGTCTGCAATTCGCAGTTCTTGTTTCTTACGCAGGTTAAGCACTTTCTGTCATGATTTGAAAGCAAAAGCTCAAGAGTTGATTTTCTTGCCGCCTTTACCTTCGGGGAATGGGTTAAAACCTCAATACCCTCAGCGACAGGATATACACAAGCTGCCTGCAGAGCACGAGCGCCTACAATTTCAACAACACACATTCTGCATGAGCCTGTTTCAGAAATATCCTTCAAATAGCATAAGGTCGGAATGTCAATGCCGGCTTCTCTTGCCGCTTGGAGGACAGTATAGCCTTCGGGCACGCTGACAGGCTGACCATTAATTTTTAAATTTACCATTTTCATGATTCATTCCTTTCTTTGTGACATGGGAAAATTATTCAACGAATTATTTCTTATATATAGCATCAAACTTACAGCTTGACATACAAGCACCACACTTGATACACTTATCCTGGTCAATAACAAATGGTGACTTGATTTCGCCCGAAATTGCATTAACAGGACATTGTCTTGCGCAGAGGCTGCAGCCCTTACACTTTTCAGGATCAATTATATATTTCGCCAAAGCCTTACATACTCCTGCAGGACAAACCTTGTCACGAACGTGTGCTTCATATTCATCTCTGAAGTACTGAAGTGTTGACAAAACAGGGTTAGGAGCAGTTTGTCCAAGACCGCAAAGTGATGAAGCCTTAATGCTATGACAAAGCTCCTCAAGCTTGTCAAGGTCTTCCATTGTTCCCTTACCTTCAGTAATCTTAGTCAAAAGCTCATACAAGCGCTTTGTTCCGATACGACATGGTGTACACTTTCCGCAAGATTCGTCAACTGTAAACTCAAGGAAGAATTTTGCAATATCAACCATACAGTTATCCTCGTCCATTACGATAAGTCCACCCGAACCCATCATTGAGCCGATAGCCATAAGTGAGTCATAATCTATTGGAGTATCCATCAATGATGCAGGGATACATCCACCTGAAGGACCACCTGTCTGAGCAGCTTTAAACTTCTTACCATTGGGAATGCCGCCACCGATGTCTTCAACAATTTCTCTTAAGGTTGTTCCCATTGGAACCTCAACAAGACCTGTGTTGTTGATTTTTCCACCGAGAGCAAAAACCTTTGTTCCCTTGCTCTTTTCAGTGCCTATAGTTGTGAACCAATCAGCACCTTTATTTATAATCTGAGGAATATTTGCATAGGTTTCAACGTTATTAAGAAGTGTAGGTCTTCCCCACAAGCCCTTTACTGCAGGGAAAGGAGGACGGGGACGAGGCTCGCCACGCTTACCTTCAATAGAGGTCATAAGTGCAGTTTCCTCACCACAAACAAACGCACCTGCACCAAGACGAATTTCCAAATTAAAATTAAAACCTGTTTCAAATATATTTTCACCCAAAAGGCCATATTCCTTTGCCTGGTCAATAGCTATCTGCAAGCGCTTAACTGCGATTGGGTACTCGGCTCTTATATAGATATAACCCTGGTCTGCACCAATAGCATATCCTGCTATAGCCATAGCCTCAATAACGCTATGGGGGTCACCCTCAAGGATTGAACGGTCCATGAATGCACCGGGGTCACCCTCATCGGCATTACATGCAACGAATTTTTTCTCATTCTCAGAGTTTGCTGCAAACTGCCATTTCATACCTGTGGGGAAACCACCGCCGCCACGGCCACGCAAGCCTGACTTTTTAATTTCTTCAATAACTTCTTCTCTGGACATTTGAGTCAAAACCTTGCCCAAAGCCTTATATCCGTCAAATGCGATATACTCATCAATATTTTCAGGATTTATAACACCGCAATTTTTAAGAGCAATTCTCAATTGCTTTTTATAAAAATCTACTTCATTAAGACTCTTAATATTATCTTCTTCAATTGTTTCTTGATAAAGCAAACGTTTTACGATACGTCCTTTTAAAAGATGCTCTTCAACAATTTCCTTAATATCTTCCACACCAACTCTGCTATAAAAAGCACCCTCGGGATATACAATCATAATGGGACCCAAAGCACAAAGACCAAAACAACCGGTCTTTATAACTTTAAATTCTTTTTCCAAATCATGTGCTGCAAGCTGTGCTTCCATTTCTTTGATGATTGCATCACAGCCTGAAGAGGTACAACCTGTACCGCCGCAGCAAAGAATATGACCTCTAACCATATCCATGTATAAACACCAAACCTTTCTGTAATTTAAATCCGAGCTGTATGATTACTCTGCAGCCCCGATTGTGTATTTTGTAACTATGCGGCCATTAACGATATGT
>JAZURZ010000128.1:0-1646 GCA_045606465.1 Clostridia bacterium | reverse complement strand
GGAGTTTTGTACTTTGGTCTTATGATGACTGCAAATGGCGTAAAGGTTATTGAATATAACGCTCGTTTCGGCGACCCTGAAACTCAAGTGGTGTTGCCTCGCTTAAAGACCGATCTTGTAGAAATCATGGACGCAGTTATTGATGAGCGTCTTGACGAAATAGAAATAGAGTGGGATAATAACGCCGCTGTTTGTGTTGTTTTAGCGTCAGGAGGCTACCCTGTAAAATACAAATCAGGCTATGAAATAATGGGACTTTCAGATGTGGAAGATGGATATGTTTTTCATGCAGGGACAAAGCTTGACGGTTCTAAAATTGTGACCGCAGGCGGCAGAGTTTTAGGAATTGTGGCAACTGCTGAAAACATTGATTTGGCAAGAGATAAAGCATATAAAAATGTTAGAAAAATTTCCTTTACTGATATGCACTATCGTAAGGATATAGGAATTAAAAAGCAATAATTAAAAAAATCAGGGAGGCTTTCGTTTTGGATTTATGTGAAAAAACAATTTCCACAAAAGAAATTTTTAAAGGCAAAATAATTAATGTAACCCTTGACACAGTAGAACTTCCTAATGGTCATACTGCGTCCCGCGAGCTTGTTGCTCACCCTGGTGGCGTTGGGGTTATATGCGTTGATGGTGATGGTAATGTAATAACTGTAAAGCAGTACAGAAAGCCATTTGACAAGATTGTTGAAGAAATTCCCGCAGGAAAATTAGACCCTGGCGAAGAGCCAGAGGTTGCTGCAAGGCGCGAGCTTGAGGAAGAAACGGGCTTTAGAGCAAAGAACTTTCAGCATATTGGCACATATTATTCCTCCCCCGGCTTTTGCAACGAGAAAATTCATCTTTATCTTGCAACAGAGCTTCAAAAGGTTAATGCACACCCTGACGAAGACGAATTTTTAAAAATTTGCACAAGAAAATTAGATGACCTTGTTAATGACGTCATAAGCGGCAATGTAGCCGACGGAAAAACTGCCATTGCAGTTTTGGCAGCAAAACAGATATTGGGATAATAAAAAGGGATGATTTTGCAAAACATTTAATGCAAAATCACGTCTTTTTTAATTTTCTTCCCTATCCAGCATTTTCAATGCCTCAATGGCAATTGAACATTCCACTCTTTTTCTTTCAAACTCACAAGCCAAATCGTATGGTGAATTTATGTCGGCATTAAAATTATATGCAT
Source organism: Clostridia bacterium (assembly GCA_045606465.1). Lineage (GTDB taxonomy): Bacteria > Bacillota > Clostridia > UBA1381 > UBA1381 > CAKSQL01. The sequence continues at coordinate 451 of JAZURZ010000128.1, read as the reverse complement.
TTGCCGAGCAACCGCCACTGCAATAAAACTTTGCAAAGCAATCGGCGCATTTGGGTTTGGTATATACATTTGAAGTTTCAAACTGATTGCGAATATCCTCCCTTGTTATTCCGTCTGTGACATTTCCCATTTTAAAATCTTCATTGCCTACAAACTGATGGCAAGGATATAAATCTCCATCAGGAGTAACTGCCAGATATTCATGTCCCGCACCACATCCCGAAAGCCTTTTTATAACGCAAGGACCCTGCTCAAGGTCAATCATGAAATGGAAGAAATTAAAGCCTCTTCCCTCTCTTCTTCTCTTTACATACTCCTCTGCAAGCTTGTCATATTCAGCCAAAACAACAGGTATATGCTCCTTTGTGAGTGCATAGTCCTCACTTTCAGGGGCAACAACAGGCTCTACGCTGGTCTGCTTAAAGCCAAGGTCAGCCATATGCAAAACATC
>JAZURZ010000127.1:0-3763 GCA_045606465.1 Clostridia bacterium | reverse complement strand
ATATACCCTCTCATCCATTTTTGAACTTTAAGACCTTTTCCCTCATTTGCTTCGCCCACAAATTTGTCCCAGCCAAAGCCATAGCGTGTAACACAAAAGATAACATAAACAAGAGAGCCTAAAGGCAAAATTATATTGGATACAAGAAAATCTTCAAAATCCATAATATTTGTGCCCTCGCCAAGAGGTGCTATATTACTTAAGACATTAAAGCCAAAAATACAAGGCAACACAAGCACAAGCATTAAAAGTGCATTTATAAGGCATGCCTTTTTTCTGCTTATTTTAAACAAATCAAGTGTGCATGAAATTATATTTTCAAAAACTGCAAACACAGTGGAAAGTGCCGCAAAGCTCAAAAATACAAAGAAAAGACTTCCCCACACTCTGCCAAATGGTATATTATTAAATATATTCGGGAGTGTGACAAATATAAGCTTAGGACCGCTTCCCACATCTACGCCATATGCAAAGCAGGCAGGGAAAATAATCAGTCCCGATGATATTGCAACAAAGGTGTCAAGAAGCGCAACATTCATGGACTCTCCAAGCAAGGCTCTCTCTTTCCCAATATAGCTTCCGAAAATAGCCATTGAGCCCATGCCTATGCTAAGTGTGAAAAATGCCTGATTCATGGCACCCACCAAAACATTCACGAAGCCATGCTCATTTATTTTATCAACGCTTGGCAAAAGATAAAACTTTAAGCCTTCCTTTGCACCGTCTAAAAACATACTGTTAATTGCAAGAACTACCATAATCACAAGCAGTGCACTCATCATAACCTTTGTTATTTTTTCAAGTCCGTTCTGCACTCCAACAGAGCAAACCAAAAATCCTATTACAACAACTATAGTTGTGAATATCACAAGGGTAACAGGGTCAGCGCACACATTTTCAAACATTGTGCCTATCTGCTCTGTATTAAGACTTTGGAATTTTCCTTGCGCAATCATTATAAAATATTGAAGCATCCAGCCCGTCACAACAGTATAGAACATCATTAAAATGTAATTTCCCGCCATTGCAACATAGCCATGAATATGCCATTTTTGTCCCTTTTTCTCAAGTGCGTCATAAAGCTTTACAGGGCTTCTTCGTGATGCTCGTCCCAGTGTAAACTCAATTGTCAGTGCCGGAACTCCCATCAAAATCAAGAACAATAAATATACTAAAACAAAAATTCCGCCACCATATTGACCTGCCATATATGGAAACTTCCACACATTACCTATTCCTATTGCGCAACCTGCACTTATAAGAATAAAGCCCAGCCTGCTTCCCAACCTTTCCCTTTCCATTTTTATCCTCCAGTCTTTTATGAGTTGTAAAGAAAAAAATATTTTATATATTTTCTTTTATCCAATCGTTATACAACTCACTTGTTTTAAGTTTTTTAACAACTCCATTATTTATAAACAAGGGTATATTTTCGCTTGTTGTGTGGTTTTCCACACTGATATTATCCAACACAAGTTGTGCTATTTCGGTATCTTCACCTATAAAAATTGTTTCCACAGGAATTATATATTCTCTGCGATGCAAATCTGCAATTTTAAGGCTTCCAATATTCAATAAAAATAGGAGGACATACATAATCTTCAGGCTTTTTGTTATAGACAGGCAATCTTACCGCTTTGCTTGCATAAATGTTATCCAGAGTTATTGCATCATATATGCCCTTATCCTTTGTTTCATAAAAACGTGTCAGACCTATGCAATACTGAAAATATGTGCCATAAACATCAGAAATATGAACATTTTTGACCGAGCAATTTGCAGACAAAAGTCTTACTGCGCTATGACAGTCCTCTGCATAAAGACCTTTTATTTTTATGTTCGAAATTTCTCCTGCCGAGCCCTCGTCAGCATTTAATGCTATCAAATCATCGTAGCACGCCCCTTAAGATTTAAAATCTCTCCAAAGTGGCAATTACCATTTAAATGTATTCCGTCCATATTTGTAGCAAGAGGATTGCCATAATTGAAATCAAAAATTATGTTATCTACAGTAAAATAAGAAACTATATCAAGAGTTATGGAAAATGTCACCGGGTCTTTAAATAACATAATGCACTTTTGGATTCGGCAATACAAGCTCACCATTTGCACTGTCAATCATTTCCTGAATTGCTTTTGTGTCATCATTCACTCCATCACCATAAAGAATGCTTGACATTTTTATTTTCTCCTTTAAAATTAATAATTTTCAAGAATTTTACTTATCAAGAGTCTTCATGGTCGGGAATAACAAAACATCTCTTATTGCCTGAGAATCTGTCATAATCATACACATACGGTCGATACCAAAGCCAATTCCGCCTGTAGGGGGCATACCAATTTCAAGAGCATTCATAAAGTCTTCATCGGTAGTATTTGCCTCCTCGTCACCTAAAGCCAAAAGCTCCTCTTGTGCCTTGAAACGTTCTCTCTGGTCAATGGGGTCATTGAGCTCAGAATAAGCATTTGCCATTTCCCAACCATTCATAAAGAACTCAAATCTCTCCACATAGTCAGGATTTTCAGGCTTTTTCTTTGTAAGAGGCGAAATCTCGACTGGATGGTCCATAACAAAGGTAGGCTGAACAAGATGCTCTTCTACAAACTCTTCGAAGAATAAATTTAATATATCGCCTTTTTTATGATGCTCCTCATATTCTATATGATGCTCCTTTGCAACAGCACGAGCTTCTTGGAGAGTATTAATCTCATTAAAATCTACACCTGAATACTTTTTGACAGCGTCAAGCATTGTAATACGCTCAAAAGGCTTACCCAAATCCATTTCTATTCCGTTATATACAATTTTTGTGGTGCCAAGCACTGTCTTTGCAACATGACGATACAAATTTTCAGTCAAGTCCATCATGCCATGATAGTCAGTATATGCCTGATAAAGCTCCATAAGTGTAAACTCAGGGTTGTGACGTGTGTCAAGACCTTCGTTTCTGAATACTCTGCCGATTTCGTAAACCTTTTCAAGACCGCCCACAATAAGACGTTTTAAGTAAAGCTCCAAGGATATTCTAAGCTTAAAGTCCTCATCCAAAGCATTAAAATGTGTCTGGAAGGGACGAGCAGCTGCTCCTCCTGCATTTGAAACAAGCATGGGTGTTTCAACCTCCAAAAAGCCTTGAGAATTTAAATAGTCACGAATAGTTGCTATAATCTGAGAGCGTTTTATAAAGGTGTCTTTAACCTCTGAATTCATGATTATATCCACATATCTCTGGCGATATCTCATATCTGTATCGGTAAGACCATGGAATTTTTCAGGCAATGGCTGGAGTGATTTTGAAAGAAGAACAATTTCTTCTACCCTTACAGAGATTTCTCCCGTCTGGGTTGTGAAAACTTCGCCCTTAGCCCCTACTATGTCGCCTATGTCATATTTTTTAAATATTGCATACTCCTCTTCGCCAAGAATGTCCTTCTTGACAAAAAGCTGAATTTGTCCTTCTATGTCCTGCAAATGGCAAAAGCCTACCTTTCCCATTCCTCTTTTAGACATAATTCTTCCTGCAACCGAAACCTTGGTTCCTTCAAGAGTTTCATAATCGTCTTTTATTTTTTTAGATGTATGTGTGCGTTCATACTTTGTTATTTCAAAGGGATTGCGATTATTCTCTTGCAATTCAGTAAGCTTATCCCTTCTTATTTGTAATAGTTCTGAAAGCTGTATTTCATTTTGTTCCATTTGTTTGTCCATTCCTTTCGAATTTCTTATGTATATTAGTATTATATATTATTTTTTTACAAATTA
>JAZURZ010000126.1:0-5366 GCA_045606465.1 Clostridia bacterium | reverse complement strand
TCCTGCATCAGGCGAGGGTCAGCAGGTAGCATGCCCTATGCCCGGAACAATTCTTGATGTTAAGGTATCAGAGGGACAGACTGTAAAATCAGGCGACGTGTTAATGATTCTTGAGGCTATGAAAATGGAAAATGAAATTATGGCTCCATGTGACGGTCAGGTTACTGGCGTTGTTGCAAAGGGTACATCTGCTCAGACCGGCATGGTATTGTGCACAATTAAATAATTTTGAGAGGATGTAGGATAAAATGGAAGCGATTAGTAATTTTTTACAACAGACAGGATTTTATATGATTGCTCAGGAACCAAGACAGTTGATTATGGTTGTTGTAGCATGCTTTCTTGCATATCTGGCAATTGTTAAAAAGTTTGAGCCATTACTCCTTTTGCCAATAGCTTTTGGTATGCTTCTTACCAACCTTTTTGGTGCAGAAATGTACCATGAAGAATTTTTTGGCGGCGGTCATGTGAATTGGGGGTACTTTACAGGAACCATTGAAGGCGGACCTACTCCAGGACTTATAGACTATCTTTACCTTGGAGTAAAGCTTGGAATTTACCCTTGTCTTATATTTGTTGGTGTTGGTGCAATGACCGACTTCGGTCCATTGATTGCAAATCCTAAGAGCCTTTTGCTTGGTGCAGCAGCACAGTTTGGTATATTTATTGCATATCTTGGAGCGATTGCTATGGGAATATTTACTCCACAAGAGGCAGGCTCAATTGGTATCATTGGCGGCGCAGACGGTCCTACAGCTATATTTGTTACATCAAAGCTTGCACCTAAGCTTTTAGGACCTATCGCAGTTGCGGCATATTCATATATGGCACTTGTTCCTGTTATTCAGCCGCCTATTATGAAGATTTTGACAACCAAAGAAGAGCGTCAGATAGTAATGAAGGAGCTTCGTCCTGTTTCAAAGACAGAAAAGATAGTTTTCCCAATAGTTGTTACAATATTTGTTTCACTGCTTGTTCCTTCTGCAACTCCTTTGGTAGGTTGCTTAATGCTTGGTAATCTCATGCGTGAGTCAGGCGTTGTTGAAAGACTTTCAAAGACAGTTCAGAACGAGCTTATGAACATTGTTACAATCTTCCTTGGAATTTCAGTAGGTGCTACAGCTACAGCTGAAACCTTCCTCACAGGAAAGACTTTAGGAATTTTGCTTATGGGTGTAACTGCATTTGCTATAGGAAGTGCTAGTGGTGTGCTTTTGGCTAAGTTTATGAATTTGTTCTTAAAGCAGAAGATTAATCCTTTAATTGGCTCTGCAGGCGTGTCAGCTGTTCCTATGGCGGCTAGAGTTTCGCAAATGGTAGGACAGAAGGAAAATCCTTCAAACTTCCTGCTTATGCACGCTATGGGCCCGAATGTTGCAGGCGTTATAGGCTCGGCAATTGCTGCGGGAGTTTTGCTTGCAGTTTTATAATAAATAGGAAAGGAAGGGCTTTTATATGAATAAATTACAAATTACAGATACAATTTTGCGTGATGCTCATCAGTCGCAAGCAGCAACTCGTATGAAGACTGAAGATATGATTCCTGCGTGTAAAATGCTTGATGATATAGGCTACTGGTCATTAGAGTGCTGGGGCGGCGCAACCTTTGATTCATGTATGCGTTTTTTGAATGAGGACCCATGGGAAAGATTGCGTACATTAAAAAAGAATATGCCTAAAACAAAGCTTCAGATGCTTTTGCGAGGTCAGAATTTGTTGGGATATAAGCACTATGCTGATGACGTGGTAGAGGCATTTTGTAAAAAATCTTTGGAAAATGGTATTGATGTTGTAAGAATTTTTGATGCACTTAATGACCCAAGAAATATGGAAGCTGCAATGAAATTCGTTAAGGAATACGGCGGAATTTGTGAGGCTGCTATAAGCTATACAATCAGCCCTGTTCATAACGAGGACTACTTTGTTAAGCTTGCTTGTGAGCTTGAGAAAAAGGGTGCAGATGTTATTTGTATCAAGGACATGGCAAACCTTTTGTTGCCTTATGATGCATATAGCCTTGTTAAAAAGTTAAAAGAAAATGTTGGTGTTCCCATTCATTTGCATACTCATAATACAACAGGTACAGGAGATATGACTTATCTCATGGCGGCACAGGCAGGCGTTGATATAGTTGACTGTGCACTTTCACCTTTGGCAAATGGAACAAGCCAGCCTGCAACTGAATCTCTTGTTGCAACATTAAAGGGACAAGAAAGGGATACAGGACTTGACCTTGAAAAGCTTTCAGATGCGGCTGCATATTTTAGAGGGGTTGCTGCAAAGCTTAAGGAGCAGGGAAGCCTTGACCCCAAGGTTTTGAATGTTGACACAAACACATTGCTCTATCAAGTTCCCGGCGGAATGCTTTCAAATCTTATTTCACAATTAAAGCAGGCAAATGCTGAGGATAAATACTACGATGTGCTTGCAGAAATTCCCAAGGTGCGTGAAGATTTCGGATATCCTCCTTTGGTTACACCAACAAGCCAGATTGTTGGAACACAAGCAGTTTACAATGTGTTAATGGGCGAACGCTATAAAATGATAACAAAGGAATCAAAGGGCGTTTTAAGAGGAGAATATGGTAAGCTCCCAGGCAAGGTAAATGAAGAGGTTCGCAAAAAGGCAATCGGCGATGATGAGGTTATAACTGTAAGACCTGCAGACCTTATAAAACCTGAAATGGAAAAATATCGTGAAGAAACCAAGGACTTGGCTAAATCTGAAGAGGACGTGCTCTCTTGCGCATTGTTCCCACAGGTTGCAAGAACATTCCTTGAAAATCGCAACAATGGCGGCGCAAAAGCCGAAACAGCTTCTGCTGACCCAAATGCAGTTCGTGAGATTTTTGTCAAGGACGTTTCAATGTAAGTTAAAAAAAGAAGGATTTTTTAAAAATCCTTCTTTTTTTATGAGAAATTTCAGAGCTTTTCAAATATTATTTTAGAAAAAACAAGGACTTTGAGAGCAAAATATTTCAACATAAGAAATGAACACTCTTTTTGAAAATCACATAATATATAGCATAAGAAAATTTATGATAAAAGTATTTTTATATATTATGGGAGGTAAATAAATGTTAGTTTCAGTAATAGGAGGAGACCTTCGTCAGATAACCCTTGCATTTTTATTAAAAAAAGAGGGCTATGATGTAAAAATTTTTGGATTTGACAAGCAAATTGATACTAAAAATTTAAAAAAAGCAAAAAATGAGGAGGATGCGGCAAGGGCTGAAATTGTAATATTGCCGCTGCCGGTGTCGCATGACGGAGTTTTGTTAAATTCTCCATTTTGCGAAAATGAAATAAAGCTTTCTAGCCTTTTTGAAAAAATTTCCTCCGATACAATAATTTTTGGAGGGAAACTTACCCCAAATGATATTTTACAAAAAAGAAATATAAAAACCTATGATTATCTGGAGCGTGAGGAGCTTAGCGTTGCCAATGCAATACCTACAGCTGAGGGGGCAATAGAAATAGCCTTGTCTGAGACGCCACATACACTTCACAAAAGCTCATGCCTTGTAGTTGGGTATGGAAGAATAGGAAAAATTCTTGCCGACCGTTTAAAGGCATTTGGAGCAGATGTTACAGTTTCTGCAAGAAAGTGTGCCGATTTTGCATGGTGCGATGCAAATGGTGTAAAGTGCGTACATAGCAATGCTCTTTCTGAAACAATCAAAAACTATCAGGTTATTTTTAATACCGTGCCATCGGTTATTTTTGATGAAAAGCTTTTAAAAGAGATTGAAGAAAACACGCTGATAATAGACCTTGCATCAAAGCCTGGAGGGGTGGATTTTTCTTTGGCAAAGGATTTGGGAATAAAGGTAATATGGGCATTGAGCCTTCCGGGAAAGGTTGCGCCCATAACCTCGGGAGAAATTATAAAAAATACAATTATAAATATTTTAAGGGAGAAGGGGGGAAAGATATATGGAGCTTTTTGATAAAAATATCGGCTTTGCAATGACCGGCTCTTTTTGCACCTTCAGCCGTGTCATAAAGGAGGTTGAGGAGCTTATAAAGACGGGAGCAAATATTATTCCAATCATGAGTGAAACTGCGTATAATACTTCTACAAGATTTGGGAGTGCTGAAATATTCCGGGAGCAGCTTTGTGGTCTTACAGGAAATAAAATCATAAAAACAGTTGCAGAAGCCGAGCCTATAGGTCCTAAGGGATATCTTGATTTATTAATTGTAGCACCCTGCACAGGGAATAGTCTTGCAAAGCTTGCGTCGGGAGTGGCAGACACCTCGGTCACAATGGCAGTCAAGGCGCATTTAAGAAACCAAAAGTCTGTGCTTTTGGCAGTTTCCACCAATGACGGACTTGGAAATGCTGCAAAAAATATAGGGACTCTTTTAAATCAGAAGAATATATATTTTGTGCCATTTAGGCAGGATGATTGCAAGGAAAAACCCAATTCACTTGTGGCAGATATGACACAAATAAAAGAGGCTGCAAAAGCAGCTTTAGAAAAAAGACAATTACAGCCTATTTTGTGCTGATTATATATAAAAAAGTGGCTTTTAAAAAGTTGTTTTGAAAATATCAGAAATCTTAAGGTAATGAGAATATGAAAAAATATTCCAAATACAATTGCCATATAATTGTGAAACCAAACACAAATTATGGTGTCCTGCGGGTTCTTGACAAAGTACTAAACAATACTTTTTAAAAGCCCTTTTTTAAATTCAAGGCAAACAAAAAAACCTCCCAAAAAACAAGGAGATTTTTATGTGAATATTTTATTATTCTGCCGCTTCCTCTGATTTGAGGTAGTTTTCATATTCTTCCAGAATTGCAGTTTCTAACATTTCACGCATCTGGCTATTTATCGGATGAGCGATATCTTTAAACTCATTATCGGGCGTTTTTCTGCTTGGCATAGCAGTAAAAAGCTTATCTTGTCCCTCTATGATTTTAATATCATGTACAACGAAAGCGTTATCAAAGGTAACAGAAACAACTGCTTTCATTTTACTTTCCGATGCAATTTTTTTAATTCTGATATCAGTAATCTCCAAGGAATTCACCACCTTCCATTTGGCATTGTGCGTGGTGTTATAAGCTTATGAGTGTCTTTCCCGGCTATGCCTCGTTTTTGCGGACCGGACAAACAGTATCTTGAAAAATCTATTTAACAGCCCAAGATATAGGTAATTTAGAAATCAGCCCGCTAAAAACCGGACAATGATTGTAAAATTGTCCCCACATGATTATATGATATAAAAAAAAAGTCGATTTGTCAATAACTTTTATAAAAAAATTTTTATAAAAAAATAATTTTTGTTAAATATGTATAAATAAATTACAATTGTATAACAATTTTGCCCAATATATTTTATTTTTAAGGGAAT
>JAZURZ010000125.1:0-11799 GCA_045606465.1 Clostridia bacterium | reverse complement strand
TTGGTACGCCCCAGAGGCGAAGTTTGTTTATAGCAAAAAGGAATAAATTATGAAAAAAATCGAATATATGAGATTTTTCAACTAAATTTAAGATTTCTTTGATTTATACTTAATTCAAAACCTTGTTTTTGTCACCTTTTTTTAGTTCTGGACTTTTTTAACATCCCCAATTATCAGCTTTTATATATCCAGATTTGACACATATCTTGCGTTTTGCTCAATAAATTCACGTCTTGGTTCTACCTTGTCACCCATAAGTATAGTAAAGATTTCATCAGCTGCAATTGCATCCTCAAGTTCTACCTTGAGCATTGTACGTGTCTCGGGATTCATTGTGGTTTCCCAAAGCTCAGAGGAGTCCATCTCACCAAGACCCTTATAACGCTGAACTTTACAGCCAGGACCCATTTCAGCGATAAGGCGGTCACGTTCTTCCTCGTCATATGCATACTTTTCAACAAGATTTGCATTTTTACCCTTAAATACCTTGAAAAGAGGGGGTTGTGCCAGATATATATGGCCTTGTTCAATCAAGGGACGCATATATCTAAAGAAGAAGGTCAAAAGCAAAGTTCTTATATGCGCACCATCGACATCGGCATCTGCCATAATGATTATCTTACCATACTTCAATTTTGTTATGTCAAATTCCTCGCCTATGCCCGCTCCGAGTGCCACAATTACAGGCAACAGCTTTTCATTACCATGAACCTTGTCAATTCTTGCTTTTTCAACATTGAGCATTTTTCCCCAAAGGGGCAGAATTGCCTGATAGCGACGGTCTCTTCCCTGCTTTGCGCTACCACCCGCAGAATCTCCCTCGACAATATATATCTCGGCGTAATCTGCGCCCTCATCGGTACAGCTTGCAAGCTTTTCCAAAACCGAGGCATTGTGAACAGTGGAATTTTTACGGGTTGCTTCTCTTGCTTTTCTTGCTGCTTCTCTTGCTCTTGCCGCTGTGAGGGTTTTATCTATAATTGCTCTTGCAACCCTTGGATTTTCCTCTAAAAATGCCTCAAATTTATCATTTATTGCATTTTCAACAAGAGTTCTTGCCTCGGAATTTCCCAGCTTTGTTTTGGTTTGTCCCTCAAACTGCGCCTCCTCAACCTTTACGCTCACAACTGCAGTAAGTCCCTCTCTTGTATCATCTCCCGAGAGGTTTGAGTCCTTTTCCTTTAAAATATTATTTTTTCTTGCATATTCATTAATTACACGAGTCATTCCCGATTTAAAGCCTGTTTCGTGCATACCACCATCAATAGTATGAATATTGTTTGCAAAGCTTAGCAAAAGCTCGTTATAGGAATTGGTATATTGCATTGCAATCTCAACCATCATTCCTTCACGCTCTGCCTCAAGATAGATAACATCGTCATGGAGTGCATCTTTATTTCTATTAAGATACTCCACAAATTCCTTTATGCCACCCTCGGCATACATTTCGCGGGGCTCTTTTTCTTCGTCCCTTTTATCAATCAAAATTATTCTTACACCCTTATTTAAAAATGCCTGCTCACGCAAACGCTTTAAGAGAACTTCATAGTCAAACTCCAGCACTTCGAAAATTTCAGGGTCGGGCTTGAAGGTAATTTTTGTTCCTGTATTTTTGGTATCGCCTATAACCTTTAATTTGCAGGTAGGCTTTCCCCTTTCATAGCTCTGATAATGTATGTGCTCGCCATCCGAAACCTCTACCTCCAGACGTTCGGAAAGCGCATTTACAACAGATGAACCAACACCATGCAAACCACCCGAAACCTTGTATCCACCACCGCCGAATTTTCCGCTTGCGTGCAAAATAGTCAAAACAACCTCAACGGTAGGAATTCCCTGCTGGGGATGAATTCCCACGGGGATACCTCTTCCATTATCTGTAACTGTAACAGAATTGTCGGCATTTATTTCCACAATTATTTTATCGCAATAACCTGCAAGAGCTTCGTCTATAGAATTGTCAACAATTTCATAAACCAAGTGATGTAAGCCTGCCGACGAGGTTGAGCCAATATACATACCAGGGCGCTTTCTCACTGCGTCAAGTCCCTCTAATACTTGTATTTGATTTTCGTCATATTTTACTTCAATTTTTTCTTCACTCATCTTTTTAATTCCTTTCTGAGTTTATATATCATAAGATATTGCAAGAAATTTTTTGCAATCAAATTTGTGTACGCTATATATATTTTGAAAAACCATTCTTTTCTGTATCGGCAAAACGTTTTGACTTTGCTCTTTTTGCTATTGTTCTTGAGGACACTGATGAGATATAAACCTTCACTTTACCATCGCTTTGGGTTACTATATAGGATTTTGGCAGGTCATCGCATATATCTACAACCTCACCAACCTTTTGTGCATTTGCCAAAAAGCTACGACTTTGTCTTGCAACAGTGGTGTTGTCCATATCAAACACAGCCACAATTTCATCCATGCGTATCACTGCGTCATTTCCCAGATGAAGAAACATCTTTTTTTAGCCTCCCCTCGCAAATCTTAAAATACTTTGTGTTGGGATTATTTTCAATTCCCTCAGCATCAGTGCTTGTTATAAGCACCTGCTTGTCCCTTATTTTCCCAGACAAAAATTGTCTTCTGTTTATATCAAGTTCACTCATTATGTCGTCTAAAAGAAGCACGGGGTATTCTCCTCGCTCTTTATAAATGTACTCTGTCTGGGCAAGCTTTAGGGAAAGCACCGCTGTACGCTGTTGACCTTGTGAAGCAAAAAGCTTTGCTTCCTTGCCTGCAAGCTTTATTTTAAAATCATCTCTTTGCACTCCCCAAAGGGTAGCACCCGCCTCAATTTCCCGTTGTTGAATACTCTCTAATTTTTCTAAAAATATCTTACTTGCCTCTTCTTTTATTATACCACAATCCACGCTTGGTGTATAGTCAATTTTTAAATTTTCTTTACTTATTTCCTTTTGCACAAGCTGGGCTGTATCAGCAAGCTGCTCTATAAAATCTCTTCTTTTCAAAACTACTGCCGCACCCGACTCTGCAAGCTGCTGATTCCACACCGACAGCATTTCACTTTTGTTTTTCCCCTCAAGTTTCAGTTGTTTTAACAATCCATTTTTTTGTTCTAACGCCTTATGATAATCTGAGAGTTTGGAAATATATTTTGGATATAGCTGGCTTATTGCCTCGTCCATAAAATGACGGCGCACCGATGGGGAACCCTTTACAATTTCAAGTTCAGTTGGCGAAAACATGACCACGTTGAGATAGCTCATAAGCTGCGAAAGTTTAAGAATTGGTACATTATTTATTTTTATCATTTTCTTACCGCCTGAGGACACCTGCATAATTGCCTTGTATTGACGCACGCTATCAGAAAATTCCAAAGATATTCTAAACATTTTTTCACCAAATCTGATAAGCTCAACATCACGCCCTGCCCGGCGGCTTCTTCCATGAGCAAACATACACACAGCTTCTAAAAGATTGGTTTTTCCCTGTGCATTATCTCCATAAATTACATTTGTCCCCGAAGAAAATTCTATTTCCTCATGCTCATAATTGCGAAAATTCTCAAGCATAAGCTTTTGTATTTCCATAGTTACCCTTTCTTTAAAAAGACCTACTCAACATTTATTATCACAGTTTCGTCTTCAAACTCTACTTTGACAACATCTCCTGCTCTGAGTTTTTTTCCTCTCATTGTGCACAAATCCTCTCCCACAGATACCATTTCTGACAAAATCATATCCTTTGCATCTGCGCCATTTTCAGCAAGTCCCGAAAATTTAAGGAGCTGGTCAAGCTTGATATATTCAGTAGTTATTTTAACACTTTGTTCTTGCATATTCTTTTATTCCTTCTAACATCAGTTTGTGGTTCTTGTAACATTTCTCACGCCACTTATCTGTCTTATTTTTGTCATTGCTTTCTTTAAATCTGCAGTGCTTGTTATCTCAAGTCCGAAATTCATGACTGCCATACCTTTTTTAGTAACTCTCGCTGTTATGGACACGCAATTTATATCAAGCTCATTTATTGCCGATGAGACCGTCATCATCATTCCAGGGCGGTCATCACCCTCAACCAAAAGATTTGCAATATAGCTTGTTTGCCCCTCGTTTGTCCATGCAACCTCTATAAATCTTCCTCTGTCCTCTTCTGAAAGTGCATTCGGCTGAATGTTAGGACAATCTCTACGATGCACTGACACGCCTCTGCCCTTGGTGATAAAGCCTGCAATTTCATCTCCCGGCACAGGGCTGCAGCATTTTGCAATACGCACAAGGCAGTTTTCTATGCCCTTAACCTCTATGCCGTTGCTGGAGCGTTTTTTCCTTGGAAATGCCGCCGGCACCTCTGAAATTGTTGCCTCAACAATTCCATTTTCTTTTCTTTCACGCAAATACTCCTCACGAAGACGCATTACAACCTTTTGAGCTGACAATCCGCCATAGCCTACACTTGCGAAAAGATCATCAATTCCATTAAAATTATATTTACGAAACATGGGCACAAGCCATTCCTCGCGCATTATATGTGCGTTTGAAAGGTTTAAATGCTTTATTTCGCGTTCGATAAGTTCCTTTCCTCTTACTATATTTTCCTCTCGACGCTCACGCTTGAACCATTGATTTATTTTGGTTTTCGCCTGTGAAGTTTTTACAATCTTAAGCCAATCTCTGCTTGGGCCCTTAACATTGGGGGAGGTCAGAATTTCAACAATATCACCATTTTGCAGGCAATAGGTGTTTTGCACAATCTTTCCATTTACTTTGGCGCCGCTCATGCTGCAGCCAACCGCTGTATGAATTGCAAAAGCAAAATCTATAACTGTACTTCCCGATGTAAGAGCAACCACCTTACCCTTGGGAGTAAAGACAAAAACCTCTTCGCTGAACAAATCCAGCTTTATTGTGTTCATGAAATCGTCAGTGTCTATTATATCCACCTGATTTTCCAGCATTTGTCTTATCCAGCCAAGCTTGGAGTCCATATCGGTTTTTCCGCTTATGCCCTCTTTATATTTCCAATGCGCTGCAATACCCTCTTCTGCAATTTTATGCATTTCCTTAGTTCTTATTTGTATTTCAAAAGGCATTCCGCTTTTTCCTATAACAGTTGTATGCAACGACTGATACATATTAGGCTTTGGCATTGCTATATAGTCCTTAAATCGCATAGGAATAGGGGTGTACATCTCGTGCACCATTCCCAATGCGGCATAGCAGTCTGCCACGCTGTCAACAATTATACGCACTGCAAACAAATCATATATTTCGTCTAAGGTTTTGTTCTGAGCAAACATCTTCTTGAATATGCTATAAAAATGCTTTGCTCTTCCAGTAATCTGTCCCTTTATTTTATTTTCTTCAAGCTTTTCTTCAAAACGTGTTATTATATCGGTTATAAAATGCTCACGCTCTTCTTTTTTCTGATTTATTCCCGTCCTTATTTCCTCATAAGCAACAGGGTCAAGATATTTTAGCGCCAAATCCTCAAGCTCTATTTTAATTCTTGACATACCCAAACGATGTGCTAATGGTGCATAAACATCTAAAGTTTCCTTTGCTATGGTGAGCTGCTTATTATGCGGCATAAATTTAAGGGTGCGCATATTATGAAGACGGTCTATAAGCTTTATCATAATAACCCTTATGTCCTTTGACATTGCAAGCAACATTTTTCTTAAATTTTCAACCTGTTGTTCCTCATGTGTGTTATAGGTGATTTTTTTAAGCTTTGTAACGCCATTTACAATTTCTGCTACATTCTCTCCAAACAAATCCTTTAAATTTTCATATGTGTAGGAAGTGTCCTCTATGACGTCGTGCAGAAGTGCCGCACATATTGCCACTGCATCTAAGTTAAGCTCGGTTGCAATATATGCTATCTGGACAGGGTGAACAATATAAGGCTCTCCCGAATTTCTAACCTGATTTTTATGTGCCGCCTTTGCAAGACGATAAGCTATATAAATTAAATCGGTATTTGAATTAGGAGAATACCCCTTTACCATTTCAATAATTTTTTCCACAATTATGTCAGTATCTTCCTTTATTTCAGGAATGGTGTCCGGTGATAATATTTTATATAGTTTTTTGTCTTCCACTAAGGCGTCACCTCTTTTCTTTTTTAATTTATTTTATGTCCTTTAAAATGAGTTGTGCACTTTCTTCTCCCCTAAAATTATTTTTCTCAAGAATAAAAGCCACATCAACAAAATCTCCTGATTTTTTGAAATTTTTATATTCCCCCATGCGAAAACCCACAGCGTTCATTATAACATCATCTTTTTCTATAACAAGCTTAAGGTGATTTTTGTCTGACCCCATTTGTTCAATTTTTTTCACCCTTGCTCCCGATATAGAAAATATAGGTTTTGGATTTCCCTCTCCAAATGGTTCCATATATTCAAGCATCTGTGCATTTTTTATAGTAATCATTTCGGGAGAAAGCTCACAATCTATATCTATTTTAGGTACATTTTCGGTTTCCTTAAATTTATTTTCAAAATTTTCGTTTAATCTTTTTGAAAATTCCTCCATGTCATTTATATTAATTCCTATTCCTGCCGCCATTGCATGACCGCCGAAATTGGTCAAAATATCACTTGACTCCGACAAGGCGTTAAAAAGATGAAATCCCTCTACCGAGCGTCCCGAACCTTTTCCTGCACCCTTTTCATCAAAGGAAACCAAAATTGTCGGACGATAGAATTTTTCGCATATTCTTGATGCCACAATTCCTATTACACCATGATGCCAGCCCTCTTTTCCAAGAACTATAACCCTTTTTTTATCAAAATCTACATCACTTTCTATCATAGCAATAGCTTCTTGGAAAATTTTCTGTTCGCAAACACGCCTGTCAAGATTGCTTTTTTCAAGTTCATTTGCTATCATCTCTGCCTCGTGAGGATTGTCGCACAATAACAATTCCACCCCCTTGTCGGCACTGCCCAAACGCCCACCTGCGTTTATTCTCGGAGCAAGCATAAAGGATATCGTTGTGGTATTTATAGGGTGCTTGTTTGCCTCAGACACCTTCAAAAGTGCCTTTATTCCTTCATTTTTAGTCTGTGACATCGATAAAATACCTTTTTGTACAATGACGCGATTTTCATCCAATATATTTACAACGTCGGCAATAGTGCCTATTGCAGCAAGCTCAACATATTCATAAAAGCAATTAGATGTTTTTTCGCCCAACTCCTTTGCTATAGCCAATGCAAGCTTAAAAGCAACTCCCACACCGGAAAGTGCGTCAAATGGATATTTTGAGTCTTCTCTTTTCGGATCTATTACTGCAAAGGCTGCCGGCAGCTTTTCCTTACAAAGATGATGGTCGGTAATGATTATATCCATACCCAAAGCTTTGGCAAGCTCCACCTCTCCACAGGCAGTTATTCCGCAATCCACTGTAATCATCAGTTTTGTTCCGGTTTTGGCAATTTTATTCACTGCCATAACATTTATTCCATATCCCTCATTTTCACGATTTGGAATATAATAATCCACGTTGGCATTGTGGTTTTTTAAAAACTTTACCAAAAGTGCAGTCGCCGTAACTCCATCAACGTCATAATCTCCATAAATGGTTATTTTTTCATTATTTTGTATTGCATAAATTATACGCTCAGTTGCTTTTTCTATATCTGTTAAATCTATAGGATTATGAATTATATCAAGCGTTTTTTTAATATACTTCTGAGCTGCTGTTGCATTAGTAATTCCACGATTTATTAAAAGTAAGGCTAAAAGAGGAGGTATGCCTCCCTGTCGGGACAGCTCTTTAATTTCCTCTTGCGAGCAATCTTTATTTTTATAATTCCAAACTTTCCCCGACATATTTTTCCTCCGCAACAAGTAAAGTTTATCTTCCATATTATTTTATCATTTTTTATCATTTTTTTCAAGTGTTTCTGCAATTTTTTTACCTCAAAATTTACAGAATTTATCTTATTTTTTTGAAATTTATTGATTTTTAAAAGTTTATATATTATACTAATCTTAAGATTGCTTTAACAAGCAAAAAAACAGAAGAAAGTTGTATAATAAAATGAATGAATTTGAATTAATTGTTCCCACTCTTTTTGGGCTTGAGGCTTTTGTTTCAAAAGAATTAAAGCGACTTGGCTATGAAAAAACTTCTGTCGAGGACGGACGTGTTACCTTTTTAGGGGATTGTGAAGCTTTATGTCGTGCAAATATGTGGCTCAGATGCGGCGAACGTGTCCTTATAAAAGTGGCAGAATTTAATGCTACCACCTTTGAGGAGCTTTTTTGTGCCACAAAGGCTATAGATTGGACTCGCTTTTTGTCAAAAAACGCCGCCTTTCCTGTCAAGGGCTATTCCCTGAAATCTCAGCTTGCAAGTGTTCGTGACTGCCAGGCAATTATAAAAAAGGCAGTTGCCGAATCTCTTGGTGAGTCTTATAATCTGTCGTGGCTCCCTGAAGATGGCGCCTGCTATCAGCTTCAGTTTTCCATTTTAAAAGACCGTGTCACCCTTATGATAGACACCTCAGGAGAGAGTCTTCACAAGCGTGGCTACAGGGCAATTTCCAACGCTGCGCCCTTGCGTGAAACCATAGCTGCCGCCATGGTTATGATGAGTTATTGGAAGTTTGAATACCCTCTTTGCGACCCATTCTGCGGCTCGGGCACAATTCCCATTGAAGCTGCAATGTTCAAACGCAATATAGCTCCGGGTCTTACACGGGAGTTTTCCGCACAAAACTTTGATTTTGTCCCTCAAAATCTATGGAATAAAGCAAGGGAAGAAGCATTTGATTTAAAACGCAACACACCTCTTGAAATATATTCTTCCGACATTGACCCTGAGGCGGTAGAAATCGCATCGGAGAACGCACGAAAAGCGGGCGTAGAAGATGTTGTTGTACCAAAAGTTTTAAATGCTCTTGATTTTTCTTGCCAAACACCCTATGGGAGTATCATATGCAACCCTCCCTATGGCGAACGCCTTGGAACTATAGCTGATTGTGAAAAGCTTTATTCCGATATGGGTAAATCCTTTAAATCTTTGCAGGATTGGTCTTTTTATATTCTTGCATCTGCTGAAAATTTTGAAAAGCTTTTTGGCAAAACTGCCAACAAAAAAAGAAAGCTTTATAATGGAATGATAAAATGTAACATCTATCAATTTTTTGGCAATCGTCCCCCAAAAGAATAATTAAAAATAACTATCTTAAGCCCCGATTTGCGATAATAACACAAATCAGGGCTTATTATAGTCCAAAATTTTCCTCACAACTTTATACCTTTTTTCATATTATTTTATTATAAGGTGTTTTGTTATTTTTTTAAGGTAAAATCGCCATTTTATATATAAAATGAAGAAAGGATTGTTTTTAAAATGTCAGGAAATTTAATAGTCGTAATCGGTCCCATCACCACCGCCAACAGACTCTGGAAAAGGCTTGATAAAGATTATGGCATATCGGCACGTATTTTCCACACTCCCGTTGCTCTTGGCTCAAAAGGTTGTTCCTATTCCTTAAAGACTCATTTTAAAAATTTGCCACTTATTACCGAAGCAGCAAATCGTTATAATATTAAAATAAGCGGCCTGTATCTTTCCGAGAAAACAGAGGGAGAAGAGGTTTATCATGCTTTATCTTGACAACGCCGCTACTTCCTACCAAAAGCCTGAATGCTTTTACAGAGCTATGAATAAATATACTCATCTTGCAAGCGTCAATGCAGGTCGTGGAGGACATTATTTCAGCATTATGGGGTCAAGCGGCATAGAGGATACCTCCGAGGAGCTTTGCGATCTTTTTGGCATAGACAACACTCAAAGACTTGGCTTTTGCCAAAATGCAACCATGGCTCTTAACATGGCAATAGGCGGAATTTTAAAAAACAAAGGACACGCCATAGTTACACAAATGGAGCACAACAGCGTTTTAAGGCCTGTCCATAGCTATGGCAATTACACCATTGTGGAAGCAGACAATCTTGGAAGAATAAATCCCGATGATATAAAAAAGGCAATAAGAAGTGACACATCTGTTATAATATGCACTCACGCCTCAAATGTGTGCGGCACCATTGAGCCAATTAGCGAAATAGGCAAAATTGCACATGATTTTGGGATTTTATTTTTAGTTGATGCCGCTCAGACTGCAGGATGTAGGCCTATAAATGTAAAGGAAATGAACATTGATTTGCTCGCATTTTCGGCTCACAAGGGTCTTCTTGGTCCACTTGGAGTCGGTGGTCTTTATGTAAGAGAAGGAGTTTTGCTTTCCCCTGTTATTTTTGGCGGCACAGGCTCTTTTTCGCATCTCTTGGAACAACCGTCACAAATGCCTGACATGCTCCACGCAGGAACGCTCAACACCCCTGCAATAATGGCATTGGGAGAATCTGTACGATTTATAAAAAAGCACTCTCCCGAAAAAATAGCCGCACATCAGTGCGAGCTTGCTTTTTTGTTAATTGAAAAGCTTAAAAACATGAAAAATGTAGAAGTTTATGGCATATGCGATAAATCACAAGGAGAAAGAAACGGAACTGTTCTTTTTAATGTAAAAGGAATGGAATGCGGAGAGCTTTGTGAAATTTTAAATGATAAATTTAAAATAGCAGCACGCGGCGGATGGCATTGCGCTTATCCTGCTCATGTAGCTTTAGGTACCGAAAAAAGCGGGGCTTTGCGTGCAAGCTTTGGATTTTTTTCAAACAAAAAAAGTGTAGATACTTTAAGTGATGCAGTTTATAAAATATGCAAAGAAAAAAGGAATTAAAATATATTAACAATTCATGCTATATAAATAATCTCAAAAGAACCAAAAAATATTTATTATAGCGTCAGGAAATATAAAAAAGCGACTTTCCAAAAAATTGGAAAATCGCTTTTGTTTTTATAAGCTAATATTAGCCATCGATTTCAGATACAACGCCTGAACCAACTGTTCTACCACCCTCACGGATAGCGAAACGAAGACCCTTTTCAATAGCGATAGGAGTGATAAGTTCAACTTCCATCTTTACGTTATCGCCAGGCATACACATTTCTGTGCCAGCAGGCAATGAGATAACGCCTGTAACGTCAGTTGTTCTGAAATAGAACTGAGGTCTGTAGTTGTTGAAGAAAGGTGTATGACGTCCGCCTTCTTCCTTAGTAAGAACGTAAACTTCGCCCTTGAACTTTGTATGAGGATTGATAGTACCTGGCTTAGCCAATACCTGTCCACGCTCGATTTCTGTTCTCTGAACACCACGGAGCAATGCACCGATGTTGTCACCAGCTTCAGCATAGTCAAGAAGCTTTCTGAACATTTCGATACCTGTAACAACAACTTTTCTGCTTTCGTCTGTCAAACCAACGATTTCAACTTCTTCGTTAACCTTCAACTGACCTCTTTCAACTCTACCAGTAGCAACAGTACCACGGCCTGTAATTGAGAAGATATCCTCGATAGGCATCAAGAATGGCAAGTCAGCCTTTCTATCAGGTGTAGGAATGTAGCTATCAACAGCTTCCATCAAGTCTAAGATACACTTATACTCAGGAGCGTTAACATCTGTAGAAGTAGATTCGAGAACCTGCAAGCCTGAACCAGAAACGATAGGTGTATCATCTCCGGGGAATTCGTACTCGCTGAGCAAGTCTCTGATTTCCATTTCAACGAGTTCCATCAATTCAGGATCGTCAACCTGGTCAGCCTTGTTCATGAATACAACGATTGCAGGAACGCCAACCTGACGAGCGAGAAGGATGTGCTCTCTTGTCTGAGCCATAGGACCGTCAGAAGCAGCACAAACGAGGATAGCACCGTCCATCTGAGCAGCACCTGTGATC
>JAZURZ010000124.1:0-3903 GCA_045606465.1 Clostridia bacterium | reverse complement strand
CCCTGCTCAAGGTCAATCATGAAATGGAAGAAATTAAAGCCTCTGCCTTCCCTTCTTCTCTTTACATACTCCTCTGCAAGCTTTTCATATTCAGACAAAACAACAGGTATATGCTCCTTTGTGAGTGCATAGTCCTCACTTTCGGGAGCGACAACAGGCTCTACGCTGGTCTGCTTAAAGCCAAGGTCAGCCATATGCAAAACATCTTCTGAAAAATTCAAGTTTTTAGAAGTAAAGGTTCCTCTTACATAATAATTGTCCTGATTTCTGCTTTGGGCAAGGTCAATAAATTTAGGAACAATTGTGTCATACGAGCCGCTTTTATCTACACGATAGCGCATACGGTCGTTTGTTTCCTTTTTTCCGTCAAGACTCAAAACCACGTTGGACATATTTTCATTTACATATTTCTTTACCTCATCATCAAGCAAAAGCCCATTTGTAGTAATGGTAAATCTGAAATTCTTACCATTTTCTTTTCCAACCTTTTTGGCATACTCGGTAATTTCTTTTACAACCTCAAAATTCATCAGTGGCTCGCCACCAAAATAATCTATTTCGATATTTTGTCTTGAGCCTGAATTTTTTATTACAAAATCTATTGCCTTTTTACCCACCTCGGCACTCATCATTCCTCTTTTACCATGAAACTCGCCCGTGTCAGCAAAGCAATATTTACATCTTAAATTACAATCATGGGCTATATGCAGGCACAATGCCTTGACAACTGATTTTTTGTTCCAATTTTTTGCAATGTGGCTATAGACATCAGGGCAAAAAAGAGTTCCCTCGTCATAAAGCTCGCACATCTCAGAGTAAGCCTCTTCTATTTCTTTTTCATCATATTTGTTTTTTAATTCATCTTTTATGCTTTTGGGGCAGTTTTGGCATTTCGAAAAGGGCTCCTTTACAAAATCAAGCATATCATAAAAGGCATCATCTACCACATGCACGCTTCCGCTGTAAACATCTAAAACAAGATTTAACCCCATTTGTTTAAACTTATGTATCAAATAAAAAACCTCCTGTGACTATTTGCCACCTTTATTTTTAGTACAGCTTACGAAAAAAAGAGCTGTTAGCTTATGCAACAGCTTCTTTTTCGATTTTTAGTCGTTTTTTTCGCACTTCTGATTTGCTACTGTGCATGAGGTTTTGCAAGCAGACTGACAAGATGTCTGGCACTCGCCGCAGCCGCCATTTTTTGCACTCTTTTTAAGTGTTGCCTTATTTAAAGTTTTTACGTGTTTCATTTGAAATTTCCTCCCTTAAATGTCTGATAATAAATATTAACTACATAACAAGTAATCAACTTATTAGATATTATATCACAAAAAAATCAAAATGAAAAGAGTATTTTACAATTTTTTTTATTTTTTTGTATTAATTCCCAAAATTCCACCAAGCATGCCGCATGAGATGACACATATAATCATTGAAACAAGCCTTTGATTAAACAAAAGTCCGCCACCAAGCACAAGATTTGACAAAATCATTATGACAACATATCCGACACCGAGTATCATTCCATGCAAAAGTCCTGCACCCGACACATTTTTTGCCGCCGCAAGCGCCCCCAATAAAACACTTATCCCCGTCGCTGCAAGTACAATTAAGGACAAAAGCTTATCCTGCACCGTGGCAAAATAGCACACTGCCGCAATTATCAATATCAGAATAAAGGTAAGTATTATTGCAATTAAAATTCCCTTTCCCACTGCCACCAAATCAAGTTTTCTTTCATCAGACATAAAAAAATCCTCCGTAATATTATTTACTTAATATATAATATTACGAAGGATAAATATTTATGTTAAAAATTATTCTGCATCGACTACTTCTTCCGCCTCGTCCTTTTTGCCATCGCTCTTTTTCTCAACAAGCTTAACCGACTGACGTTCCATTTTGAGAATGGTACGCTCGCCCTGAGTGCCGATATTTCCGGTCTCAATAAAAATGTACTCGTCCTTAACCTTGATAATTTTTCCCCATATTCCGCCTATAGTAACAATTTTGTCACCAACACCAAGAGCTGCAATCATTGCTTGTGCTTCCTTTTCCTTCTTTTTCTGAGGACGGATAAGAATAAAATACATAATTGCAAAAAGTGCAATCATCATCACCAAAGGTCCTATTTGTGCCATTGTTCCTTGTGCTGCTGTAGCAGCCGCTGCATCATTTGCCGCTGTAGTAGCCGCCTCAGGTGCCGCAAAAACTTGTGTAATACCAAACATAACAAAATTCTCCTTACTTTTATAGTGTGTTTATTTTGCAATTGCTCTGCAATTACCATTTAGAATATTATACTATACATTTGCTTTTTTTTCAAGTGCTATTTGTAATTTTTTTATTAATGATAACAATTTTGCCTATCGTATATCAAAATCCTTTAAAACCTCATATAGCTTTTTTAATGCCTTTTTCTCTATTCTCGACACATAGGAGCGGCTTATTCCAAGAATTTTTGCCACTTCCCGCTGCGTTTTTTTAGGCATATTATCTATGCCATATCGCCAGCACAAAATGTCATATTCACTTTTTTTGAGCACCTTTTCCATCACCTTGCGCAAGACATCAGCATCGCACTTTGCAGAAATAATATCGGCAAAATCCTCTTCATCAGAGGTTAAAATATCTGAAAATGTCATGTTGTTTCCCTCTTTATCAATTCCAATTGTTTCATCAATTGAAATTTCTGCACTTTGTCTTTTTACTGTTCTCAAATGCATTAAAAGTTCATTTTCAATGCATCGTGCCATATAAGTTGAGGGCTTGGGATTTTTGTCCGGATTAAAGCTATTTACTCCCTTTATAAGTCCTATTGTTCCTATTGAAATCAAATCATCTGCATTATTTTCGTTGCTATATTTTTTTGCAATATGCGCCACAAGTCTTAGATTATGTTCAATGAGCATATTTTTTGCGGCCACATCACCCCCGGCAATACGTCTTATACACTCTCTTTCCTCTTCATCTGAAAGAGGTCTTGGAAACACACCGCCTCCGCTTACATAGCCTATTAAAAAAAGAAGATTGTCAATTAATCTCATTAAAACTTCATACATAAAAAAACTCCATTCTGCATCTAGAATATATCATAATTTATATGATGCGAAATGAAGAAATTTAACCTTACTATATGTCCTTATTTTAAGAGCATAGAAAATACGCTTCAAAACAAATCAGGTCCCGCCATTGCCTCCTCGACGCCTTTGCATCAATATAGTCAATAGCATATCTATGTATTTGCCCTATCCAAGGTCTGCAGGTGGCTTTTTAAAAAAGCATTTTAAGCTTTTTTGCCAAAGAACTTTAATTTTAAAGGTCCTTGACAAAATTCCTTAAAAGTTTTTTAAAAGCTTTCTGCAGTCCTTGAAGCTTGAACAAAATCCACTTCAACACTACAACCATATCAACACAAATTCATCTCGAAAACAACAGAAGATTCCTCATTGTCTATCTGCGTTTTTCCTAAGTGAATGTGATAAAAGCCAACCGAAACAAATACAAATAATCAGGCAATTTTTATTTTGCATTTATTTCCGATAGCTTACAAAAATTTAATTGCATGCTTTAAGCTTTTTAAATATGTAAAGTTCACAAAAAGCATGTCTGTCCGATTTGACAGAAAAAGTCAAGAAAACATTGCCTATAAGTTTTCCTAACCCTGATTTTTTTTTAAAAATATAACGTGGTAGTATTATATCATGATTTTTTTAAAATTTCAATAAAAATATTGAATTTTTTTAAAAATTGGTATATACTTTATAAAGAAAGTTTTTATTATTATCATTTTAATTAGAGAAGGAGTAATTTCTAATATGAAAATTTTAGTAACTGGCGGAGCGGGATACATCGGAAGTCATACAACAGTCGAGCTTATAAATGCAGGCCATGAGGTGG
>JAZURZ010000123.1:0-2222 GCA_045606465.1 Clostridia bacterium | reverse complement strand
AAACTCCTTTGCAGAGTTTTTCTTGCAAATATTGGGCAAATATGAACGTTGTTACCAACAAGCAATGGAGGATTTTCGTGCAGAACGAAACCGATTTCAGAAAGAGTTGTCTGCTATTAATTTTTTGCGTGTCATTCCTTCGGAAGCGAATTATTTCCTATGTGAAGTTTTGAATCCACACACACCTCGGGAATTGGCTGCGCAATTGCTTAAGCAACACAATATACTTATAAAAGATTGCTCTTCTAAGTGCAACGGAGCTTATATCCGCATTGCAGTTCGTGATACTCATGATAATAATAAACTTGTTGAAGCTCTTAGATTAATATGAAGTACATAACTGATAAAGAAATAAGGGGTTTGTCTATTTCACCCTTTCAATGTGTGGAATGGGTGAAAGAATCGTTCAGCATGAAATATGATGCTCAAGTTCCCCCAAAGATAAGTTTACATCCTCAAAAGAGCGATTTTTTTAATACAATGCCGTGCTTATTGCCTCCTGAGTATGATAGGTTTGGAGTGAAAGTTGTATCTCGTATTGCTGGAAATAAACCTTCTTTACGATCTGATGTGTTATTATATCAGGCTTCTACAGGAATTTTATTGTCGTTAATGTCTGCAGATTGGATAACACAAATGAGAACGGGAGCCGTTGCGGCGTTAACAATTAATACGTTACAGTCCTCTTGTGCAAATGTTTATGCATTTGTAGGTTTAGGTAGTACTGCGATTGCTACCATGCAATGTTTGTTATCAATTTTGCCATTACAAAAACAGATAACATGTAAACTTTTAAGATATAAGCGACAAGCGGATGATTTTATTAATCTTTTTTCAGCATTTTCAAATGTTCGTTTTGTAATAGTAGAGAATAACGAAGACCTGATTAAAGATTCGGATGTTGTTGTTTCTGCCGTAACTGAAATGCCTACTTTGTTTTGTGAAAAAAATGATTTGTATAAGAAAGGCGTTTTACTCGTCCCAATTCACACGAGAGGCTTTCAAAATTGCGATCTTTTTTTTGATCATGTTTTTGCTGATGACACTGCCCATGTGTCAGGTTTTAAATATTTTAATCAATTTAGATGTTTTAATGAAATAAGTGAAGTTTTACTTAATCGTATTATTGCACGAAAATCGGATGAAGAACGTATTCTTGCGTATAATATAGGTTTAGGACTTCATGATGTTTTTTTTGCCAACAAAATATATGAGAGACTTACTCGTTAAAATAGCCCTAAAATTAGGGATTTATAAAAAAATTGTTGAATACATCAACCGAATCAAGTTTGAGATACAATCGCGCCGTATGCGTAAAAATGGCTTGCAAATGCTGGATGCTGCAAATAAAGTGTTTAATCAGATGCATGTGCAAGCATTTCTTACTTATGGTGCATTACTTGGAGCATATCGCGACAAAGGCTTTATTTCTTATGATCCAGATATTGATTTGGGCGTGCTTGCAGATAAACTCCCAGAGGATTTGCATGAGAAAATGACAAATGCAGGCTTTCAACTATATCGTCAAAATGTTCTTGCTGACGGACAAGTATTTGAAGAAACTTACGTTTATGAAAAATTACATTTAGATGTTTTTTATTATTTTCAAGAAGGAGATGATTATTATAGTATAATAGCCCGAAAGCATGAGTTTAAAGAGTGGAAGGAGGCTAATGCTACAGATGGTTTTCCTTGCGATCGCAGTTATGTTCCTGTGTCTGATTTTGAATTGAGAGATTTTTTAGGTCTAAAGGTTTACATGCCTGTAAAAACCGATGAGTGGTTGCGTGCAATATATTCTGATTCATATATGACACCAATCAAAAATTGGAATGCCAAAGATTATAAAACTCGCATAGTTCATACTAAAGAAAGGAGTTATAGAAAATTGTACTAAGGTTTTGTTTGACTTATTAGGATTGATTTTTTTATATTAGTGTCCGATAAAACTTTTAAGCAATAAAAAAAATTAGGACTGAATCTGACTTGCAAGATTCAGTCCTTTTGGTTATCTTTGAATTGCACATATAAAACATAACCATGGGCAAAAGTACACATTTTATCGGACAGTCGATGTATAATGGATCACCGTAAAATTTCGGTGGATATGTAAAAAAAATTAGGCAAAAATAGTTTTTAGTCTAAATAGGAAGAAAGGTATGTCGCTGACACCTCGGAATTGATTTCTAAAAGCCTTTACTTTTGCATTGAAACTCTCGGCG
>JAZURZ010000122.1:0-11109 GCA_045606465.1 Clostridia bacterium | reverse complement strand
TTTTGCGCCACAATCGTTGCAAAATTCAGGCATTACAAAATCAATTTGTGTTCCGTCACGCATATCAGGACAGCTTTTTACAACCTCAGGGATAATATCTCCAGCCTTTTGTATAACTACAGTATCATGTATTTTTATATCTTTTTCGACAATATAATCAAAATTATGAAGAGTTGCACGTGAAACAGTGGTTCCTGCTACTCTTACTGGGGTAAGAATTGCAAGAGGAGTAAGAGTTCCTGTCCTTCCCACCTGCACAATTATGTCCTCAACAAAGGTTTTCTTTTGCTCAGCGGGAAATTTATATGCAATTGCCCAGCGAGGGAATTTTGATGTTGAAGAAAGAATATTACGTTCTTCGAAATCATTTATTTTTATAACTGCTCCGTCAATATCAAAATAAATGTTCTCTCGTTCCTCTCCGATTTCCAAAACCCTTTTATATGCCGATGCAATATCAGGATAAAGTGCATCATTTGGAATAACCTTAAAGCCTTGCTCTTTTAAAAATCTAAGACCTTCAAGATGATTTTTGATTGTCACACCTTCAATTTGTTGAATATTAAAGATAAATATATCAAGCTTTCTTTCTGCCGCAATTTTAGAATTCAGTTGCCGCAAGGAACCAGCTGCTGCATTTCTTGGATTTGCAAACAATGGTTCATCATTTATTTCTCTTAATTCATTTATTTTTTTAAAGTTTTCTCTTGATATAAAAACCTCTCCCCTTACCTCAAGAAAAGGAATCGGGTCTTTTAGCTTTAAAGGAATTGACTTTATTGTCTTTAAATTTTCACTTACATTTTCTCCTACGCTTCCGTCGCCTCTTGTGGAGACTCTGAAAAATTCCCCGTTTTTATATTCTAATGATACCGAAAGACCATCTATTTTGTGCTCAACAACATAGGAATAGTCTGACAAAGTATTTTTTATGCGCTTATCAAAATCAAGTATTTCATTTTCATTAAAGGCATCCTGCAGGCTTTCCATTTTTACTTCATGAACAACCTCTTCAAATTCAGATAAAACTGCTCCGCCAACACGTTTTGTTGGTGATAAATCCGAGGCAAATTGAGGAAATTCTGCCTCTAAAACTTCCAATTCACGCAAAAGAGCATCATATTCAAAATCAGAAATTTCAGGGTTGTCCTCTACATAATATTTGTGATTGTGATAATTAAGCAGTTCTGTAAGCTTTTTTATTTTTTCCTTTGGGTTGTTCATGGGAAAATCTCCATTCTTTTTTAATAAATATTATAAAGCATAACTACAGCTTCTGCACGAGTAAGCTTGTTATGGGGTAAAATTGTGTTATCCGGATAGCCTTTCATAAATTGTGCATTTGTAAGACGTGCTATATAGTCCCTTGACCAATCAGGAATATCCTTCTTGTCAACAAATCGAAGAGGTGCTTTTCTTAAATTTTCAGGCAAGGTTCTTCCTATAACTGCCGCTGCCTCTGCTCTTGTTATATTATCATTTGGTGCGAATAAAATTTCTTCTCCGTTTTGTTTTCCGCTTATAATTCCTACCGAAACAGCTGCCTTTACATAATTTAATGCCCAATCAGGGATGGAAGAAAGGTCGGAAAAATTCAATTTTTCATTTTTATAATCCGTTGGATTTACTTTCAAAAATCCACACATCATAACTGCAAATTCTGCTCTTGTCATAGCATTATCAGGATGAAATTTTCCATCACTTCCATTTACAATTTTTTCACTATTCATATAAGATATAATATTTTCTGCCCAATGATTTTGTGTGTCAGAAAAATTATTTTCACGGCTTGCAGAATTTATATATTCTGCCTCTAATGCAGCGTAATTGTCAACAGTCTGGGATTTTACCAATATTTTATGATGCTGGTCTGCAAAGTTATCATTAACAGGAATTTCTATAACTATATGCTTTTCATTTATTTGTAATTTTTTTGTATCCTCATAATCAGAACAAATTTCCCCATCAATTTTGACATAACAGTTTTCAATATCAATAGGCTCATAATAGCTTAATATATCAACTGTTATCATATTGTCTTGAATTAAAATTTCGCTATAGGGATAAAGCTCGGCAGGATATACATCGGGAACATTTACTTTTACTGAAATTTCATGTGTTGTTTCCCCAGCAGTTACAGTGAGTTTTCCCTCTTCCCCTATTCTTGTTGAAATAAATAAAGTATCATCTTCAATTCTTCCCACAGTGTCATCTACACTCCATGAAAAAAGTTCTTCCTCCGCATTTAAAAGTGTATTATTGTTATAAGCACGTGCCGACAGTTTAAGTGTACTATTTGCATCTGCTTCAATTTTTTCGATTTTTTTATTTGTTTCAGAATTATATATTTCTATTTTGGTTGGATTTTCATAAACAAAAAAACTTGCTTCGCCTATTATATCACCGCTTGTTACTATTACCTTTGCTTCGCCCGTGCCTGAAAGGGATAATTTCCCTTCCTTAGTTATGGTACCTAAATTATTTTGCATGGAATATTCTATGTCAGGTAATGGCATATAATGATTTGCAGTGTCAACTGCACCTGAGGTAAGCTTTATTGTACTTCCTGAAAGATAATGCCCCGAATAAGGATATATATACAAGCCTCTAAGTTCACTGGTGGGTTTTTGCATATTCTGCAAGAATATAAAATTTGTAACCTTTCTTAAAGCTCCGTCAGATGGTGAATTTATAATTGATGTCACATTTTGTCCAGGGTATATTCCTGCAATAGAGGAAGATCCTCCGCCATCGAGATTTACTGCATCAACGCAACCAAGCTCTTTTAATCGGCTTGCGAGAGTTGATAGCTTTACACCATAACTATAGCCTGTCTGGCGACCATCAATTACATAAAAAATCACATCATTGTTTTCTGTCACTCCCACTGCAGTACGTGGTGCTGCCCCTGCTTCAAGTTCTGGATTTATTTCGCCGTTTGTAAGAAGTCTTTTCCCTTCGCTTGCCATGGCGTTATATGCCTTGTTCCAATTTTCCTCGTCCTGAGTTGCCTGATTTGTTATTGTTATTTTTTCGCCTACCAAAAGAAGGTCAATAAGAGTTCTTATCCATTCATTTCCAATCGTATTTATGGTAAGAACAATTTTTCCGAAAGGTATGTCAAATCCTCCTGTTGTGGTTGTTATCTCTTCAACAACTCCCGTCAGGGATTTCCCTATTGCGAGTTCTCCTTCTATGTCCCCTAAAACTATATTTATTGCTTCTGCGGTTGCCTTTGTATTGTTGCCAAATTCATCAGTGAACAATGTCATAACCTCAGTTGTGTCCTGACAATATTTATTTATGTGAGCTATATCAAATTCATATTCTTGGAAATATGCAGTTGTTTTTATTCCGAGGGTGGAAAAAAATGCACTTCCGTCTTTTAAAAATCCCACACCATCTAATTCGGTGGAGTCCTTTGATATTATTTTTCCGTCTGTAATTACATGTCCCATAGGAATACCTGTCTGATAAGAAAAAAATGACGCATTAATACCTATCATAGGATAAAGGTTGTTATTTTGCATATATTCAACTGCTTCTTTTATTGTTCTTCTTCCAAAAACTGATTCGCCTGTAATAACTATAGGGCGCACTAACTCATTAGGAGTATATTTTGCATAATA
This sequence comes from Clostridia bacterium, assembly GCA_045606465.1. Taxonomy (GTDB): domain Bacteria; phylum Bacillota; class Clostridia; order UBA1381; family UBA1381; genus CAKSQL01. The sequence continues at coordinate 7,480 of JAZURZ010000122.1, read as the reverse complement.
CTCATTCTGAAGACCAACTCCCGATTGTTCAGAAAGAAAAGTATTTTGATAAAGTGTTGTTTTTTCGTCTATTAATAAAGAGGAGCCATTTCCTGTGTGAATACCCAGAACAGATGCATGAGCAACAGTTGTAAATAGACAAAATGCTAATATAATTGAAATAAAATTTTTTCTCATTGATAATACCCTTTCTTGCCTTAAGTTAAAACCTATTATAAGTATAACATATTTTTTTTAAAAAGTCTATTAAAAGTGATATTAAAAACAAACAATCACGAAAAAATATTTACCATTTTCGTGATTGTAAAATTTTTTTGTAAATTTTAATTCTTTAATGTTATAAATCCATAGCTTCTTAAAATTTCTAAAAATTTAAAAAGACGTGATGCAACAACTGCTGATTTGTCAAAGGAGCGTGATTGAACTCTTTTTTTAATCTCTGCAATGTTTTTTTCTCCGTCGATTAAAAGCCAGACAAAGCTTCCTTCTTCATCTAAATGAACATGAGTAATTTCAGGCTTTTTTAACAGCTTTTGTGCTATCTTATTAAAAATCCCCTTATTTTTAATATTTAATGTTACTATTCCCTGCTCATTTATTTTAAAGTTTAAGCCTTTTGTATGACATGGGACTATTTTTAAATAATTTTTTTCTTTATTTTTCATTTTTACTCCTTTTTAATATTGAAAATTTTAAAAGAATAAAAATCATAATTGCAAACAAGAATATACTCAAAATTGCAGAAATTTCAGAAGATAAATTTATCTTTTTTGAAATGTCAAATAGATCTCCTGCTCCAAAAACTGCAAGCAAAGCGAGAAAAATTCCTGACAAACCTTCGCCTGCAATCATTCCTGAAGAATATAAAATTCCGTCATTTATTATTTGGTCTTTGTTTTTTGCTTTATTTTTGTCAAAAAACAATCTTATAATTCCTCCTGTCATAATGCACGCACTAAGATGAATAGGTAAATATATGCCTATAGCAAATGGCAGAACCGGAATCTTAAGAAGCTCTATTGCTAGAGAAATAAAAACGCCTGAAATAACCAAATCCCAAGGAAGTTGGGCATTCATAACGCCTTCAGTAATCATTTTCATTAATGTAGCTTGAGGCGCTGCCAGCTCCTCAGAGCCAAATCCCCATGCAAAATCCAAAAGATAAAGGGTTGCGCCTATTGCAAAAGCTGAAGCCGTTATCCCTATTATTTCTCCTATTTGTTGTTTTTTTGGAGTGGCGCCAAGCAAATATCCCGTCTTTAAATCCTGCGATGTATCCCCCGCTATTGCCACAATAATACTTATTACTGAACCTATGGAAATTGCAGAAAACATTCCTTGTACTCCTGTTTTTCCTGTCAGTTTCAACAATGTTGTGGCTATAAGAACCGTTGCTATAGCCATGCCTGAAATAGGATTATTACTGCTTCCTACAAGTCCTACCATTCTTGATGATACTGTAGCAAAGAAAAATCCAAAAAAGACAATTACTGCAGCTCCCAACAAAGAAACGGGAATTTGCGGCAACAACCATACAAGAAGAGTCAGTACAAGAATTGAAGAAAGAACAATTTTTAAGTTTATATTTTCCGATGTCCTTTGATTTTTTGGGGCATTAACTATTCCGAGATTTTTCATGGTATCTTTAAAAGTAGTAATAATGAGTGGCAGGGATTTTATAAGACTTAAAATTCCTCCTGCGGCTAAAGCGCCTGCTCCTATATATCTGATATAAGAGCCCCATATGCTTTCGGCACCGCCTTCTTGATAAATTTGCCCTACAGTCTGAGAAACAGACGGATACATAACCATGTTTTCACCAAAGGTTACTAATATGGGAATTAGTACAAGCCAGCTTAAAACTCCACCCGCAAACATATAGGCAGATATTTTGGGGCCGCAGATATAGCCCACACTCATTACTGCAGGATATATTTGTGTCCCTATTTCTCCTGCAAAGCCTTTTATTTTAAGAGATATTTCTCCCGGTACTAATTTCAATCCATCTATTATGAATTTAAAAAGTGCAGAAAATCCCATGCCTGCAAAAACAGTTTTTGCGTTTGAGCCTCCCCCCTCACCGGCCAAAAGAACCTCAGCGCAAGCAGTTCCCTCAGGGTAAGGCAAAATTCCATGTTCCTGAACTATTAAAGCATTACGCAAGGGAATCATAAAAAAGACGCCAAGTAATCCCCCAATTAATGCAATTAAAGTTATCTGAAGGATTGAGGGTTTTTCTCCAATTCCTTCCGATGCCCATAAAAATAATGCCGGCAATGTAAAAATTGCACCACCGGCAAGGGATTCTCCTGCAGAGCCTATAGTCTGAACTATGTTGCTTTCTAAAATGGAATTTCTTTTTAAAACAATTCTGATTATTCCCATTGCAACTACTGCCGCAGGGATTGATGCTGAAACTGTCATACCAACCCTCAAGCCCAGATATGCATTGGCTGCGCCAAAAATTACTGCAAGAACAACTCCTGTTATTATTGATGTAAGAGTGATTTCGGGGGTGATTTTTTCTGCTGGAACATAGGGCGAAAAATCATCTTGCTTACTCATTATTTTCTCCTTCTTTACTAATATAATTTAATTATTATAATGCCCTGTAAGCAAAATAAAAATTCATTATATTTAAAGAGAGAAAAATAATTTTAAAAAACTTATTTTATGTCTATGATTTCATTTGCTCTATTTAAAGCAGCATCTATAGAGGAACAGAAATTTTCCTTACCTGCTTTTTCAAAAAATCCCGCTTTTTTCATTGTTTTCAAAGGCTGTGGATTAACATGTGAAAAAATAACAGTTATTCTTTTTTTAGTACATTCTTCCCATATTTCTTCTAAGGTTTTAAGAGCGGTTGCATCAAGAGAAGGAACGCTTCTCATACGAAGAATAAGACACTTTGTAAAATCTTTGGTTGTTATATTTGCAAGTTGATCGGTAACTGCAAAAAACAGAGGTCCATTTAGTTCATATACTCGTATTGATTTGTCAACTATACGCAAATTTATGCTATCAGGGTCATTTTTATCTTCTACATATTTCCAGTTGCGTACATTCATTTCTTCGCTCATACGCTTTATAAATAATGCTGCTGCAATGATTAGCCCAAATTCAATAGCAACTACAAGGTCAAACAAAACTGTTAAACCAAAGGTTATTATAAGCACAGTTATATCGCTTTTTGGTGCCTTTTTTACAAGTTTTAAAAAAGGCTTCCATTGACACATATTATATGCCACATTAATTAAAATAGCTGCAATAGCACTCATTGGAATCCATGATGCATATGGCATAAAAATAATTAATATTAATGCAAGTACAATTGCATGTATAATTCCTGCAATTGGCGTTGTTCCTCCGTTTTTGACATTTGCTGCAGTACGTGCAATAGCTCCCGTTGCGGGAATTCCGCCAAAGAATGCTGAACCTATATTTCCTATTCCTTGTGCTACAAGCTCCATGTTGGAACTATGACGCGAATTAATCATACTATCAGCAACAACGCATGACAAAAGGGATTCTATTGCTGCTAAAATGGCTATTGTAAAAGCATCCGGAAAAAGCTCCTTTATTGATTTAAAGGATATTGCAGGCAAAGAAATTGAAGGAAATTTGTTGCTTATTTCATACAAATCTCCTATGGTATTTACATCTAAAGGAAAAATTCTTATCATTAAAATTCCTACAATTATTGCAACTAAAGATGCGGGAATTTTTTCGGTAAGTTTTGGAAACAAAAATAAAATCAAAAGACAAACTATGCCTACTATCACTGCATCGGGATTTACAGTTGATATATTTTGAAAAAATGCGTGCAATTTTTCAGTGGTTTCAATAGGCGATATTCCATTAAGATATGTAATTCCAAAAAAATCCTTAAATTGACCTATAAGTATTGTAACTGCAATACCTGCAGTAAAGCCTGTTGTTATTGTATAGGGTATAAATTTTATCAAGGTTCCGAATTTACAAAATCCCATTACAATCAAAATGACACCTGCCATAATGGTTGCAATTATGAGCCCGTCCATTCCCTTGGTTGCAACTATGCTCGCAACTATTGTTGCAAAAGCTGCTGTAGGGCCTGCAATCTGCACCTTGCTTCCTCCGAAAAAGGAAATTAAAAACCCTGCAATTATAGCAGTATATAGTCCTTGCTCAGGAGAAACCCCTGAAGCAAGTGCAAGTGCTATAGACAGTGGAAGTGCAATAATTGCAACTATAACTCCTGCAATAATATCATTTAAAAATTTTTTGCCATTATAATTTTTTAGTGACAAAAAAAGCATTGGTATAAATTCTCTCATTTTTTCTTCCCCTTGTGTAAATTAAAGCAAATTTTTTCTTTGTTCTTCAGCGGAATTCGGATGAATATATGAAGGTGCAATATCGAAAACAGTTTTACATCCCGACATACCTTCTTTATTTAATCTATATGCCGCACGTGCATATGCAACTAAAATACTTGCAGTAAATTCTGGATTTGAGTCAAGCTTTAATTTGTATTCAATTATATGCTTGTTTTCATCATCAAAGCCTGTCAAACCACAACGAAATACTATTCCGCCATGAGGAATTCCAGCGTGATTTTTTTCAAGCTCTTCTTTAGTGATAAAATGCACAATTGTATCATAATCAGCAAAATAGTTTGGCATAGACTTGATTTCTTGCTCAATTTTTGATAAATCTGCATTTTCTTCAGCAACAACAAAACATTCTCTTATATGCTTTTGGCGTGTGCTAAGTTCGGGATTTTCGCCATTGCGCACCTTGTTTAGTGCTTCCTCTACAGGAATTGTATATTGACGGGCATCCTTTACACCTTTTATTCTTCTTATTGCATCAGAATGTCCCTGGCTTATTCCCTTTCCCCAAAATGTATAATCTTTTCCATTTGGAAGTATGGCTTGGGATATCAATCTGTTTAAGGAAAACATTCCAGGGTCCCAGCCGACTGAAATAATGCTGATTTTCCCGCTTTTTTGGCTTGCCTTATTTACTTTTTCAAAATGTTCGGGAATTTTTGCGTGGGTGTCAAAGCTATCAATTACATTGAAATATTGAGCAAATTCAGGAGTTTGCTCAGGTAAATCATTTGCGCTTCCTCCGCATAGAATTAACACATCTATTTTATCCTGCATTGTTTTTGCGTCCTCTATGGAAAATATAGGGATATTTGTTTTGGTTGTTATGCTATCAGGATTTCGACGTGTAAACAATGCCACAAGCTCCATGTCGGGATTGTTTTTTATTGCGCATTCAACGCCTTTACCCAAGTTGCCATATCCTGCAATGCCTATTTTGATTTTCATATGATTCACTCTTTCTTAATATAAATTTTTCTCTTCTCTATACTCAAGAATAAGTTTATTTACTCTTTCCTTTTCGGCCTCATCCACATGAATAGAACCTGAAAACAATTCTGATAGTTTTTCTTCAGTATTCTTAATTGGTTCATTTATTATCAAATCAGATGGTATTTTTAATATTTTTGCAAACTGAGCTAAAAATTCGCTGTCAGGAATGGTTTTCCCGCTTTCGTAATTGCGTATAGTTTGCACTGAAACACCAGTTCTTCTTGCCAGATTTTCTTGTGTAACTCCACGAAAAATTCTATAATATGTGAGTTTTGCACCTATTGGAATTTCTTTTCCCATCATATTTTTTTCTCCTTTGTTCCTTATTTATTAATTGATTATTACATGTTTTTCAAATAAAAATTTTACCAAGCTCATCGCTCACTTTTGCAAACTCCTCTAAAGAAAGACGTTCTCCCCTGATATCGGGACTCAAGCCACAGGATACTAATAATTCAGAAATCTCCTGTTTTTGAATTCCAAAACCACTCGAAAGACAATTTGTAAGTGTTTTTCTGCGTTGAGCAAATGCAGATTTCACAACCTTAAAAAACATTTTTTCGTCATTTACATTCACACGAGGTTTTTTTGATATATTAAGCTTCAAAACCGCTGAATCCACCTTTGGCGGAGGCATGAAACTGCCTGCGGAAACTTTGCCTACAATTTCAGGGAGTGAATAATATTGACACATTACACTTATTGCGCCATAATCTTTACTACCAGGAGAAGCACAAATGCGTTCTGCCACTTCCTTTTGCACCATTACTATTATATTTTTTAAAGAAAGCTTTTCTTCCAATAATTTTGCAATTATCGGTGTGGTTATATAATATGGCAGATTTGCAGCAACACTTACTTCCTCGTCCCCGAATTCTTCAGCTAAAAGCTTTTTTAAATCCAGTTTTAAAACATCGCCCCAAATTATTTTCACATTATCAAATTCTGACAGTGTATAGGACAAAACGTCCTCAAGTCTTTTATCAATTTCAATACTTACAATTTTTTTATAAGTCTTTGCAAGTTCATAAGTGAGCACGCCAAATCCCGGACCGATTTCAAGAATGTTCTGAGTTTCGGCTGATGCCACAATTTTTTCTAAAATTGTTTTATCCAATAAAAAATTTTGACCTAATCCTTTTGAAAATGTAAAATTAAATTTTGAGCATATCTCTTTTATTGTTTTAGATGAAGTTAATTCCATAAAATCTCCTTTTACTTTATTGTATCAATATCATATGGCGTAATCTGATAGACGAAATAATTGAGCCAATTTGAAAAAAGAAGATTTGCGTGACTTCTCCAACGCACTACAGGCGTTTTTTGAGGGTCATTTCCCGGGAAATAATGTTTTGGAATTTCGGGATTAATTCCCTTTTCTACATCTCTTTTGTATTCATTTGCAAGTGTATCAACATCGTATTCAGAGTGTCCTGTAACAAAGATACGTCTGCCACCTTTTGTAAATACTATATAAACTCCTGCCTCTTCAGATTCTGCAAGAATTTCAAGCTCCTTATGTTTTTTTATATCTTCTGCCCTAACCTCAGTATATCTGGAATGAGGAGCATAAAATTCATTATCAAACCCACGCACCAGCTTTGCAGTCTTTCTATTTACCTTATGCAAAAACACACCCGAGCATTTTTTATTAAGTGAATATTTTGGAATGCCATAATGATAAAAAAGTCCTGCCTGTGCAGCCCAACATATATGAAATGTAGAGGTTACATTAGTTTTGCTCCATTCCATAATTTCCATCAGTTCTTCCCAATAATCAACCTCTTCAAAATCAAGATTTTCTACAGGTGCTCCTGTTATTATCATTCCGTCATATTTTGATTTTTTAATGTTTGAAAATGATTTATAAAAAGCTTTTAAATGCTCAGGGGGGGTATTCTTTGACTGATGCGATTTCATGGTCACAAAGTCAAATTCGACTTGTAGAGGTGAATTTCCCAACAGTCTTAAAAGTTGAGTTTCTGTAGTTATTTTTGTGGGCATTAAATTTACTATAGCAATTTTTAGCGGACGAATGTCCTGATGCATAGCTTTTTTTTCACTCATTACAAATATATTTTCAGCTCTCAGCTGTTTTGTAGCAGGTAGCTTGT
>JAZURZ010000121.1:0-4763 GCA_045606465.1 Clostridia bacterium | reverse complement strand
GTCATAAATGAGAGAAAATATTTTTGATTTTTGGTGTGTAAAAATCAATTTTAGTTGTTACCTATGTGAAAGAAAAAACAGTAAAAGTTTTACCAAAATCAACGGAAAATTGAATAGGACTGGATAAGAAAAACGGCATAGAAAACCTATGCCGTTTCAACGAAAACAATATTACTGTTTTATTAAGGACATCCTTTTAACACCTTTTTAACATTTATACTACTCTTCTTGCTCCCACATAGTTTGAATAACTGCAGATGTACGAAAGTGTGGTATAGCAAACTGATTTTCCAGGCTGAGGTGAATGAATGACATTGCCATCGCCTGCATAAATTACAACGTGTGAAATTCCATTTCCCTTAGAGAAAAATACTAAATCTCCAGGTTGCAAATCCTCTCTTGAAACTGCGTATCCATTACTATATTGTGACTTTGAGGAACGGTTGACCGAAACCCCTACATTTTTGCACACATATTGCACAAGCCCTGAGCAATCAAAGCCTGTTGAGGGAGAATTTCCTCCATAAACATATCTTGTTCCAAGATACTTTTCAGCCTCATTAACTATTGCCTGACCTGATGTACTAACGGAGCTTTTTGCAGGAGCTGCTTTTTGTGTTTGTTCAGAAGCACTTGCTGCTTTTGTGTTCTTTGCAGGTCTTGCTGCTTGCGTTGCTGCTTTAGCCTTTTGTTCTTCTCTTGCTTTAATTTGCGCCTCGTCAAGTACATATTGAGATTTTACATAAGCAGTGTTTCCATTTTCGCCTATGGCAATTTTAGTCCACTTGCTTCCCTTTGTTACTATTCTAAGTGCCGCACCATCATAAAGAGTTGCAACAACCTCTGAATTTTCATTTGGCATAACGGTTGCTTTTACAGCGTCTTGTGATGAAATTACGCCCTTTTTGGCAATTTCATTTATTCTTTTTACCTTTGCATCTATAACTGCAGTTTTATCAACAAGACCATCAATTGTAACATACTCTGCATTTACATATCCCAAATCATAATTCTTTCCATAAAAAACTCTGAGCCAGTCATCTCCCACACGCTCAAGAACAAAAATTTTGTCCCCAATATCGGTCTGGTCAATGACATTTGAGCCATCAAGGGTTGCCTCATCACGAATGTTTACACCATCGGCATTTATAGCACCTTTTTCAAACTTAAAATATTCAAGCAAAGCACCTCTTGCCTCGTTGTAAACCTTTGTTACATTTTCTTTATATGCATAAGCAACAACATCTGAGTATTGCACCTTATACCACTCATCAGCTTCTTCAAGAATTATCATTTCAAGAGCACACTCTGCTGATAAAAGAGTTTCCGATTCCCACGAAGGCTCTGCCTTTAAATCAAGCACGCCCTCTTTTATTATTACATATCCCTTTTGTTCTTCCTTTTTTAATTCAAAGCTTAAAAGAGAATCAACAACTATTCCCTCACCATCGCCTTTTAAAACCTCAGGCTGTTTGAATTGAATTTCAACTGGTGTTATCCTCTGTGCTTTAACAGGTTCAACATATGTTGCCTGGTTTGTTGCCAAAGAACCGATCATTACAACCGCAGCCATAGCTGAGGCAGTATGTTTCAAGTTCAACATTAAAAATTACCTCCCAATCTTCGAAACAGTTAAAAAATTATTTCTGAATTGTTACAAAAATATTATAACGCATTTTTTTAAAATTGTCAAACTTTTTTAACAATTTTTTTCAAAACAAGGCGTTTTTGCGGTATTTTTATGCATATTTTATATTTTGTATAAGTGTTTTTAATGTTTTTTGTGCATATTTCAGGTTCATTGTTTTAACAAATTTTTCTAAATTGTTACAAAATTCAATTTTTTGTTTTAAAAATTTCCATACTTCTATCTAAAATTCCATTTACCTTGGCAAGAACCATTCCATAATTGGTCATGGGGATTTCCTCATCAGCGGCACGCTTTTGGCGATATTTCATTTCTGCCTCGTTGAGCATACAACCGCCGCAATGAATTATCAAATCATATCCCGACAAATCAGAAGGAAACTCCCTTCCGCTCGTCCATTCAAAATTTATCTTCTTTTTTGTATATTCTTCTATGCTTTTAGGCAACTTCACAGTGCCTATATCCTCGCACTGACGATGATGTGTGCAACCCTCGCTTATAAGCACCTTTGCACCATCAAAAAGCCTATCAAGTGCCGCCGCACCCTCAAGCGTTTGCTCTAAATCCCCCTTATAGCGGGCAAACAAAATGGAAAATGAAGTAAGAAACATATCCTTTTTAACGTCACGCTCCACCCTTTTAAAGGCTTGACTGTCGCACACCACTAATTTAACAAGTCCCGAAAGCTTTTCTAAGGTATTAGAAAGCTCTTCAGGGCGCACCACCACTGCATTTGCGCCCGAGTCTAAAATATCACGAATCGTCTGCTGCTGAGGAAGAATAAGTCTTCCTTTTGGGGCAGAAGCATCAATGGGGACAACCAGCACCACAAAATCATTTTTTTCTATTAAATCGCCTATTATTCTTTTGTCAGAGCCTGTAAATTTAAGTTTACCTGCAATAAGATTTTTAAGCTCCTCAATATTTTCTCCCGATTTTGCGCTTACCTTAATTTCGTTTTCCTCAAGAGTGACATCATTCAAATCACACTTGTTCCACGCAATAATATAGGGGATATTTCTCGATTTTATTTCCTCAATAAGCTCAATATCTTCCTTTGTTTTTCCTTTTTCGCTATCTATAACCACAACTGCTATATCGCATTTTGCAAGAACCTGATAGGTTTTTTCTATTCTTAATTTTCCAAGCTCGCTAAAATCATCAATTCCAGGGGTATCTATTACCACTACAGGGCCCAGAGGCAAAAGCTCCATTGCCTTTGTGACAGGGTCAGTAGTTGTGCCCTTTATATCTGAAACAATCGACAAATTCTGTCCTGTCACTGCATTTATAACGCTGGATTTTCCTGCATTAGTTCTGCCGAAAAATGCAATGTGCACCCTTTGGGCAGATGGGGTACTATTAAGGCTCATTTTGTTTTACCTCCTCACAAATTAAAATCTGAAATCACGATTTCCCTTTTCTATATCGCTAAGGTTGGCAAGCGCAATTTGCTTTACCTTTGGGTTGGGAATATTTTTCATCTCTTCCAATATGAGCTTTTCCCCTATTTTTTTAGTTTCCTCCGAGGCATAATCCTCCAAATACTCCTTTAAGGTCATAAGCGCATTGGGGTGACAGCAGTTTAAAATCTGTCCGCTCTTACAAAGCGACATAAAGCGGTCACCAGTTCTTCCCTCACGATAGCAGGCAGTGCAAAAGCTTGGGATATATCCTAATTCCATCAGCCAGCGCACAACCTCATCTAAAGTACGATTGTCGCTTACATCAAATTGCGAAGAGTCTTCCTCCTCAGGCTCGGGAGTGTCATAGCCGCCCACGCTGGTTTTAGACGCTCCGCTTATCTGAGATATGCCAAGCTTCAAAACCCTTTCTCTGCATTCCTTGCTCTCACGGGTTGAGATAATCATACCTGTGTAAGGAACTGCTATTCTGATGCAGGCAATAATTTTTGCAAATATATCGTCATTTATGCCATTGTCAAAGGCGCTTGGGTCTATGTCATCAGCACGCTTTATTCTTGGTACACTTATTGTATGGGGTCCCACTCCAAACACCTCCTCAAGGTGCTCTGCGTGCATTAAAAGACCCGCAAATTCATATCTGTAAAGCTCAAGTCCGAACAAAACTCCAATTCCAACATCGTCAATTCCACCCTCCATGGCTCTGTCCATTGCCTCGGTGTGATAAGCATAATTGTGCTTAGGGCCTGTGGGGTGAAGTTTTTCATAGCTTTCCTTGTGATAGGTTTCCTGGAACAAAATATATGTTCCTATTCCTGCATCCTTTAATTTGCGATAATTTTCCACAGTGGTTGCAGCAATATTTACATTCACACGACGGATTGCGCCATTTTTGTGGTGTATCGAATAAATTGTTTTTATGCTCTCCAGCATATATTCAATCGGGTTATTTACAGGGTCTTCTCCCATTTCAAGGGCAAGGCGTTTGTGTCCCATATCCTGAAGTGCTATTACCTCACGCTTTATATCCTCCTGAGAAAGCTTTTTACGCTTTATGTGGCAGTTTTGATGATGATATGGGCAATATACGCAACCATTTACGCAGTAATTTGAAAGATAAAGAGGTGCAAACATAACAATTCTGTTTCCATATAAATCCTTCTTTATCTGGCTTGCAAGCTCGTAAATTTCCTTGTTTTTTTCCTCAATTTCACAATCCAAAAGCACAGTCGCCTCACGATGTGAAAGTCCCTTTCTTTTTCTTGCTTTTTCTAAAATTTCGTCTATTAAAGCCACGTCATTTTTATGCTCCTCGGCATACTTTAAGGTTTCTAAAATCTCCTCATGGCTTATAAATTCCTCTGCTTTTTTTGATTTTGGATTGTACATATCTATTCCTCCTATTATAATTTTGAGTACGCAGTTTTAGATGTAACTCCCTGCAATCTGCCGACTTTTCCAGATAATGAACTTATCTCGTCCTGCGGTGCATCCATAACGACACTTATCACGGATATATTCCGTTCTCTACACGGAATGCCCATTCTGCCTATTATGTATTTTGCATACTCGTGCAAAATTCCGTTAAGCTTTTCCACAGACGTCGCATCTTCAACAATAATACTTACAACCGCAATCCTGTTCTCCATTTTATCACCTCATAAATAAAAGCGCGCCAAAAGGCACGCCTA
>JAZURZ010000120.1:0-2492 GCA_045606465.1 Clostridia bacterium | reverse complement strand
AAAAAAGTATTGACAAATAATTTTTTTCTGTTATAATTAATATTAATAATGATAATCATTATTAATATTGTGATAAAAGAGGTGTATGTTTGTGTTAACCAAACCGCTTAAACATTCCAAACAACGTGATGCTTTGATTAATATATTGCAAAACACAAAAACACACCCCTCGGCAGAATGGCTTTATAATGAAGTAAAAAAAGAATTTCCAAATGTAAGCCTTGCCACAATTTATAGAAATTTAAATTTGTTATTGGCTAACAATCAGATTGTTCGTCTTGACATCGGAAGTGGCACAGAGCATTATGATGCTTGTTGCAATTCTCATTATCATCTTGTTTGTGAAGAATGTAATTCTATAACTGATATTACTCTTCCCCTTCTTGATGACCTTGAAAAAAATGCCGAGGAGTTAAACAATATAACAATCAAAAATCACTCACTTTTGTTTTATGGAGTGTGTCAAAATTGTAAAAAAAGCGTATAACGCTTTAAATTAAATATTTTTTAAAATTTTAGGAGGTAAATGTTATGAAAAAATTTGTATGTTCAGTGTGTGGTTATGTTCACGAAGGAGATTCTGCTCCTGAATTTTGCCCAGTTTGTAAGGTTCCTGCAAGCAAGTTCAATGAAATGGTTGAGGGTGAGGCTCTTGCGGCAGAGCATGAGTATGGCGTATATGCAAAAACAGTTAAAAACAATCCTGACATAAGCGAAGAAGATAAAAAATATATCTTTGAGCAGCTCATGGCAAACTTCAATGGCGAATGTGCTGAGGTTGGTATGTATCTTTGCATGGCAAGAATAGCTCATAGAGAGGGTTATCCCGAAATAGGTCTTTATTGGGAAAAAGCAGCTTACGAAGAAGCAGAGCATGCAGCAAAATTTGCAGAACTTCTTGGTGAAGATTTAGAGCCTAACATGAAAGCTACAACTAAAGATAACTTAAGATGGAGAGTTGATTGTGAATATGGCGCAACCAAGGGTAAATTTGACCTTGCTTCTTGCGCAAAGAAAAACGGTCTTGATGCTATCCACGACACCGTTCACGAAATGGCACGTGACGAAGCTCGTCATGGTAAAGGCTTAGAAGGTTTGCTCAAAAGATATTTTTAAATAAAATTTTACGCAGGCGGTCCCTCATATGGTTGCCTGCTCTTTAGGAAAGGAATAAATAAAAATGTTAGATATAAAGGTTAAAAAATTACTTAACGAACAGATAACGAAAGAATTATATTCTGCATATCTTTATCTTGATTTTTCAATCTTTTATGAGCAACAGGGTCTGGACGGGTTTGCAAACTGGTATATGATTCAGGCCCAGGAAGAACGAGATCACGCAATGCTCATCTTGAAATATTTGCAGAACAACGGCGAAAAAGTAGAGCTTAGTGCAATTAACAAGCCTGATAAAAAGCTCAAAACTCTTATGGATCCTCTGAAAGCTGGTTTTGAACATGAGCAATATGTGACAAGTCTTATTAATGACATTTATGCTGCTGCATATGATGTTAAAGATTTTAGAAGCATGCAATTTTTAGACTGGTTTGTAAAGGAACAGCTTGAGGAAGAAAAGAATGCCGATGATATGATCAAGAAAATGGAGCTTTTTGGAAACGACTCAAAAGGTCTATACTCCCTTGATGCAGAATATGCTGCACGAGTATATTCCGCTCCATCGCTGGTTCTTTAATTAAATTATAAAAAATAAGAAGTGAAAAAGTTTTTTCACTTCTTATTTTAATTTTAAAAATCAAAAGTTTTCATCATTTCTGCTATAGCTGCATCGTCTTGTTGATTGAAATTTTTCAACGCATCTACCTCAATTTTGGTATTTTCTCTTTTGGATGGTGACAACGCTTCCAGACAACGTCTGACAAGCATGACAGGATACAACCATTTATGCTTTTTTATAATAGGATAGCGGCGTTTTAATATCCTATAAGGCAAAAACATTCTAAGGAGCACATACTTGAATTTTCCTCCCGAAGAATTTTGTGCTATAATTGTTTTATTTGCTATAGTTCCATATACGCCTCCGAACAATATATACCTTTCCATTGTTTTGGTGACATTTGTGTGGGGTTCCTCTCCAAACCATATATTGGTGAGTTTTTTTACCATATCATAAAATTTAACTATATTGCATTCTTCTAAAAGCTTTAAAAGTTCCCTTTCATCAAACTCCATTTTTTTCTGCAATAAATAAAGGTCAAAAAATGGTCTTATTCCGCAGCCTCCATTAATAAAATGGCATAATATATGCGCTATATGATGAAAAACAAAATATTCGGGGGTTTGCAAATTTTTATAAGAATTTAAGTTTTCCCTCTTGACATATTCCCAAACCTTTTCAAGCATGGGGTCTATTTTTTCAATTTTTTCCAAAAGGCTAAAATGAAGTTCAAGATGAACTCCTCCCTCGGAAAACAAGGATACGTCGTGAAAATCCCTCTCGCCCTTCACGGTATATCCGAGGCTTTCGCAAAGAG
>JAZURZ010000119.1:0-6500 GCA_045606465.1 Clostridia bacterium | reverse complement strand
TCTTGAAATTCTTGAAAAAAACGGTTCTAAAATTACCTGTGAGCAAATAGCCCATATGACAGGCATGGAGCCTTCTGCGATTAGCGAAAAAATAGCCGAGTTTGAAAAGGCTGGCGTTATTTTCGGCTATAAAGCAATGATAAATTGGGAAAAAACTGAAAAAGAAAAGGTTTCTGCAATAATTGAATTGAGGGTCACTCCCCAAAGGGGCGAGGGCTTTGATGCAATTGCAAAGCGTATATATAAATATCCACAGGTTAAGTCGGTGTATCTTATGTCTTCGGGCGCTTATGACCTCGCAGTTATGATTGATGGAGCGAGCATGAAGGAGGTCGCCATGTTCGTCGCCGAAAAGCTTGCGCCAATGGAGGCAGTAATAAGCACCTCAACACATTTTGTATTAAAAAAATATAAGGAGCACGGTTTCCTCTACGAGGACGATGAAAAGGACAACCGTCAGGTAATAACGCTATGATGAATTATGATAACATTTTAATAAAAAAAGTGCAGGACATTGCTCCATCAGGAATAAGAAAATTTTTTGATGTTGTTGCAACCATGGGCGACGCTATATCCTTGGGTGTTGGCGAGCCTGATTTTGCAACCCCCTGGGCAATCCGCGAGGCAGGTATTTACTCACTTGAAAAGGGCAAAACCTTCTACACTGCCAATGCAGGACTTATGGAATTAAGGGAGGAAATTTGCAAGTATA
Organism: Clostridia bacterium; assembly: GCA_045606465.1. GTDB lineage: Bacteria > Bacillota > Clostridia > UBA1381 > UBA1381 > CAKSQL01. The sequence continues at coordinate 5,788 of JAZURZ010000119.1, read as the reverse complement.
ACAAGCGCAAATTCAATCTTGACTATAACCCATCAGATGAAGTTCTTGTTACTGTGGGCGGCAGTGAGGCTATCGACCTTCTCATCCGCTGTCTTGTAGATAAAGGCGACGAGGTTTTAATTCCCGAGCCTTGCTTTGTTTGCTATAAGCCATGTACACTTCTTGCGGGAGGCACTCCTGTTACAATACGCACTAAAGAGGAAAACAACTTCCGTCTTATGCCTGAAGAATTAAGGGCAGCAATAACTGATAAAACAAAGCTTTTAATTCTTCCCTACCCCAACAACCCCACAGGGGGAATTATGTCATACGAAGATTTAGAGGCAATTGCCGAGGTCCTTCGTGGCACCAACATAATGGTTTTATCAGATGAAATTTATTCCGAACTTATATATTCAGAACAGGGACATACACCATTTTCTGCAATTCCTGACATGAAGGAACGCACAGTTTTGGTAAATGGTTTTTCCAAAGCCTTTGCTATGACAGGCTGGAGATTAGGATATGCTCTGGGTCCTTCACCAATAATCAAGCAAATGACAAAGGTGCATCAATATGGAATCATGTCCTCTCCCACAACAAGCCAGTTTGCAGCAATTGAGGCTTTAAGAAGTTGCGACGACGACGTTTTGGAAATGCGACGTGAATATAACTATCGTCGCCGCTTAATTGTGGATGGTTTTCGTGATATGGGACTGTCGTGCTTTGAGCCTTTGGGCGCATTTTATGTGTTCCCCTCAATTAAAGAAACCGGCATGACAAGTGAAGAATTTTGCGAAAAACTCCTCAAAGAACAAAAGGTCGCTGTAGTTCCTGGAACTGCATTCGGAGAATGTGGCGAGGGCTTTATTCGTTGCTCTTACGCATATTCCATTGACCAGCTTGAAGAGGCTCTAAAACGAATTGCAATATTTGTGAAAAAATATAAAAAAGATTAAAATTTAAAATTTAGAAAAAGTCAGAAAAATATGCACCTCCAAAAGTGTCTAACTTTTAGGGTGCATATCATTTCCCTTTGATGGTCTTTTTTAAAGCTTTTTAATTATCTTGCCTGCTTAGCTGTTTCAACAAGCTTTGCAAATGCTGCAGGATCTGCTATAGCAATTTCTGAAAGCATCTTTCTATTCATTTCAATGCCTGCCTTCTTAAGACCGTCCATGAAAGTTGAATAGTTCATGCCATTCATCTTTGCAGCTGCGCTTATTCTTGCAATCCACATTCTTCTGAAGTCACGCTTTCTGCGCTTTCTTCCGATGTAAGCATTTTGCATTGAACGCATTACAGCTTGATTTGCAGTTCTGTAAATTCTGCTTTCGCCACCTCTGAAGCCCTTAGCGAGCTTGAGAACTTTCTTATGTTTTTTTCTTGTATTTAAAGCACCTTTTACTCTTGCCATAGTAATTTATACCTCTCTTTCAATCTTATTTGTAAGGAATAAGCTTCTTGATTACTGCAGCGTTTGCAGCTGAACAATAAGCCTGCTTTCTCAAATGGCGTTTTCTCTTTGTTGTTTTCTTGTTCAGAATGTGTCTTCTGAATGATCTGTTCATCTTTACCTTACCTTTTTTAGTAAGATTGAATCTTTTTGCAGCACCTCTGTGTGTCTTTATTTTAGGCATAACAATCCACTCCTTCCAGATTATAAATATTTTATTGGTTTACGGGTGCAAGAAACATGGTCATATTTCTTCCCTCTAACTTTGGAGGACGTTCCATATTTCCCATGTCTTTTGCCATTTCGGCAAAACGAAGAAGCAAAGCCTCGCCAATTTCAGAATGACTAACCTCACGACCGCGGAAACGCACTGTAACCTTAACCTTATCTCCGTTTTTCAAAAACTTCATTGCATTTTTGCATTTTGTGTTAAAGTCATTTGTATCAATAGACGGTGAAAGCTGAACCTCTTTTATGTTCATTGTCTTTTGATTTTTGCGATTTTCCTTTTCGCGTTTTGCAAGTTCAAATTTGTACTTGCCATAATCCATGATTTTGCACACAGGCGGCTCGGCTGATGGTGCAATCTTAACTAAGTCAAGATTTTTCTCGTAAGCAAGTTCAACTGCTTTTTCTGCACTCATAATTCCAAGTTGTTCGCCTGAATCTGACACAACACGGATTTCTTTGTCACGAATTTCCTCGTTGATTTGTAATTCTTTGATAGCTATGGCATATCCCTCCCTTAAAAATTGCGGCATTAAAAAGTTTTCAAACCATTATGCCTCTTTACAAAGCTGTAACCTGAAAGCTCTTAAATTAAAGATAAAAGCAATAAAAAAACGGATGCAACAAAAGCAATCCGAATTAAACAAACATAGAAAAAATCTATGAATATTTACCGCAAAGTACCTTTAAACCATACGGTGAGAACAATCGGTTCTGCTTGTTTTTCCTTTAAATTATAGCACACAAAATACATTTTGTCAACATTTTTTTAAAAAAATATTTTAAGGCAGACTAAAAATTGATATGCGCCTCCAAAAGTGTCTAACTTTTTGGGCTCACTTCAAATATTGCCTACCTTAAAATATTTTAAAACTTTATTCTTCGGAAAAATCTTCCTTGCCTACTCCGCAGAGAGGGCAAACCCAATCCTCGGGCACATCCTCCCACTTTGTTCCAGGAGCAATGCCGCTATCGGGATCACCTGCTGCTTCGTCATAGACATAGCCGCATACATTACAAACGTATTTCATTTTTTTACCTCCTTTCAACAAAATAAGTACAAGTAATTTTTACAATTACTTGATAAAATATATAAATTTGAGTAATTATAAGGTTTTAAAAAGTTACAATCGCCCAAAAATATATTTTCTTTAGTATCTGCAGTATCTGCAAATTTTTAAAATTCTATCCCAAATAAAAATCCATCAGAAGCATAAGGCAAAAGCCTGCAAGCAATGCATAGGTTGCGCCTCTTTCGCCGCCATGGGCATGGGTTTCGGGTATCATTTCATCGCTTATTACATAAAGCATTGTTCCTCCTGCAAATGATAGCGCAAATGGCAAAATTGCATTTGAAAGGCTTACTGCAAAATATCCTAAAAATGTGCCTGCAACCTCTACAACTCCTGTCATTGCCGCAATAAAAAGGGTGCGTTTTTTACTCATTCCCGCTGCAAGCATAGGAGAGATTATAACCATTCCCTCAGGAATGTTTTGAAGCGCAATTCCTCCTGCAATGGTAAGTGCCTCTAAAGTATTTCCAGTTCCAAATCCAACTCCTGCGGCAATTCCCTCAGGCAAATTATGAATTGCTATTGCCATTACAAAAAGCATGATTTTATTAAGCTTTTCATTTTTCTCAGTGTGGCTTTCAAACTCCGTCCCCGTAATTCGATGCAAATGCGGAACTGCTTTATCAAGAATATTCAAAACCAAAGCTCCCGCAAAAATCCCTGCTATTGTTACTATTATAGAAAATTTTCTGCCATATTCAAGAGATGGGAGAATTAGTCCCGAAACCGCCGCACAAAGCATGACGCCTGCAGCAAAGGATAAAATTATATCTGAAAAAGTATGAGAAAGCTTTTTAAATGTAAATCCTATAAGAGCACCTATAAGAGTTGCTCCCCCCACTCCCAAAGCGGTGAGCAATACAATTTCCATAAAAATCCCCCTTTTTTTAGTATAAGTTAATTTTATGCAGGTCAGACGGTTTAGATGCAGTCTGTTTTTGGCGATTACAATATATAAAACACTCAAAGGCTTCTCCTTGAGGAGAGGCTCCGCCGTATGCGGTGGTGAGGTGTAGATTGCAACACTAAACTTTGCTCGACCATGTGCCCTGCGGGTATATTTTTACTTTCGTAAAATCGATATATTTTCCCTTCGATCAAATTCGATATGAAATGTGAATGTACCATATTGTCATAATTGCAAAGTCTGCAAACATATGAATAATCCACGAATTATAAATATTTCTACTTTTATCATCTACATAATTAAATATCCCTCCGCCAATCGCCAAGCCCACTAATGCAAGCAAAAGTAACGGAATGGGAAAAGAACTGCCAATCATCGCTACATGGTACAAGGCAAACATACCTGAACTGAATATGTATGCCGCTTTTTTTGTTGTATATTCTGACAGCTTTATAAAAGCAACAAAGCGGAATAAAAATTCCTCCAGAAGTGAATTACAAAAGGAAATATATAACGCAACCCAGATAAAGCTGTTTTGAGAAACATTTTGGTCAGTCGAAAGTGAATTAACCAATGAGGGATAGTTAAAAATTCCCTTGGTTAAAAAGAATGCTACCATAATTATAACATAAATAATTAAGCCAAGTCCTGATAATTTAAATACGCTTTTTTTATTTAATGAAAAGGTATCTGTAAACACTTTTTCTTTTTGCAATTTTACAAAAACAATGGGTACGAATAAAAAGAATATAATCTTTAGTATCGATTTAACAAAATAAGCCGGCTCAATTATAGTTTCGATTATCGCCATAGCAATACAGCTTATTATAACCGTAATAATAAGCCATAACGATTTTTTGCAGCATTTATTCATATAACCACCTCGCTAAATCTGGATATAATATAATTCTCGTTGCGTCATCACATATCGAAAATCCCGCAAGAGATTTATATCGATACGTTGCATTTGTAACGCAAAAATTCGTGTTAAGTTAGGACTAAAAATTATTCTGGAATAATATGATATGTAACCTTTTCTGCTTTAAACCAACAATAATTGTCGTTTATATCTTTCAGCTCAACATCTTCGTCATCCACAAAAACAATCCTTCCATTATCGATAAACATACTTGATCCAAACCAATACGGATCCCATTCTTCTGGATTTCTGCTTTCCGTACAATACGAAACATTTCCATAAAATGTCATTTCAATATTACATCCCCAAATTCCATCAAACACGACTTTTAAAATACCATCTTCCAATTCTTTCATCTCAAATATTCTGGCATCATGGAAACCTCCAGACACAAGCATAAGTTTATCAATATCTGTTTGTGTATTAATCTCATTATACTCATAATAAACATATTGAGAATCTATGTCTTTGCATTTCTTTAATAATTCATTAGATATATTTTTTCCTTGAACAATTTCTTCAACTAAATCTATATTTAAGAAATTAACACAGCCATAACCATTTGTGTCTACATCCCAATCGTTTTGACAATCATCTAACAAAAGCACTGTTAAGTCATAATACGGTTTTTTCTTAGGATTAAACATTTTTTTCTTTATTAATTTGGTTTTTTCTTCATTAAAAACAATAACGTATTTACAAAATCCACTTTTGTTTGGATTATCATCATAAAACCCAAACACTGCAGAAGTATAATACTCTTTATTTCCTTTACGAATAATCGCATGCACATCTATCCACTCCTTTTTTCGATATCATTCGATACCTCTTTATTGCTTGTGTCAAGTTATGCGAACAGTGAATAATAGAGCCTACTAAATTCCTGATAAAAATTCCATTGATTTTTTCTGAACAAATTTCTTATTATTATCATTTTATCACACTAAAATTTTACAGTCAATATTTTTAACAAAAATCGAAAAAGCAAGAACAAGCATTTTCGACCAAAAAAATGCTCCTGCAAAAAGCTTAAAAGCTTTTCGTAGCGGGAGCAATTTTTACTTTTTATTCTTTTATTAATACATTCCGCCCATGCCAGGATCCATCTGAGGAGCCGCTGTTTTGGGTTCGGGTTTGTCAGCAACAAGGCTTTCTGTAGTAAGCACCATTGCCGCAACGCTGGCAGCGTTTTGCAAAGCGCTTCTTGTAACCTTAACAGGGTCAAC
>JAZURZ010000118.1:0-5540 GCA_045606465.1 Clostridia bacterium | reverse complement strand
AACCTCCGCACCTGTAAACCATTTTTTCATAGGCGCCATACCTGAGTTTATTAAAAGCAAGCTGTTATCGTTGTGTGGCACAAGCGAAAAGCTTCCCAATCTAAGACAATTTTTGCTCTCAAAAAAGCTTAAAAAAGCCTCACGAATTTCATTTACTCCCATTTTTTCCATTGTAATAATCTTTCCTTTCAAGAAAATGTTTTTTCTTTAAATATAAGTTTTTAAAATATTTTGTATTTGTCAACTTTTATATTTATTCTGCCGAAACTATATAGTAGTAAAGCGGCTGACCTCCATATTTTATCTCTGTTTCCAAATCAGGGAAAAGCTCTTCTAACTCCTCTGCTACAGCCTCTGCTTTTTCCTTTGTTATTCCCTCACCATAATAGATATTTAAAAATTCACTGTCGTCATCAGCTAATTTTCCTACAAGAGTCTTTAAGCAATTGTCAGGCTCGGTATCGGTCACCTCAATTTTTCCTGAGGCAATTCCAATAATGTCACCCTCTTTTATGATTACATTGTCCATTTCAGTGTCACGCACTGCATAGGTTATTTGTCCCACTGCCACCTTTTGCATTGCTTGGGACATCTTCTTTTCATTTTCCTCTATATTTTTTGAGTCGTTATATGCTATCATGGCAGTTATGCATTGCGGAAGATTTTTAGATTGCATAACAATCACATTATTTTCTGCAAGCTCTTTTGCCTGCTCTGCTGCAAGAATTATATTTTTATTATTAGGGAACACAAAAACATTTTCTGCATTAACCTTTGAAACAGCCTCTAAAATGTCCTCGGTGCTGGGATTCATAGTCTGTCCGCCCTCGATTACATAATCAACACCAAGACTTTTTAAAATTTCACAAAGTCCATCACCTGCGCAAACTGCTACAAAAGCAGTTTCTTTTTCAGGGAAGGTTTCTTCCTTGTTTTCTTCTTCCATTTTTATCAGGCTCTGATGCTGGTGTTTCATGTTGTCAATTTTTATATTAATCATGGAGCCAAGCTTTACTGCACGTTCTAAGATAAAGCCTGGATTATTTGTGTGAATGTGCACCTTTACAATTTCGTCATCATCTATAACCAGCATGGAGTCGCCGATTTTCTCAATTGCTTGTCTGAAAGAATTTACATCAGCGTCTTTTCTTGACTTTTCAATTATAAATTCAGTACAATAAATATATTTTATATTTGAATTATCAATTGCTTTTTGTGCATCTGTTGCCTTTTTTTCAATTTCAGGAGCGTCAGATTTTTCTTTTTTTACACATTCGCCCTTTTCAAGATAATAAAGAGCGCCCTCCAAAAATGTAAGCCAGCCCTGACCTCCCGCATCAACAACCCCTGCCTGCTTTAGTGCAGGAAGCATTTCGGGAGTTTTTAAAAGAACTTTTTGTCCTCTCTGGCAAGCCTTTTTAAAAACCTCAACTATATCATCATTAGTTTCTGCTTCCTTTTGTGCCGACTCTGCAATACCTCTTGCGACTGTTAAAATTGTGCCTTCGGTGGGGTTCATAACCGCTTTATATGCAGCCTCAGAGCCTTTTTTTAAAGCAGATGCAAATTCTTTTGAATTTATTTTGTCCTTTCCTTTTAAGTCCTTAGAAATTCCTCTGAAAAACTGCGACAAAATAACACCTGAATTTCCCCTTGCACCCCGCAAGGTTGCAAAGCTCATGGCATCTGCGGCTTTAGAAGCAGAAAAAGAAACCATTTCTTCTAACGATTTTGCCATAGCGCTGACAGTCATGGACATATTTGTTCCCGTATCCCCATCAGGAACAGGGAAAACATTTAAATCATTTACATACTGTCTGTTGTTATATAAATTGTTTGCACCAGAAATCATCATCTGTGCAAGCACTTTTCCATCAATTAAAGTAATAATGATAATCTCCTCCTCTGCTTACACTCTTACAGATTCCACATGGACATTTATTTTATTTACCTTTAAACCAGTATTATGCTCCAGCTTATATTTTACATTGTTTATTATACTGTCACATATAGCATTTATATTTACGCCATATTCAACTATAATTCCCATATCTATAACAATTCCATTTTCTTCGGTGGTTACACGAATACCTTTTGAAATATTTTCCATTTTTAAAAGACTTACTATTCCGTCCTTTTTATTTTTTGATGCCATGCCGACAACACCATAGCACTTTGTTGCTACAGCTCCTGCAATAGACGCTATTACATTATTGTCAACATAAACCTCGCCCAAATCACTTTTTATCATTATTGCCATTTATTACACCTGCCCTTTCGATTACTATTCAAATTTTAAGAATGCAGTCATAGTATATTTTACACTATTTTGTCCGATTAGTCTATAGTTATTTTAAAATTAGGTAAAATATTTTAAATTTTTTTCAATTTATTTGCTTTATTTATGTAATTAAGTGATAAAAAGCTGTAAATTTTCAAATTGGCGTACTTTGTATTGAAATTAAAATTTTATTAAAAATAAGAAAAAGGCATCTGCCTTTTTAAGACAAATGCCTGATTTTTTCTTATAAAATGATTGAATTTTTCAAAATCTCTTCTACAAGCTTAATGCTATCTTCAGAACTTTGTGGAGTTACCATTTCGGGGTTCTTGTTGTTTTCTATGCAAGATACAAAGTAAGCAATCTCATCAGCATATCCATCTGCACCCGAAATATTTATTCCTGTATCCTCACTGACTTCTCCTCTTGTAAGCTCAATTTCTTCTCCGTTTTTAATTAGCTTGCCGTCTGATAGCTCAACATATCCTTTTTCAAACACAGCGATATATTCAGCTTTGAATGGTATATCGCAGCTAAACCAGCCGCCTGTAACTGTAATGCTGAAATTATCATAGGTAAGCTCAGAGGTTATGTAATCATTATTGTCTTTTAATTTTCTATATACCCCAGAAACCTTTTTAGGCTGACCAAAAGCATATTGAACAAAATCCAAATCATGAATTGACAAATCTATAGGTGAGCCTCCGCTCTTCTTGATATCTCTCATCCAGTCCTCCCAGCTCCAGTCAGGAATTACAGAAAGGCGGCGCATATCAATATGCACAGGGTTTCCAAGCTCTTTTGTGTCAATGATATTCTTTAAATATCTGTATGCAGACATAAATCTTACAACATGCGCTGTCATGAAAAGCTTGCCTGATTTTTCTGCTGCTGCAATCATTCGGCTTGTTTCGTCACTTGAAAGGCTCATTGGCTTTTCGCACAATACATGAACTCCTTTTTCAAGCGCCTCAATGCTTAGCTCTGCATGCAGATAGCTTGGTACACAAATATCAACCATATCCGGAGTTTCGTTTGCCAAAAGCTCCTGCATATCATGATATATTCTTATATTTTCATCCTCAACCTTTTCTCGCGCCATCTCTGTTCTTATATCAGCTACAGCTATAACTTCTGCACCATCTATGGTCTTGTATGAATCGAAATGAACCTTGCCCATTCCACCAATTCCTATTAATGCAACTTTTATCATATCAATTCCTCCAAAATAACTTTTGATTCTTTTATATCTTTAATTTGCTGGTCGCCAAAAATTTCACGTTCTATAGTAAGTGTTCCGTTGTATCCTACCTCTTTTAGCTTTTTAATAAATTCAGGGAAGTTCACCTTTCCTTTACCTATCGGAGTTTCGCATCCGAGTTTTATTCCTTCAGTTGGATAGCAACCATCTTTTGCATGAACATCACGTACAAACTCTCCAAAGACATCAAGAGCGTCTATAGGATTTGCCTTTCCATACATAATTAAATTTGCAGGGTCAAGATTTATTCCTAAATTTCCTGTTCCCACTGATTCAATAGTTCTTCTCAAGGTTACAGGAGTTTCCTGACCTGTTTCAAAAAGAAAATGCTGACCATTATCCTTGCAATGTTGAGCAACTACTCTTATTGCGCAAACCACAGCATGATATTGTTCACTATTTGGTGTTTCAGGCAAAAATCCAACATGAGTTGCAACATTTTCAACACCAATCTTTTTTGCAAAATCAGAACCCAACATCAAGTCCTTCATACGATCATATCGATATTCTACAGGAACAAGTCCGAGTGTTAAAGGTCCTTCATAAAAGTCCCATATTTGGGGACCACCCCATCCGCACCAGAATGTAGAAATTTTAACCTCATATTTTTTGCATGCGTCTAAAACTGCTTGTGCAATTTCATCGGTAAAAAATTCCTTTTTCCAACCACATAACTGACAAGAATCAAAACCATAATCCCTCACCTGCTTGATTTTTTCATCAATCTCGATAGAATCAAGCTGTACCATTACTCCAAGTTTCATAATTTTCCTCCTTTTTTCTTGACTTTATTGTAATAATAGTATATCATAATATAAAAAGCAACTACAAGGACTTAATTATCGTAAAATCGGACAATTTTGACTTTTTTGGAGGCTATTATGGATATTATTTCTCTTTATGAAAAGGTTCCCTCTCTTGAAAACAACTTTACAGTGAAATTTATGCAGACAAAAGGAGAGCGCATGCTTACATCACATTGGCACGAACATATAGAACTTCTTTATTTTTATTCGGGTGAATGTAATTTTACTTGTAACGGAAAAACATTCAATGTAAAAAAAGACGATTTTGTAATCGTAAACGGGAGCGAAATTCACTCCTTTATAACAAATGGATATGTAGATTATTTTTGTATCCTGATTTATCCCAACTTTTTTTCTGATATAAAATTTTCAAATGTTCTTATTGAAAATCTTATTCATCAGGATAGCTACATAAAGGATTGCATTAATGAAATATACAAAGAATACACAAAAAATTCCAATTGTATGGACATGATGTTAAAAAGTCACGCTTATCGGCTTATGGCATACCTTGTAAGAAATTATACTGCTTCTGTTGTTTCGCCTCAGAATTCACATTTGCACGCAAAAACTCTTAAAAGAATGGATTTACTACTCAAGTATATTTCCAAGAATTATGCCGAAAAAATTACAACCTCTGACCTTGCCAAAATTTGTCACTTATGCGAAAGTCATTTTTGCAGATTTTTTAAAGACGCAGTCGGGAAATCTCCACTTGAATATATAAATGAATATCGCATTGAAAAATCAATTGTTATGCTTCTTAACACAGATGAGGATATAACAGCAATTGCATCAGCTGTAGGCTTTGATGACCCAAGCTATTTTTCGAGAGTTTTTAAAAAAATCAAAAATATAACACCTGCAAAATATAGACAAATGTATTACAAAGAGATATAAACTTTTATATTGATTTTAAAAAAAGTGGTACAAAAAATCTTGCACCACTTTTTGTTTTGTAAACATCAGCACCCTCTGTCCCAATAGAACTTGGTTTGGTTTGTGCCTTGGGTTTTTGACGCTCGCAAACCATCAGGAGTGTAGGTGTAGGTTGTCCGCTATGGGGAACTTGGGGACGAGCCAAAAAATGTACGTCCCCAAATGGCTTATATTGATGTAAGCTTACAGTTAAATCTTAAATAAGAAAAAAGAAACTCTAAAATTGCAAACAACGGTTGCTCAAAAAAAATTG
>JAZURZ010000117.1:0-7943 GCA_045606465.1 Clostridia bacterium | reverse complement strand
TTTAAAATGGGAATTAGATTGTTTTTATATTGATAAAAGGTCGTAGTGAAAACTACGACCTTTTAATGTCATTAAGAGTTGCGCCTTAACCCTGTTATTTTTATTCTTATTCTTCACTTTTTTCTTCTTCTGAGTCTTCTTTTATTTCACAATCGTTTTCCTGCTCTTCTTTGATTTGTACACTTTCAAAAACCTCATCATTTTCCTCTTTTACATAGGAAATAGGCTCATCATAGCAAGGCGCCTCATATGTAAAATGAGTTTCTTTCTCTTTGAGGCTTTTCGAATAATCTGCCTTTAACTCTTCATAAATGTCAGCAAATGCAGCATTTTGAAAAACAGATACAAAAAGCATAAAAATTATGCAGGGAATAAGCACAACAAATCCTATTATTGACAATGCCAACAAATTTTGAATTATACCAAAACATATCATAGACAATACCATAAGCAAAGGAATTATACTTAACAATGTATAAATTATATCTACCTTTAAAATTTCAATTTTCTTACCTTTGAGCATTTTTTTCACAACGCCATATGCTTGGGAAAATCTCGTCTCGGGATTATCAATGAGCAGATATTTTATAAAATGAAAATCATATCTTACTATTGTGGCAGTCACTACATATAATATTGTAAAAATCACAATCCCAATAATGCTTAATAGCATCAAAGCTTCATTCATTGCCATTGGCATAGATGCTATAATCAGGCACAAAATATAGGCAAATGCTATTCCCATAACTATAATCTCAAACAAAAGATCACTTATCACTATGGTTTTGACTATGTTCATATAGTTATTTTTAAATGGTGCAATCAAATCATTTACGTTGGGATTTTTTCCTTTTACACCGCCTACAAAAAATTTGTTCATTCCCACCGTCAATGGATTAATAACAAAAAATGTTACTACAAGCCCGAACAAAAGTGTCGCTGCTCCTGCACTGCCGCTTGTTGCACTTATTACATCTAACATTCTGTCGTGATTATAATTGCCGCTGGCTATCAGGCCAAAAACTCCTCCCATTTGAGAAATCATCTGTGATGCGCCCCCAACAATACCTGCTACTGTATTATAAATTAAAACTACCGCAAGATAAATCCACAAATTCTTCTTTACATTTTCATAAGCATTTTTTAAAATTTCACCTGTTTTAAACATAACAACTTCCCCTTTTATTATTTTTTATTAATGTAATTTTTTATGCTGTTACCTCTCCTTTTACAACCCTTTGTATTCCGCACAAATCTTTTATGATTTTTATGTTTTGAAAATTCTCCTTCATCATGTCAGACACTTCCTTCGCCTGGTCATACCCCACTTCAAGAAAGAGTTTTCCTCCTTTTTGCAAAAGCATAGGAGATATTTTAATTATGCGTCGATAAAAATCAAGACCGTCTTCACCGCCGTCAAGTGCTATATGAGGCTCGTAGAGTCTTACCTCTTTTTGCAATGTAGCAATTTCTTTAGTTTTTATATATGGGGGGTTTGAAACCACAACATCAAAGACTCCATTTGGCATATCCGACAAAATATCTCTTTTTTCAAATCTTACCCTTTTAGAAAGTCCAAGCTTTTGTGCGTTTTTCTCTGCCAGGGCAATTGCCTCATCACTTATATCAAGTCCTATAACAAATGCATTTTTGTTAAAGTGAGCTATACTCAATGCAATGCAACCCGAGCCTGTGCATATGTCAAGAATGTTCATTCCTTTGTTTTGGGAAAGCACTGCCTCTACAAGAGTTTCGGTATCTGCCCGAGGCACAAGCACATCAGGATTTACCAAAAATTCCAATCCCATAAATTCCTGCACACCCAAAATATATTGTAGCGGCTCTCCCTCTGAGCGTCTTTTTAAAAATTCGCACACTCTTTTTATCTTGTCTTCTTCTACCTCTTTTTTGTAGGATAAAACCATGTCTATGGGCGAAAGCTCAAGCACAGTTCTTACAATTAAGTTAGCTTCAAACATTGCATTTTCTATTTCTGATTTTCTTAATGTATTAAGAGCTTCCTCTAAAAGTTTTCGGATTACCATTTATCCTCCTCTGAATTTTCAGGAATTACTGCTGTCATTGATTTGATAGCAACCTCAATTTGTTTATCATCAGGCTCTCTTGTAGTAAGCTTCTGAAGCCACAAGCCCGGCTTCGAAAAAGTTCTTACGCAAGATTTTTCACTTCTGCCTGCCCACTTGATTATTTCATATGAAAGTCCTGCCACAACAGGCAAAAGCAAAAGCCGCATTACCATTCTTAAAACTACCCCTGTTTTGGGCAAAGCCGCAAACAAGATTATGCTTATAATCATAACAAAAAGCAAAAAGCTGGTTCCGCATCTCGGATGAAAGCGTGTATATTTTCTCACATTTTCAACTGTCAGCTCCTCGCCTGCTTCATAACACGCAATGGTTTTATGTTCTGCTCCATGATATTCAAAAACCCTTTTTATATCACTCATTTGGGACACAAGCGCAAGATAAGTTATAAAAATTGCCATTTTAATTATTCCCTCGGTAATACTTGTAAAAAGCTTTGTCTTTGCCGCAACTCCAAGAGGAGTAAAGCTCAAAAGCCACTCAAGCCCTCTTGTAATCAAGGTAGGAAGCATTATGAACATTGCAATGCTCAACACAAGCGAAAGTGCAATTGAAACATAAATGACAATGTCCTTTATTTTGTCACCAAATTTTTCCTCCAGCCATTTGTCAAACTTGCTTTGGGTTTCTTCCTCTTCATCCAAATCCATCTGGTCGGCAGAAAACATAAGTGCTTTCATTCCTATAATAAGACTTTCTACAAAATTTATGCAACCCCTTATTATAGGCAGCTTCCATATTTTCTTTCTATCCTTTACAGAGTTTTCGTTTTCCTCTAAAATTATTGTCCCGTCAGATTTTCGAACAGCCATAGCAATTTTGTGAGGGCCTCTCATCATTACTCCCTCAATAATTGCCTGTCCTCCTATCGATGTTTTTTTATGTTCATTTTTCCCCATTTTTATAATCCCCCTCTTTTAATTATCCGTCTTAACAACAGCAGTAGCACATTCTTGGGCATATAAGGCTTGCGCAAAAGCATGGCAATATATTCCCTGCACCACAACAATCAATATATTCTTCTCTATATGTTCTATAATTTCTATTCTTGGCATTAAAGCTTTCTAAGGTTTGTCTATATTCGGGATTTGCAGGATTCATATCCACTGCTTTTTTAACATATTCCCTTCCTTTATCATACCAGCCTCTGTTTATATAAATAAGCCCCATAAGATAAAACCACTCTGCATTTTGCGAAAGACCCGAAAGCATTGCCTCAGCTTCTGAAAGTCTTCTTAAAGCGATTAACATACGCACGCTTTCAAAGCTTGGAGCGTAGTTTTTCTGATATTGTCCTCCTCCATAGCTACTATAGCCTCCATAGCTGCTATATCCTGACGAATAGCTCCTCTCATCTGCCTTTTTATTTGTAATCATATCATAGGCTTCGTTAATTTCTTTGAGCTTTTCAGTTGCCATGTCTGCCATAGGAGTGTTTACATAGCGGTCGGGATGATATTTTTTTACTAATCTACGATATGCTTTTTTTATTGTTTCTTCATCGTCCCCACGATTTACTCCGAGAACCTTATAAGGATCCATTCTTTTCCTCCTGATTATTTAATATTCTGTCCTGAACACCTTTAAGTCCAATGTAAATAATATTTTTTAAAATATTGTCGTTACGTCTTATTTTTAAAATATCATAAGCAGCAGTTATATTTGCAAGGGTATATATAAGCGTTACCTCAAGTTCTTTTACAAGCTGTTCTCTGCCCAAAGACAAGAACCTTTTTAAAAAAGGATTATAAGAGTTTGTTTTTGCGTCCTTTTTTAAATCGTCAATTGCATCTATAAGATAAATCCATCGTCCTATGTTATATCCCAGCCAGCCAAGTGCTTTTTTTGTGTTTTCATCCTCTATAAAATCAGGCACAAAAATTTCCTCGCACACTTTCGCAAAGCAATCAGCAACCTCATCTGATGAGGCGCAATTGTTTTTTTCCAATTCTGAAAGCTTGCTAAGCTCATCTTCGATAAATCTGCTTTTTTTACTATACTTTTTTTCAATTTTTTCTGCCGCTCTGCGATAAAAAAGCCTTCCAAAAAAAGACGCTATGCTTTTTTCGTCATTTAAGTCATCTTCAAGCTTTTTATAACACAAAAGAATACTCATATCTGCGACATAGCAAAGAGATTGAAAATTACAAACTACCTCTCTTTTTTTTAATGGATGCATTATACATCGACAACTTTTTATTTGAGGTTCCTCTTTGGAAATTGCCGAAAGCAACACCAAAAGAAAGGTCATGTCATAACTTAGCCCCAGCCTTGCAATCTGAGAGCTTTTCCCTATTTTTTTACAAAGGCCGCAATAATATGCTCTAAAAAGCTTAAAGCTTTCCTCATCAAGAGCTTCTTTGCTTATACGAACATATCCAAACATAACTTGCCCCCTAAAAAAAACAATCTTCTAACTATAGTATAACTCTATTTCTACTATAATTCAAGTACGCTTTGATTTTTTTTCCTTAAAATTTATTTTTTGTTCATATTTTTAAAGTAAAAATCAAATACTAAATCAAAAAAGGATTTTAAATTATGAAAAATTACATTTCTCCAAAGGAGTATCAAAAAAAAGTAGAAAAAAAATCGCCGAAGTCGAAAGTTTTTTCTGACTGTCTTCGTGCATATTTGTTAGGCGGCATCATCTGTTGCATCGGACAGGCTTTTTTGAATTTTTACAAAACCCTTGACCTGTCTAAAGAGCTTGCTGCCTCTGCAACATCAATTACCATGATTTTTTTAAGTGTTCTTCTGACCGGTCTTGATGTCTATTGGAAAATTGCAAAATTTGCAGGTGCCGGAACCCTGGTTCCCATTACTGGTTTTGCCAATGCAGTAGCATCTCCCGCAATTGAAGCAAAAACTGAGGGCTTTGTATTAGGTGTCGGAACAAAGCTTTTCTCAATAGCAGGTCCGGTCATTGCCTATGGAATTGTTGCCTCGATTATAGCAGGAATTTTTATTTACTTTTTCTGAAATTTCAATAAAAAAGGTGCTTTCTCTCACCCTTTGAAAGGGCAAAACAAAGCACCTTTTTTTGTCAGTTCCCACATTCAATGCTTATTTCGTTAAACATTTTTAAATAATTGTCAATGCCATAACTCTTTTTTTCTTCGCCTGATATATCCAAAACTATATTTCCCTCATGCATCATTATCGAACGTGTTCCATATCCTACTGCGTATCTGAGATTATGGGTAACCATAAGTGTCGTTATTTTCTTTTCTTCTACTATCTTTTTAGTCAGCTCCATAACAGTATCGCTTGATTTTGGGTCAAGCGCTGCAGTATGCTCATCAAGCAAAAGAAGTTCTGGTGTTACCATGGTTGCCATAATAAGTGCCAGAGCCTGACGCTGACCTCCCGAAAGGCTTCCTGCCTTTACATTCATTCTGTTTTCTAAGCCCATACCCAAAAACTCTAAATTTTCCTGATAGTCTTTTTTTCTTTTTATATTAAGTCCTGTGCCAAGTCCATAAAATTTTGCTTTGTTGTCTGCAATGGACATATTCTCGAAAATTGTCATGGACGGGCAGGTTCCCATAGATGGGTTTTGAAAAACCCTTGCTATTTTTTTCGCACGTATATAATTTTTTTGTCTGGTTATATCATCACCATCAAAAATTACACTTCCCAAATCCGGCATAATATCTCCCGACACCAAATTCAGCATTGTGGTTTTTCCCGAGCCATTTGAGCCTACTACAGCAACAAATTCCCCTTTTTTTATGGAAAGGTTAAATTGAGAAAAAAGCACCTTTTCGTTTATTGTTCCTTCATTAAAAACCTTTTTTATGTTCTTTAATTCAATCATGCTTTTTTCTTTACTCCTTTCCCTTTATTTTTTTCAGACATTTTCTGATTTGCCACAAGTGTAATCACAAAAAGCAATGTGACAATCAGATTTGTATCAGAAGACATCAACCCTGAGCTTATTGCCGCGGTTATGCAGGCTTTATAAATTATCATACCAAGCAAAACACCTGTTGTAATTCTCATAAATTTAAGCTTTCCAAACACAGTTGTGCCTATAATAACTGCCGCAAGTCCCATAACCATTATACCAGTTCCCGATGTTATATCAAACTGCATATTTCGCTGACAGCTTAAAGCTCCTGCAAGTGCTACCAAGCCATTTGCTATTGCAAGACCTAATATTTTTACCATACCAGGATTTTGAGCCAAAGTCACCACAAGGTCTTCGTTGTCACCCACGCTTCTTAGCAAAAATCCCGATTTTGTGCGCATATACCAATCCAGCAAAAGCTTTGCAACAACAGTTATTATTACAATCCATATAAGATATTTATATGCTAAAAGCCACTCAGGCATATTTTCAAAGGTTAAAAATATAGATTTTTCCTGCATCAGAAATTTATTAGGCGCACCCACTATTCGATAGTTTATTGAATAAAGTGCTGTCATCATCAGAATACCCGCAAGCAAATCCTTTATTTTTAATTTTACATTAAAAATTCCTGTAATTGTCCCTGCTAACGCTCCTGCAAAAAATGCTGCCAAAATACAAAGCCACGGATTTACACCCCTCACAACCAGCGCTGCAGAAACCGCAGCACCCAAAGGGAATGTTCCATCTACCGAAAGGTCAGGAAAATTAAGAATTTTATAGCTTATGTAAATACCCATAGCCATTATTCCATATATAAGTCCCTGTTCAATTATTCCTATTATAATTCCCGACAAAGCTAACACCTCATTTTATGAAATTTTATCGGGCAAACAATATTCTTGTCCGCCCGATATACTAAATTATTCTCACACGCTTTGTGCTACACTCTTTATGCTCTGGGGGATTGTTATTCCCAATCCATCTGCAATGCTTTCATTAATTGTAACTTTGCTTTTTTCAAGAGTCTGATAAGGAATGGCTGATATATTCTCACCCTTTAAAACTCTTGCTGCCATTTCGCCCGCTTGTATTCCAAGCTGGATATAGTCAAGTCCTGCCGATGCAATGCAGCCATTTTTAACCTGCTCCTCTTCCGAGCCGAACACAGGAATTTTCTTTGCATTTGCCTTTTCCAAAACTGCTGACAATGCCGCAACCACTGTGTTATCAGTCATATTTGAAATGCAATCCACCTCGGTAAGCAAAATATCTGCGGCTTGAGTAACCTCTGCCTGCTTTGCAATTCCCTTTGCAACAATTTCAAATCCATATTTGGGAGCAAGTTCTTTATAAATTTCTATTGTACTTACTGAATTTGCCTCGCTTGTGGTATAGATTATTCCTATTTTTTTGGCATCAGGCAAAATTTCTCTTATAAGCTTTAGCTGGTCTTCTACAGGAAGAAGGTCGCTCACTCCTGTAATTCCCGACATGGGCTCGTTTACAGATGTTGCAAGACCTGCCCCTACAGGGTCGGAAATTGCGTTGAAAATTACAGGAATTTTTTTCTCATAGCAAGCCACATAAAGTGCCTGCGCAGAGGGAGTTGCAATTCCGCAGACGATGTCTTTTCCGCCATTTGCAAAGGCTTGTGCAATCTGAACATTCATTGCATCGTTTGCCTGCGCTGCTTTATATTCAATCTCAATATTTTCACCCTCAATAAAACCCTGATTTTTCAAGCCCTCAACAAAGCCTGTGCGGCAGTTGTCAAGTGAAGGATGGTCTGCGTATTGCAAAACTCCTACTTTGTAAACCTTTTTGCCATCTGATGTGTTTTTGCCTGCATTTGTACCACACGCTGAAAGCATAACAGCACAAAGTCCCATTGCAATTGTTTTAATCATTGTTTTTTTCATTTTATTCTCTTCCTTTCTTTTTTTGCCAAAGGATTTTATTAAAAAAACCCTTTGAAAGATAAA
>JAZURZ010000116.1:0-6905 GCA_045606465.1 Clostridia bacterium | reverse complement strand
TTTTTCATGTTCTTTCTCCTTCGTTTATAAGACATTCAAGATTTGCAAGACTCTTCATCGAAAAATCTGCATCCTCATCGCCATAAGCCGCACCCACAGCAAGAGCATACATTCCGCCATTTTTTGCAGCCTGTATTCCTGCATGTGCATCCTCAACAACAAGGCAAAGCTCAGGATCTATGCCAAGTTTTTTTGCTGCAACCAAAAAGACTTCTGGGTCGGGTTTGGATTTTGTTACATCAAGACCACAGCTTATAGCGTCAAGATGTTCTAAAAGTCCTGTCTTTTCCAATATTACGGGTGCATTTTTACTTGCAGAGCCAACTGCTGTTTTTATATTATTTTTCTTAAGATATTTTAAAAACTCCAATGCTCCATCTAAAACATCATCAGGCGTAAGGCTTGAAAGCATTTCGCAATAATATCCATTTTTTCTGTCGGCAAGCTCAATTTTTTCTTCTTCCGAGAAATTTTTATCACTTTTTTCAAGAACAATTTCCAATGATGCCATTCTGCTCACGCCACGCTGACGGATATTGTCCTCCTTTGTAAAGGTTGTAATTCCAATTTCCTTTGCCAATTTGCTCCATGCTTTAAAATGCATTTCATCAGTTGAAACCAGAACTCCATCCAAATCAAAAATGACTGCTTTTACCATAAATTTTCCTCCCTTTATATAACATCATTTCTTATAATATCTTCATAAGTTTCTCTTTTAACAACCACTCTTGCCTCACCATTATTTACTGCAACAATTGCCGGGCGCAGTATCCTGTTATAGTTAGAGGACATTGAGTAGTTATATGCGCCGGTTGCAAGAACTGCTATTTTATCTCCCACCTCAATTTGAGGAAGCATTACGTCCTTTATTAGTATATCGCCTGATTCACAGCATTTTCCTGCCAAGGTGATTTTTTCCTTTTCTTTGCTCACGACTTTATTTGCAACCACCGCACTATATTGCGACTCATACATAATATATCTTGGATTGTCTGCCATGCCACCGTCAACCGACACATATTTTCTTACGTTTTTTATGTCCTTCACTCCGCCGACTGTATAAAGAGTAATTCCTGCCGATGCAACTATTGAACGTCCCGGCTCCATGAATATAAAAGGAAGAGCAAGTCCTCTTTTTTTTGCAACACTTTTTACAACAGAAGAAACCTTTTTAATATATGCATCATACTCTACAGGGTCATCTGCATCGGTATAGACAATTCCATAGCCCCCGCCAAGATTAAGCTCCTTTATTTCAAGGTTAAGCTTATCCTTTAAGTCGCCTATAAAATTCATCATGACCTCTGCAGCTTCACAAAAAGGCTCAATATCAAAAATTTGTGAGCCTATATGGCAATGCACTCCCGTAACCTTTACATTTTTCATGTCTTTTGCTTTTTTTATAATTTCAAATGCCTCGCCATTTTCAAGTGCAACTCCGAATTTTGAGTCTATCTGTCCTGTCTGAACAAAGCTATGAGTATGTGCTTCTATACCCGGCTTTATTCTGAACATTATATTTTGAATTTTGTTATATTCTCCTGCAATTTCATTAAGGCTTTCAAGCTCGTATATGTTATCAACTATTACATGGCCCACATTATTTTCTACCGCCATTTTTAGTTCTTCTTTTGTTTTATTATTGCCATGAAAGCATAGCTTATCAGTAGGAAAATCGGCTTTTATGGCAGTATATAACTCGCCTCCCGACACTACATCCATGCCAAGTCCCTCTTCTTTTGCTATTTTGCACATATGCAGTGTACAAAGAGCCTTGTTTGCATATAAAACCAAGCCATTATTGTCATAATATTTGTCCATTGCATTTTTGTATATTCTGCAATTTTTTCTTATAAGCTCTTCATCCAGCACATACAACGGTGTTCCGAATTTTTCTGCAAGCTCAACTGTGTCGTTTTTTCCGATTACAAGGTGATTTTCCTTATTCACCGACAAATTTTCCGAAACAAGCATCTTTTAGTATCCTCCAACCCTTATAGCTTTGTAAGTTAAAAAACGGCAAAAAAGCCTTAATTTATTTTAAGACCTCTCTGCCGTTGATTTTTTATGCTCCTCGTTCTTCAGCTTCTCCCAAGAGCTTTGGCTGAGCATCTTTTGTTATACATTCTTTTGTTACAATACATTTTCTTATACTTTCATCAGAGGGAACCTCGAACATGATATCTGTCATGGTTTCCTCAATTATGGAACGCAAGCCCCTCGCTCCTGTATTTCTCTTGATTGCTTTTTTTGCAATCTCAACAACTGCATCCTCATCAAATTCCAAATCCACATTGTCAATTTCAAACAATGCCTTATATTGCTTGACCAAAGCATTTTTGGGTTCTGTAAGAATTTTTATAAGTGCATCGCAATCCAGCTGGTCAAGCTTTGCAATAATGGGAAGTCTGCCAATAAATTCAGGGATAAGTCCGAATTTTAACAAATCCTGAGGAGCTATTTGTTTTAAAAGCTCGTTGATATTTTCCTCTCTTTTTCCTGATATATCCGCTCCGAAGCCAAGACCTTTTTTACCGACTCTGTTTCCTATTATTTTTTCTATGCCATCAAAAGCTCCGCCACATATGAACAAAATGTTTGTGGTGTCTATTTGTATAAACTCCTGATGGGGATGCTTTCTTCCGCCTGTCGGAGGAACAGATGCAACAGTTCCCTCTAAAACCTTCAAAAGAGTCTGCTGAACACCCTCACCGCTTACATCTCTTGTTATGGAAACATTTTCTGACTTTCTTGCAATTTTATCTATTTCATCAATATAGATAATTCCTTTTTCTGCCGCTTCAATATCATAATCTGCTGCTTGTATAAGCTTTAAGAGAATATTTTCAACATCTTCGCCCACATATCCTGCCTCTGTAAGGGTAGTTGCATCGGCTATGGCAAAGGGAACATTTAATATTCTTGCTAAATTCTGAACAAGAAAAGTTTTTCCCGAGCCGGTAGGACCTATGAGCAGAATATTACTCTTTTGAAGCTCAACATCCTTTCCTATATTGTTGTGTTCTATTCTCTTATAATGGTTATAGACCGCAACCGAAAGAATTTTTTTTGCCTCCTCCTGACCTATTACATATTGGTCAAGAACCTCTTTTATTTCTCTCGGCTTTGGCAAATCCTTCATATCTGCATCATATGTGTTAGTGTCATATTCTCCGCCAATAATTCCATTGCAAAGTGATATACACTCATTACAGATATATACTCCCGGACCCTGCACCAATTTTTGTACTTCATCTTCGCCCTTGCCGCAAAAGGAGCATATAAATTGCGATTTATCTTCTTTTTTTGCCATATATTTTCAATTCCTTTCCGACATTGAGAAATTTTCATGGGCAAAACTACCCACAAAACAAAATCTGTCACTTTACTTTTAAAAAACATCATTTAAGACAAAGCGGCGTATTCCGCTGTTTTTTAAGACACGGAATACGCTTTTTTAAACTTTTCTCTTGCGCAAATGCACATTTTTTATTTTCTTGATATAACCTCGTCTATTAAGCCATATGCCTTTGCTTGTTCTGCTGACATAAAGTTGTCACGCTCGGTATCTGCCATGATTACATCAATTTCCTGACCTGTACGCTCGCTTAATATTTCATTCAAGTGCTTTTTAATTCTTATAATTCTTTCTGCATGGATTTGCATATCAGTAGCCTGACCCTGCATTCCGCCTAAAGGTTGATGAATCATAATCTCACTGTTTGGCAAGGCAAATCTTTTTCCCTTTGTTCCTGCTGCGAGCAAAAATGCTCCCATGCTTGCTGCCATACCAACACATATAGTGGAAACATCACACTTTATATATTGCATAGTGTCATAAATTGCCATGCCTGCTGTTATTGAGCCACCGGGGCTATTAATGTAGAGCTGGATATCCTTATCAGGGTCCTTTGCTTCCAAAAACAACATCTGTGCCACAACTAAGCTTGCAGTAGCATCATTTACCTCATCACTTAAAAATATAATTCTGTCCTCCAGCAGTCTTGAGAAAATGTCGTATGAACGCTCTCCTCTTCCTGTCTGCTCAACAACCATAGGTACTAAACTCATTTAAATCATTCCTTTCTGAAAAAAAAACATCAAGAAGCTTTTTAAAGCTTTACACCTACGCCCTTAAATTCTTTAATTATTTTTTCTTCATTACTGAATTATTTACAATAATTTCAATAGCCTTTGAAAATTCAATTTCGTTTTCAATGCCTTCCATGTCTTCAGGTCTTAAAACCTCTTTAAGCTTCTCGGGCTCCATGTTATACATTTTACCCATTTCTACAATTTTATCCTCAATCTCTTCAGGATTAGCCTTTAAGCCCTCTGCCTTTGCAACATTTTCAAGAAGAAGAGAAATTTTTACTTCCTTCTCTGCACGTTCACGGAAATTTTCACGCATAGCATCAAGATTTGAGCCTGTATATTGCAAATATTGGTCAATATTCATGCCCTGATATGCAAGACGTTGTGCAAAATCATTTATCATTCTGTCTATTCTTGCATCAACCATAGCTTTAGGAATGTCCACCTCGCAGGTCTCGGCTGCAGCCTCAAGACAGGCGTCCTCAATTTCACCCTTTGTTCTTTGTTCTGCTGCCTTTTCCAAGCGTTCCTTTACGCTGTTTTTGTATTCTTCAAAGGTTTCAAACTCACTTACTTCTGATGCAAAATCGTCATCAAGTTCAGGAAGTTCCTTTTTCTTTATTTCATTAACCTTTACCTTAAACAAAGCAGGCTTTCCTGCAAGTTCGGGCGCATGATACTCCTCTGGGAATGTAACATTTACTTCAACCTCAGCACCTATAGCGGCACCAACAAGCTGCTCCTCAAAGCCCGGGATAAAGCTTCCTGAACCAATTTCAAGGTCATAGTTGTCGCCTTTGCCTCCGGGGAATGCCACCCCATCTGTAAAGCCTTCAAAATCTATAACTGCAATATCGCCATTTTCAACAGCTCTGTCTTCAACAGTGATAATTCTTGCATTTCTGTTTCTTGTTACCTCAATATCGTTATTTATGTCCTCATCTGTTACAATATGCTCTATTTTATCAATTTTTACACCTTTATATTTTCCAAGCTTCACCTCAGGCTTAGTTGTTACCAACGCAGTAAACACAACCGGCTCGCCCTTTTTGATTTCCTCCACATCAATTTCAGGCTTTGCAACTGCATCAACTCCTGATTCTTTAAGTGCCTCATCATAAGCATCAGGAAGAATATAATTTATAGCATCATCATAAAAAATTTCTGCTGAATAATATTTTTCTATCATTGCACGAGATGCTTTTCCCTTTCTGAAACCGGGAATATTAATTTTTTTTGCATTCTTCTGGTAGGCTTTCTGCATCCCTTCTTCAAACTTTTCTGCAGAAACCTCAAATGTTAATTTTACAAGATTTTTTTCTACTTGTTCTGTTTTTACAGCCATCCTGTAAAGCCTCCTTAGTTTTTATTTTAGCATATATTTCCTATGCTCTAACATATACAACTGATTATATCACAATAATTTTGAAAATGCAATGTGTTTTGAAAAAATTTAAAATGATAAAAATACTTTTTGTGCTAATCTGATAATTTTACAGGGGTAAATTGAAGATAATCACACGAAACCAACAAATACTCTACCCCCGAAATCTCACCTGTCAAGGCGTTTTGAGAACTCTTTGCGTGAAGATGTCCATATATGCATTTTTTAACACCAAAATTTTCAAAAAGCCTTGTAAATTCATTTTCTGTGCAATCCTTGCTTATTGGAGGAAAATGGATAAATACTATCTTTTCATTTTCTTTTTTTGCAGATTCAAGCGATAGTTTAAGTCGCTCTGCTTCTCTTTTATAAATTTTTTTGTCATCCTCTCCCAAGTGAGGCGAAATTGGCAAATTCCAGCCTCTTGTTCCGCAAATACTTATATTTTTATATTCGTAGGAATTATTTTGCAAAAAAAGCACATCCGAAAAAGCATTTTCCTTTGTGAATCTTTTCATTTTACTCATGGTTTCCCACCAATAATCATGATTCCCTTTGAGGAGAATTTTCGTTCCGTTAAGACTTTTTAAAAATTCAAAATCCTTTTTGGCATCATCAATATACATTGCCCATGAAAAATCCCCTGGCAACACTACCACGTCATCAGGTCTTATAACCTGCTGCCAGTTAGTTTGAAGCTTTTGAACATATCCTTCCCAGCTTTTCCCAAAAATATCCATTGGCTTATCCACTCCCAATGGCAAATGTAAATCTGAAATGGTATAAAGCGCCATAAATCCTCCTCCTTTCTCATGCACTTTGAATTGATTTTTATAAAATTGCGACACATAAGGTTTAGATGCAATTTGTTTTAGTTAAATTTTGCAACAAGTTGCAAAGCTAAATTATTCCGCTTCGTTCCATAGCTAAATAACTCCTTTGGAGTAGCTAAATTAAATTCGCTTTAAGCGTGCGAAGCACATTTAGCTGCCATAGGCAATTTAGCTGAACTTGTTCAATTTAGCTCGCGTTAGCGAATTTAGCTGCGTTGCTATGCAACGCAACTGCGAGGCATAAGGTTTAGATGCAACTTGTTTTAGCTAAATTTTGCAACAAGTTGCAAAGCTAAATTATTCCGCCTTACTCCATAGCTAAATTACTCCTTTGGAGTAGCTAAATTAAATTCGCTTTAAGCGTGCGAAGCACATTTAGCTGCCGCAAGGCAATTTAGCTGAACTTGTTCAATTTAGCTCGCGTTAGCGAATTTAGCTGAGTTCAAGTTTCACTTGAACTCATTATATAAAGACTGGATAATCTGGATGCCAATCATTTTTAGGTTATTGCGACATATAAGGTTTAGATGCAAGTCTTTTTGTCGATATGCAAACTTCGTTTGCTCGATATTTTTACTTTCGTAAAATCGATA
>JAZURZ010000115.1:0-9000 GCA_045606465.1 Clostridia bacterium | reverse complement strand
AAGAAAAAAGTAGTATAATAAAATTTGAGAAAAACACAAAGAGTGACAAGTAAAAAACTTTACACAAAAAAAGAAAAAGGAGGCGCATAAAAATGCTCAGAAACAGAGTTTCGGTTGATATTATGGGACGAAAATATAAGCTTGTATCCGACAAAAAAGTTGACTATCTTGTAAAGGTAGCAAAGGAAACCGAGCAAAGGCTGAAAAATTTCATAGAGGAAAATCCAAAGCTTGATTTTTATTCTGCGGCAGTTCTTGCATCCTTGAATATGTGCGATGAACTTATGAGCTTAAAGGAAGAAAGCAACAATTATAAAAATTTTAAAAATGCCAAAGCCGAGGAAGAAAACAGTCACATAAGAAGTCAGCTTGTGGAATATTCAAAAGAGCTTTCCAAGGCAGAAAATAATATAAAACGTCTTGAGAAGGAATTAGAACTTATAAAAAGCGAAAGTAAGGAACGTGAGGAAAAAATCAAGCGGGAGTATGAGATAAAGGAAAAGGAAATTCTTGATATGCTTGATAATATGTAATATTTAAAAAAATATTAAAAAGAGGAGGAAAAGTTATGGAAATACTTGCACCTGCCGGCTCTTACAATGCTTTGATTGCTGCAGTTCAAAGTGGAGCAGACGCAGTTTATATAGGCGGAAGTAAGTTTTCGGCAAGGCAGTCTGCAAAAAATTTTTCCTCCGAAGAAATGAAAAAATGGGTTGACTATTGCCATATAAGAGGTGTGGCAGTGCATGTTGCCGCAAACATTCTGATAAAGGAAAAAGAAAGAGAAGAATTTTTAGCCTATGTTGCAGAACTTAATGAAATGGGAATTGATGCTCTGATAATTCAGGATATAGGCATGGCGAAAATAATAAAAGATATGTTTCCCGACCTTCCTCTTCATGCAAGTACACAAATGACGGCGGCATCGCTGGATGCAGTAAAGTTTTTGTGTGAGCAGGGCTTTTCGAGGGTGGTTTTGTCAAGAGAGCTTTCTTTTGAGGAAATAAAAGAAATTTGCAAAAATTCCGATGTTGAAATTGAGGTTTTTGTTCATGGAGCTTTGTGTATGTGCTACTCGGGACAATGCCTTATGAGCAGTATTATAGGTGCAAGAAGCGGAAATAGAGGCATGTGTGCACAACCCTGCAGGCTTCCCTATGAATTAATAAAAAAGGGTAAATGTGTTGAGAATGGATATTTACTTAGCCCTAAGGATTTGGAGCTTGTAGATGAGTTAAAATTGCTCAAAGCAGCAGGAGTTACCTCCTTGAAAATTGAGGGAAGATTAAAACGCCCTGAATATGTTGCGGCGGTAACGGGCGTGTATTCGAAGTATAAAAAGATTTTAAATACTGCATCGGAAAAAGACAAAAAAGAGCTTGAAAATGCCTTTAACAGAAGCGGGTTTACAAATTCTTATTTTAAAAATAGACCGGGCAGGGAAATGATGAGTGTAAAAAATCCTGGGAATGTGTCAGAAAATATATTCTCTGATGAAGTGATAAAAAGATGCCGTCCCGATGCAAATGAAAGAAAAATATCAACTGATATATATTTAAGCTGTAAAATAGGGGAATATCCCGAAATTACAATGACTGATTCAGATTATAATATAGTGACAGTAAAGGGAGAAGAAAAAGTGCAAAAAGCCCAGAACCTTCCCCTTAGCGAAGAAAGAATTAAAAAGCAGCTTTCAAAGCTTGGCAATACTCCTTTTAAGATAGGAGCTTTGCAAATAACAATGTCTGAAAATATAAGCCTTCCAATTTCCGAGATAAATGCACTCAGAAGAGGTGCGGTTGAACTATTGGAAAAAGAAAGGGCAAAGGTAAACTTAAGACGTGTTGTAAACATTGAAAAAAAGAAAGAAAAAATTGTAAAAAGCAAAAAAATGTTTTCGGCACAGGTGCGAAATATAAAACAAGCACAGGCTGTAATGGAGTTTGATGTTCCAATTATATATGCACCGTCGGAATTGGTAGAAAGCATAAAGAAAATGGCTCCCGAAAGAAAGGTTGTCACACTTCTTCCTCCGATATGGAGAAAAAAGGATAAAAAAGAATATAATGTAAAGGATGGAGTGCTTGTTTCAAATATAGGTCAATTAAAAGCCTTTTCGGATGTTGATTGTTATGGAGGAGCACGACTCAATATATATAATAATGCAAGCGTTGAATTTTATAAGAATTTAAAAAGCTTAGAGGTGTCATGCGAACTTAATATGGGAGATGTGGCTTCCTTTAAGGAATATACACCTTTGCAGATTACAATTTATGGAAAACTTCCTTTGATGGTCATGGAAAACTGCCCTGTAAGAGCCTATTCTTCGTGCGGAGAAAAGCATTATTTAAAGGATAGATACAAAGAAGAATTTCCCCTGATTTGTGCACCGGGGTGCTATGCAGAGCTTTATAATTCAAAACCTGTCTATATGGCAGACAAGCTTTGGGATATAAAAAAATTGCCTGTTAGCATATATAATTTTTCTTTTACTGATGAAAGCTTTGAGGAATGCAAAAAAATACTTTCTCTTTATAAAAAAGCCTTTGATGGCGAAAAAGATGGCATCAAACTGCCGGAGAATACCTTTACAAGAGGTCATTATTATCGAGGGGCAGAATAAAAGAGTAAAATTATGGGAAAAATAATATTGCTTGTGTTTTGGAGGGGTAGTAAGTGGAAAAATTTGTTTTGGCATCGGCATCGCCAAGAAGAAAGGAACTTCTTGAGCAGATAGGAATGAAATTTGATATTCTTGTGACAGATGCAGATGAGGATAAGGTGGACAAAAATGTTCCGGTACATCTTTATGTGGAGGAGCTTGCGCTTATAAAAGCAGCAAAAGCCGCTGAGGCTTTAACAAGATTGGGAAATAAAAACAATATAATAATAGCAGCTGATACAGTGGTGGTATGCGATGGCAAAATATTGGGAAAACCAAAAGACGAGGAAGATGCAAAAAGCATACTTACAATGCTTTCGGGAAGATGCCATGAGGTCTATACAGGTGTATGTGTTATGCGTCTTTGCGACAGCTTTTCGGTTGCAGGATTTGAAAAAACCATTGTGAAATTTAATGACTTGACTGAAGAACTGATAAAAAAATATATAAAAACAAAAGAGCCTATGGATAAAGCAGGAGGATATGGAATACAAGGGAAAGGCGCTGTACTTGTAGAAAAAATAGATGGCGATTATTCAAATGTTGTGGGACTTCCTTTGTCTAAGCTTTGCAAAATTCTTGAGGCTGAGTTTGAAGAAGAAATAATGTAAAAATATCAAGAAATGGAGAATTTTTTATGAGCCATATGTTTCCCTTTTTGAAGTTTGGAAAAAATATAGGAATTGATTTGGGAACAGCTAATACCTTGGTGTATCTTGACGGGTTGGGCATAGTTGTAAGAGAACCTTCGGTGGTTGCGATAGATAAAAATGACGGACAGGTTCTTGCGGTGGGAAATCAGGCAAATGAAATGCTTGGAAGAACCCCTGATAATATAATTGCAATCCGCCCTATGAAGGATGGAGTAATTGCTGATTTTGAGGTTACGCAGGAGATGATAAGATTTTTGTTAAAGCAAGCCTGTGGCAGAAAAAAAGGTCTTATGAAACCCAGGGTTACAGTTTGTGTACCATCAGGAATTACAAATGTAGAAAAGCGTGCAGTTGAGGATGCAGTACTTGCCGCTGGTGCAAAGGACATTTTAATTTTGGAAGAGCCTATGGCGGCAGCTATTGGTGCGGGAATTTCGGTGGATAAGCCAATAGGACATATGATAGTAGATATAGGAGGGGGAACAACCGAGGTGGCGGTTGTATCCTTGAGCGGAATTGTTGTTTCAAAATCCTTAAGAGTTGCAGGAAATGCAATAGATAATGCTATATCAAATTATATAAAATATGCACACAATCTCACCGTGGGCGACAGAACTGCAGAGGAGATAAAAATAGCAATAGGTTCAGCAACTGCATATGACAATGAGGAATCCTATGAAATAAAGGGCAGAGATATGATAAGCGGTCTGCCCAAAAATATAACAATTTTATCATCTGAAGTAAGAGAAGCAATGGCAGAGCCTTTGCGTGAGATAATATCAGCAATAACATCGACATTGGAGGAAACTCCTCCCGAACTTGCAGGAGATATTATGGAAAATGGGATTGTATTGACAGGCGGTACATCCCTGATACGAAACTTAGACAAGCTTATAAATGCAATAACAGGACTGCCTGTGAGGATTGCTGAAAATCCTCTCGATTGTGTTGCTTTAGGAACAATACCTGCAGGAGAAAATGAAAAAATAATAAAAAGGTCATCTCTTATAGTGAGAGGATAAAATTTTTAACATATGGAAATTGGAAGTGATAAAGGGTGTCAAAATTTAAAAAAAGTGCTCTTATAGCTATAATAGGTGTTGTTATAGCAGCAGCGATTTTAATGGTGCTTTCAAAAACGGGGAATAACCCTGTGGCAAATGTTATAAATACAATTTTTTCTCCTGTCCAGACTGCGGTGGTTACAATAAGCAGACCGATAAAAAATTTTGCACAATATATATCGGAAATGAAGGACTTTAAAGAAGAAAATGAAAGACTCAAAAGTGAGCTTGCAACTTTAAAAAAGGAAGCACGAAATCAAGAGGAATACAAAAAGGAAAATACAAGATTAAAAAAGCTTTTAGACCTTTCTGATGAGCTTACAAATTGCGAAACTGTAGCCGCAAAAATAGTGGCACATGAGCCTCAGAATTGGTTTTATTCGCTTATGATAAATAAAGGAAGTAAGGATGGAATAAAGGTTTCGGATGTTGTTATAACCGAAAGCGGTCTTGTAGGAAAAATAAGCGAAGTAGGATTAAATTGGGCGAGAGTTTCTACGGTTTTAGATTCCTCCAACGCAGTTGGGGTAAAGCTTACAAGGACAGGAGATTCAGGGATAGCCGAGGGAGATAGTGAGCTTTTAAAGAAAAGAAGATTTAAGCTTGATTATATTTTAAGACAAACCTCGGTAATAAATGGAGATATGCTAGAAACCTCAGGACTGGGTGGGGTTTATCCGCCGGGACTTTCGGTAGGAAGAATTGAAGAAATAGAGTTTAACAATACAGGAGAGCTTGTAAAGGCAATTATTCAACCCGCTGTTGATTTTCAGGATTTATATGAGGTGCTTGTTGTGACTCGTTGGGAAATGTCAAGATATGACAAAGATGAAGTGATGCAGGAAATTGAGGAGGAAGAAAAGAACAATGAGCCTCCCCAAACGACCCTTGTGCCTATAGCTGATGATGCGGAAGAAAATATTTCTGATGAGCAAATAGAGAGCCAGACGCTTGAAACTGATGAGGAGTCAGGAGTGGAAGAAGAATGAAAAAGATTAAATTTTTTGTATGGATATTTCTTCTGTGGCTTTTAGGAACTGTTTTTGGCGAATTTGTGAGAATTGGCGGAATAATACCTGAGTTGTTATATGTATTTACCTTGTGTATTGCAATGCATGAAAAAAGGTTTTCGCATTATATTTTTGTAGCAATAATATGCGGAGCTATAATGGACTCAACACTAACAAATCCTGGATTTTATATAGTTTTTTACACAATAACCACTTTAATAATTGTGGGAATGGGAGAACTTATTTACAGGGACAAAATTTTTATGATAATACCAATAACTTTTGTTTTTTCATTTGCACAAAGCAGTATTTATTTTTTAATAAGCAGAAATCTTTTTCAGGATATGGAGTATATAAAAGCCTTAAAATCTATAATAATTCCTACAGCGATTTATAATAGTGCTGTTGCAATATTAATAAATCCTTTAGTGAAAAAGATTTTGTATCCTAAAAGAAAAATTATAAGAAGATAAAATCAATAAAAAATATAAAGAAGGAGGGAAAGCTATAAAATGCCAAAAAAACGTGTACTTATAATAAAAATAATTGTGTTTTTAATGATGGCAGCAATAATAGTTCGGCTTTTTTCTCTTCAAATGATACATGGTGCGGAATATAAAAAATCTTCAATTCAAAGGGTCAGCACCACTACAATTGATGAAGCACCAAGAGGCGAAATTCTTGACAGATACGGAAGACCGTTAATAACAAATCGTGTGGGATATTCTTTGAAGATGCAAAAAACAGGGGCAAAATCAAAGGAATTTAACAAAATGATTTTAGAGCTTTTAAACATATTAAAAAGTTGTGGCTACACATATCAGGATACCCTTCCTTTGAGCTACGCCCCCTACAATTATGCTTTTTCAGATGAAAATTCTGATGGCTCTACAGATGATGAAAAATCCGAGTGGTTTTTAGAAAGAAAGAAAATAACCTCTGATATGAACGCCAAAGAGGTTATGGAGTATTACAAAAAAAATGTATATTATATAGGTGATGAATACACCGAGGATGAGGCAAGAGCTATTGTTGGCTTGAGATATGATGCAGATATAAATGGCTTTTCTGCAACCAATCCATATACTATTGCCGAAGATGTAACAATCGATGTAATAACAAAAATAAAGGAGCGGCAAAATGATTTTCCTGGTGTTTATGTAAGTCGTGAGTATTTTAGAAATTATGAATACCAAACCCTTGCATCTCATATTCTCGGGGGTATGGGAAAAATGAACAAAGAGGAGTATGAGGAGTTAAAATATAAAGGTTATGGCTATAATGACCTTGTAGGAAAAAGGGGAATTGAAAAGCTGAAGGAAAGCGAATTGAGGGGCACAGATGGCAAAAAGAATGTGATACAGGATTTAAATGACAATGATGAAATCACATTGGAAGATGTCCCTGCTGTTGCGGGAAATTATGTTACTCTTACTATTGATGCTGACTTGCAGCTTGCGGCAGAGGAATCTTTAAAAAATAGAATTGCACAATTCTCGCATAGGGGTGCAGATGCAGGTGCTGCGGTTGTGATTGACGTGCAAAATGGTGACGTGTTAGCATGTGCAAACTATCCCACATATAACCCTGAAACTTTTAACAAGGATTATTCAACACTTATAGAAAATAAAGCAAAACCTATATGGAATAGAGCGATAAGCGGAACATATACTCCGGGCTCCACATTAAAACCTCTTATAGCAATTGCGGCATTGGAAAGCGGAGCGGTTACGACAGAAGAAAGATTAGTATGTAATGGAATTTATGACTATTACAATGACTATAAGCCTAAATGCTGGATATGGATAACAAAAAAGGAAACCCATGGAATGGTGAATATTTCTCAGGCTATAGGTGATTCGTGTAACTGCTATTTTTACGAAGCAGGAAGAAGATGCGGAATTGAACAAATGAATGAATATGCAAAAATGTATGGTCTTGGAGAGGTGACAGGAATTGAAATCCCGGATGAAGCAAAGGGAGCCATGTCAAACCCCGAATATAAAAAAAGCCGTACAGCTTCGGGAGATGACTCGAAATGGTATCCGGGCGATGTTATACAAACTGCAATAGGACAGTCTTACTCTTCCTTTACTCCTATACAGCTTGCAAATTATACAGCGGCGATTGCCAATAATGGGAAATTGTATCAGACTCATATAATAAAAAGCGTGCGTTCGTCAGTTGACGGAGAACTTATAGAAGAAACACAACCACAGATTTTGAATGAAATACAAGTAAGTGAAAAGACAATGACCGCAGTTAAAAAGGGAATGTATGGAGTGGCAGATGAAGGCTCTGCAAGTACAGTTTTTGAAAATTATCCTATAGAAATTGCAGGAAAGACAGGAACTGCTCAGGTAGGCAAAAACAAATCGGATAACGCCTTGTTTATTGCTTTTGCTCCCTTTGATGAGCCTGAAATAGCGGTTGCAGTAGTAATAGAAAAAGGCGCAACAGGTGCAAACGCTGCATATGTAGCAAAAGATATATTCGACGAATATTTCAGATTAAACGAAGAAAGTACAGATTTTGGTGATTTTGATGAATTATTGCCATAAATTTCAAAAAAAACTTTACAAATATGTTGTTTTTTGATATAATGTATAATACAGTATGGTTCGGGGAGGAGATATTTTGAATATAGCATTGATTGCGCATGATAAAAAGAAAGAGCTGATGGCACAATTTTGTATTGCATATAAAGGAATTTTAAGTAAGCATTCTTTGTATGCAACTGATACAACCGGAAAGCTTATAATAGACAATACAGGCATGGAAGTTTACAGATTTTTGCCGGGTTCTCAGGGCGGAGAACAGCAAATTGGAGCAAGAGTGGCATATAATGAAATAGATCTTGTACTCTTTTTCAGAGATCCTCTGACTCCGGAAAATTATGAGCCCGACATATCAAATTTGTTAAGACTTTGCGATATGCATAATATTCCCATGGCAACCAATCTTGCCACAGCCGAGGTTTTAATTCATGGCCTTGACAGAGGAGACTTGGATTGGCGTGATATTGTAAATCCTAAATAAATTTAAAAATATTGAAGGGTTGAAGCTTTGTGCTTAAAGATTTGCTTTATATGCTTTTTAAAAAGGAGTTGTAGCTTTGGGCAAAAAATGGGGCCTTGCATTAGCAGGCGGAGGTACAAGAGGGGCATATCATTTAGGCGTCTTTAAGGCGTTAGAAGAGCTTGAAATTGAGGTTGCAGCTATTGTGGGAACCTCTATAGGCTCGGTGAACGGAGCACTGTTTGCACAGGGAGATTTTGAAAAAGCAATTGAGCTTTGGAAAAATATAAAAATAAAGGATGTTATTAAATTAGACCCCGACGCTATTGTCGGGGAAAATTTATTTGATTATAAAAATATACTCCCGATTATCAAAGAAATTATACAAAAAAATGGATTGCAGACACTTCCTTTTAAACAGACTCTTGATGCAGTTATTGATGAGGAAAAAATAAGAAAATCCAAAATAGATTATGGTCTTAACACAACCTCGGTTTCAAATATGAAAACCGTGGAGCTTTTTATTGATGAAATATCAGAAGGAAAGCTTACAGATTGCATAATGGCAAGCTCTTGCTTTGCGAGGAAAAGGA
>JAZURZ010000114.1:0-3090 GCA_045606465.1 Clostridia bacterium | reverse complement strand
TATTATAATAATGTCAGAAAGTCAATAGGAGGTTTTTAAAAATGATCAGAAAAATAATAAAAATTGATGAAGAAAAATGTAATGGTTGCGGCCTTTGTGTTAATGCATGTCACGAGGGTGCAATAGGTATGATAAATGGCAAGGCAAAGCTTTTAAGAGAAGATTACTGCGACGGGCTTGGAGATTGTCTTCCTGCCTGCCCCACAGGCGCTATAACCTTTGAAGAACGAGAAGCACTTGCTTATAATGAGGAAGAGGTTAAAAAATCACAATCACCAAAGTCACCTTTGCCTTGTGGTTGTCCCGGAACAAATTCCAAAACTATACAAAGAGATTTTTCTCCCATTTGTAATAGTGATGTTAAGATGCAAAGTATGCTTTCCCAATGGCCTGTTCAGATTAAACTTGTTCCCACCAATGCGCCATATTTTAATGGAGCAAAGCTTTTGGTTGCTGCAGATTGCACAGCCTATGCTTATGCAAATTTTCATAATGATTTTATAAAAAATAAAATTACTCTTATTGGTTGCCCCAAGCTTGATATGGTTGATTATGCCGAGAAGCTAACCGAAATAATTGCAAACAACGACATTAAAAGTGTGACGGTTGTACGCATGGAGGTCCCCTGCTGCAAAGGCATAGAAGAGGCAGTAAAGACCGCCCTTATGAACAGTGGGAAATTTATTCCATGGAATGTTGTTATAGTAAGCACAGACGGGAAAATTTTAGACTGACAAAAATAAAAACCACAACAAAAAATATCAACCAGCACACATTTTGCTGTATAAAAAGGCAGATACACAACAATGTTTTCTGCCTTTTCCTTTCATAATTGTGATATGGCATTTGTTCTGCCAATAAAAAGAACGATTTATAAGTCAATTTTATAAATCGTTCTTCGTTTTTTATTCTTTTAAAAAATCCGGAATTTTTAAAGCATCCTTTTTCCCCTTTTCATACATACTCTGCATTGCATCAGCCTTTCTTGAAAGGGTGCTCATGCCGCAAGTGTCATCGGGTGCAACAATTAAAACCTTGCCTTGCCTTTCTGATTCTTTTGCAAAAGCCACACCTTCGTTATACCTTTTAGCACGAAGACACAAACCCTCAGCTGATTTAGGATATTCTTTTTTAATTCTTGCCGCAAGCTTTTCATCCTGTCTTGAGGTCCTTTGAAAATCTCTCGGTTTTGTAAGAATTAAAACTACCTTGTCGCAGCCAAGCGAAAATGCTTTTTCTAAAGGAATAGGGTCGCTCATCGCACCATCATAATATGGAATATTATCAACTATGTAGGGTCTGCACACAAATGGCAAGGTACACGATGCTTTTAAGACATCATAATTGTCTTGCTTTATGTCCTTTTTATCAAAATATTTTGCCTCGCCTGTAATTGCATTGGTTGCAACAATAACAAATTCGGCAGGATTTTTTGCAAAAGAAGGATAGTCCAAAGGGTCTTCTCCATCGGAATTTGCAATTGTTCCATAGGCATAGTCCAAATCCATGTAAGAACCCTTTTTTATGAAATTCCTTAGGCTCATGTATTCTTTCCTGCCCGAGTAATCCATATAGAACCTGTAATTTCTTTTTTGTTGTCCTGCCATATATGTCGTAATATTTGCACTTCCTGCCGACACACCAAGACCTATATCAAAATTTATTCCAAGCTCCAAAAGAGTATCAAACACACCTGTTGCATAAATCCCCCTTAATCCGCCACCTGCGTCAATAACTCCTATTTTCATTTTTTATATCCTTTATCTTTTCAAAAGAACCTCTTTTTCATATTTCTTTACTTCATCAAGCCATGAAAGTCCTATACCCTTATTTGCCTTTTCGCAATAATAATCCCATACAAGGCTAAAGGGTGCTGCTTTAAATTCCTGAGTCATAGCAAGTCTTGCTGTTACATCGCCATCTGCCTCTGCCTTTTTCATAGCATCAACAGGTTGCAACAAAGCTGCAAGCAAAGCTTTTCTTGTGTTTCTTAAGCCAATTACCCATGCTGCAATACGATTGATTGATGCATCAAAGAAATCTGTGGCAATGTATGTATTGTCAAGCTTTCCAAGACGAACAAGCTCTTCCATGATTGCCTTTGTTTCATCATCAATGGCAACAACATGGTCAGAATCCCAGCGAACAGGACGTGAAACATGCAAAAGCACAGCATTTGAAAAAGCAAATATTGCACCAAGCTTTGCAGAAACCATCTCTGTTGGGTGATAATGTCCTGTATCAAGTGTAGCAATAATATGGTCAATACCCTTGCTCATTACATATGACAGACAGAACTCGTGTGAGCCTGCGGTAAAGCTTTCAACACCAATACCAAATACCTTGGATTCAATTCCGTCTATAACACCTTTGACATTTTTGGTCGCATCAAAAATCTGGTCATAGCTATCTTTTAATCTCAATCTTGGTGAAATGGTGTCAACAGGGAATTCCTTATCGCCATCGGGAGTCCAATGATTGATAACGCAAGGCATACCTGTTTCTTTATAGAAATATTCGCCTATTTTTCTAGAGCGGATACCATGCTCAATCCAGAATTTGCGAATTTCGGGATCAGCATTCGAAAGGGTTCCATTTTCACTTTTGGGATGAGAAAAATATGTAGGATTAAAATCAAGACCTACCCCCAACTCTTTTGCCCATTTAACCCATCTTTCAAAATGCTTGGGTTCAATTTCATTACGGTCAACTATCTCATCTGTATCAACATAGGAAGCGTGCAAATTCACCTTTAATTTTCCGGGAATATATTCCATAGCCTTTTTAATGTCAGCTCTTAACTCATCTGCATTTGTTGCTGCTCCAGGATAATTTCCTGTAGTCTGAATTCCTCCTGTTAAGCCTCCCTCTTTTTTCTCAAGACCATTAACATCATCGCCTTGCCAGCAATGCATGGAGATAGGAGTTTCATCACAAATTTTAATCATTTTATCTACATCAATTCCATATTGTGCATAATACTCTTTCGCAAGCTCATAGCCTTTTTTTGTATCGTACATAAATAACACCTCTGTATATCTAAATATTTATATAGTAGTATATCTCATTTTCTTTCCTTTTTCAAGAGCT
>JAZURZ010000113.1:0-2700 GCA_045606465.1 Clostridia bacterium | reverse complement strand
ATATCGCTTTGAGAAATATTCTTCTTCATAACTGCTTTTCTCCATATATTTTTTTAGTTTGTTTATGTTACCGTAGAAATGTTGATTTTTCAATAGTTTTAGAGAAATTCTCCATAAAAAATTATACAAAAAAGAGCCTTATGTTTGTTTACATAAGACTCTAAATTAACAGGGAAGAACTATATCATCTTAAAATGTCCAAGTGCTTCTTTTATTGCATCAAATTTATGCTTCGGACAATTTGGTTGACGATATTTACCAGAAGGCTTATTAAAGTTTTCACGTTCAATGATACCACATTCTTTTTTTACTTGGGCAATATTTAAGGACGATACTTTAAATCCATATTTATTTAAAATATACTCTTTTATTTCGCCATAAGTAGCCTTTACCTCAGCAGCAGTTGTTTCCAATGCGTCTAAGTCTAAATCTATCGAAACAGACTTACTCGATTTTAGTTTGGACAAAAGGACACACGTCTCCACATGGGTTGTAAAAGGGAACATATCCACGGGGACTGCTTTTTTAAAGCTATAGCCATTTTCTATTAAAAATTTTACATCACGTGCAAGGGTTGCAGGGTTGCAGGAAACATATACAATTTTTGCGGGTTTTGCTTTTGCAATAGCCGACAGGGTTTCGGGGTCGCTGCCTTTTCTTGGAGGGTCCAAAATTACAATGTCGGGATTTATTCCATCATCTATAAGCTTTGGAACAAGCATTTGTGCATCGCTTGCATAAAAAATTGCATTATTTATTCCATTATTTAAAGCATTTTTCTTTGCATTTTCTATTGCTTTGGGAACAATTTCAACACCAATTACCTTTTTTGCATATTTTGCAGCGTAAAGAGAAATTGTGCCAATGCCGCAGTATATATCTAAAACTGTGTCATCGTTTGAAATATCTGCAAGGTCAATAGCAGTTTTGTAAAGTTTTTCGGTTTGAATTGGGTTTATCTGGAAGAAGCTGTCGGGAGATATTTCATATTTTAAGCCGCACAAAAGGTCACAAATTACCGCATTTCCGTAAAGAAGAATATTTTTGTTGCCCAAGACAAGATTATTTTTCTCCTTGTTGATATTCAAAAAAATGCTTGTGATGTTTTTGCTTGAACTTAAAATTGCATCTGTCAGTTCTTCAATATGGGGAAGAGTTTTTTCTTTTGAAGAAACCACCACCATAATTTCGCCTGTGTGGTGCGATTTTCTTATAAAAACTCTGCGGATTGTGCCTGTGTGAGTTTCTTCATTATATGGGCGGACGTTATAATTTTTCATGTAAAGCTTTACTGCATTTAAAATTTCAAAATTAATTTCATCGCCCAAAAGACAGTCGCACAAGGGGACAATATCGTGACTGCGTTCTTTAAAAAAACCAAAGACAATTTCACCCGAGGTGTCAACCCCAAAGGGGAAAACCATCTTGTTGCGATAGCGACAAGGCTCCTCCATGCCAATAATTTGAGAAACTTTCGGGTTTTTTATGCCACCTATGCGAGAGAGTGCATCTTCCACAAATTTGCGTTTTAGTTTAGCTTGAGATGCATAGTTAATATGTGAAAAGGAGCAACCTCCACATTTTTGTGAATCTTCGCACAAGGGTGTAACACGGTCGGGAGAGGGAGAAAGAATTTCTGATATTTTTCCATAACCATAGCCCGATTTTGTTTTTACCACCAAAATTTTTGCAATGTCACCAATAGCCGAATTGGGAACAAAAAGTGTATAGCCATCAATATGCGCTATTCCATTGCCATCAGAGGAGATGGAGTCTATATTAACAATGTATTCTTCATTTTTTTTAACAGGTATGCTCATTTTTTAAAAATTTCCTCCGTTCCAGCCCCATGTATCACACGCTTCATATTTTACATAGATTCTGGATGGTGAAATGCCAAGAATTTTTTCAATGATTGAGCATATTTTTTTTGTCATCTGCTCTGCATTAACAGAAGAAATTTCCCCTAAAAGCTTAACCTCAATGTAAGCAGAGGGCAAAGAGTTATCACCTTTAAACCACAGTCTGCAATTGTCTTCGAAATTAAGCATAAGCCAGCTTTCACTTTTGCCTGGAAAGATTTCTATAGCTTTTGCAAATTCTTCCTTTAAAAGAATTTCATTTTCTGATGAAATTTGTGTGCTTACTTTTGTTTCAATATATGGCATATGTTATTTTCAACCTTTCTTGTTACAAATGATTTTAGAATATTTATATTCTGAATTATTCAAAATGTAGTTCGCAGGATAATTATACTATATTTGAGTCTTTATGTCAAATGTAAGGACGGGAAATCAAAAAAATCCGTCTTCAAAATTGTTGATGAAGACGGAAAATTTTTTATTTATTTTTACTTAATCCATTTTTGAATGCATTTAAGGTGTTATTATTCTCATCCAGCCAATAGGGACGTGCAGGCTTGATTTTGCCATCATCAGCCACATAATAATCAGCACTGTTAAACCAAAAAGCCATTCTGATATTAGGATATTTGCCAATGTCTTGGAACATATCATTAATCCATTTAACCTTGTCGCCGCCCACCGAGCTTGATGCAAATTCAGTAATAATCCAGGGGAAATTTTTATAAGTAGGATACTGACGCTCGTTAATATGGGAGTATATGTCGTCAAAGGTTTTCCATTTTTCATTTTGATTGGAGTAGAAGGTTCCTGGATTGTAGCCTAAGTCGGAGGGCCC
>JAZURZ010000112.1:0-2412 GCA_045606465.1 Clostridia bacterium | reverse complement strand
GTCATCACTGAAGATCCAAAAACAACAGAAGCTATTGAGCCGATTTATTATTATCTGCAAAGTGAAGGTAATACATTAAAGCTTTATGAGGTTTCGGGAGATATAAAAAAAGAAATCAAAAGTGCACAAATAAACATGGAAATGTTTCCCCAAGAGGACAGAAAGCTTTTAGCAGAGGGAATAAAGGCACTATCTCTTGAAGAGGGCGTGAAAATCATTGAAAACTTTGTAAGTTAAGACTTTAAGAGAAAAAAGGTGAAAACAAAAGAAAACAAAAGAAAATAAAGGATAAATGAAACTAAAGCGAAAAAATTTCAGAATACTTTGCTTGCATAATATGGAAAAAAAAGTATAATATTTAATATTAGCACTCAAGCTGATAGAGTGCTGATAATGATAGCAAAAAAAGCTTTTTTAAAATTTTTAAAATACGCTTTTTTTGTTGTCAGAAAAGTCAGATATTAAGACGGAAGCTTATATATTATATAAAAGGAGGTTTTTAAAAATGAACATTAAACCATTGGCAGACAGAGTTGTAATTAAAATGCTTGAGGCAGAGGAAACAACCAAAAGCGGAATTATCTTAGCAAGTGCAGCCAAGGAAAAGCCACAGGTTGCAGAGATTGTTGCAGTAGGCCCTGGCGGTATGGTAGATGGCAACAACGTTGTTATGGAGGTTGCAGTAGGCGACAAGGTCCTCATTTCCAAATATGCAGGAACAGAGGTTAAGGTAGATGGCGAGGAATATATGATTTTACGCCAGTCTGATATTTTGGCAAAGGTTATCTAAAGAAAGGAATGAAAGTATATGGCAAAACAAATTTTGTTTGGCGAAGAAGCTCGCCATGCACTTCAGAGCGGTATAGATCAGCTTGCTGATACCGTCAAAATAACATTGGGACCAAAGGGCAGAAATGTCGTGTTGGATAAAAAATTCGGAGCACCACTTATTACAAACGATGGTGTTACAATCGCAAAAGAGGTTGAGCTTGAGGATCCATTTGAGAATATGGGCGCACAGCTTGTAAAAGAAGTTGCAACAAAAACAAATGACGTTGCAGGCGACGGAACTACCACTGCAACCTTGCTTGCGCAGGCTCTTGTAAGAGAGGGTGCAAAAAATGTTGCTGCAGGTGCAAATCCCATGATTGTAAGAAAGGGAATCCAAAAGGCAGTTGACGTTGCAGTTGAAGAGCTTTTAAAGACTGCAAGAAAGGTTTCAGGCAAGGAAGATATCGCAAGAGTTGCTGCAGTTTCAGCAGCAAATGACGAAATAGGCGAGCTCATTGCCGAAGCTATGGAAAAGGTTACAAGCGACGGAGTTATAACAGTTGAGGAATCAAAAACTGCAGAAACATATTCTGAAATTGTTGAAGGTATGCAATTTGACAGAGGCTACATCACACCATATATGGTTACCGACACTGACAAAATGGAAGCGGTTTTGGATGATGCGTATATACTTATTACTGACAAAAAGATCTCAAACATTCAGGAAATTCTTCCCCTTTTGGAGCAGGTTGTTCAGTCGGGCAAAAAGCTTGTAATTATTGCAGAGGATGTTGAGGGTGAGGCTTTGTCAACATTGATTGTCAACAAGCTTCGTGGCACATTTGTTTGTGTTCCTGTAAAGGCTCCTGGCTTTGGTGACAGAAGAAAGGAAATGCTTCGTGATATCGCAATTCTTACAGGCGGCGAGGTTATTTCTGAAGAACTTGGTCTTGATTTAAAGGAAACTCAGATTTCACAGCTGGGTCGTGCAAGACAGGTAAAGGTACAAAAAGAAAATACAATTATTGTTGATGGCGCAGGAGATGCAGAGGAAATTGCAGCTCGTGTTAATCAGATTAAAAATGAAATTGAAAATACAACATCAGAATTTGACCGCGAAAAGCTTCAGGAGCGCCTTGCAAAATTAGCAGGCGGTGTTGCAGTAATCAAGGTAGGAGCTGCAACCGAAACCGAAATGAAGGAATCAAAGCTCAGAATTGAGGATGCTCTTTCTGCTACAAAAGCAGCAGTTGAGGAAGGCATAATTGCAGGCGGCGGAACAAGCTTTATTGATGTAATCCCTACTGTAGCAAAGCTTTTAGATGAGACTGAAGGTGATGAAAAGACAGGCATTGGCATTGTTATAAAAGCATTGGAAGAGCCAGTATGGCAGATTGCAAAAAATGCAGGTCTTGAAGGCTCGGTTATAGTTGACAAGGTTAAAAATTGCAAGCAGGGAATAGGATTTAATGCCCTTACTGAAGAATATGTGGATATGCTTTCGGCAGGTATTGTTGACCCTGTTAAGGTTACAAGATGCGCTTTGCAAAACGCTGCCAGCGTTGCGGCAATGATGCTTACTACAGAAAGCCTTGTTACTGACAAACCCGAACACAAAACAGCGGCTCCTCAGATGGATCC
>JAZURZ010000111.1:0-3386 GCA_045606465.1 Clostridia bacterium | reverse complement strand
CTTCCCCGTAAATGCAATGGGCACAAGTAAGGCTATGATGGAGAAGGTAATTGTTGCAAAATCACGTACTATTTCTCCAGAAAAGACAAAGATTTGTTGTACACGTTACGGTAACGTTATGTGTAGCCGCGGTAGCGTTATTCCACTATGGATAGAGCAAATTAAGTCGGGTAAAGATATCACAATTACCGAACCGAGTATGACTAGATTTATTATGTCACTTGATGAGGCAGTTGATTTGGTGTTGTTTGCATTTGAAAATGGCGTAAATGGCGACATTCTTGTTCAGAAAGCTCCTGCTTGCACAATAGGAGTTCTTGCGCAAGCTGTCAAGGAATTGTTTGACAAAGAAAACAAGACCGAAATTAAGGTTATTGGTATTCGTCATGGAGAAAAAATGTACGAAACACTTCTTACAAACGAGGAATGTGCAAATGCATTTGATATGGGTGAATTCTATAGAGTTCCATGCGACAAGAGAGATTTAAATTATGACAAGTATTTCAAAGAGGGAAATGTAGAGAGAAATCCTTTGACTGAATTTAATTCAAATAATACCGATTTGCTTGATGTTGAACAAGTCAAGGAAAAGCTTTTATCACTTGAATATATCCGCAACGAAATTGCGGCTATGGAGGATAAATAAATGAATA
The DNA here is from genome assembly GCA_045606465.1 of Clostridia bacterium. GTDB lineage: Bacteria > Bacillota > Clostridia > UBA1381 > UBA1381 > CAKSQL01. The sequence continues at coordinate 2,733 of JAZURZ010000111.1, read as the reverse complement.
TTTTAGTTACAGGCGCCAAAGGCTTTGTGGGTAAAAATTTTGTATGTGCTCTTATGAATATAAAAAATGGCAAGGACAGAACACATCCAGGTTTGAACATTGAAAATGTGTATGAATTTGACATTGACACAGACAAAAAAATGCTTGATGGTTTTTGTGCTGATGCAGACTTTGTGTTCCATCTTGCAGGAGTAAATCGCCCTGAAACCGAGGACGAATTCATGAAGGGCAATTTTGGATTTACATCAGAGTTGCTTGAAACTTTAAAAAAGCACAATAACAAAGCACCTGTCATGATTTCTTCTTCAATTCAAGCATCCCTTGACAATCCTTATGGAAAAAGTAAAAAAGCAGGAGAAGACCTTATATTTTCCTATGGGAAAGAAAATGGAGTAAAAACCTTAGTTTATCGTTTCCCAAATCTTTTTGGAAAATGGTGCAGACCAAACTATAACTCGGCTGTTGCAACCTTTTGTTATAACATTGCAAACGATTTAGAAATAGTGGTGAACAATCGTGAGCATATGATGACGCTTGTTTACATTGACGATGTTGTTGATGAGCTTTTGGCGGCGCTTGAGAAAAAAGAAACAAAAGATGGGGAGTTGTGCAAGGTTCCTACAGAACATAAAATAACTCTTGGTGAGATTGTAGACATGATTTATCTTTTCAAAAATCAGCCCCAAACCCTTACTATGCCAGAAATTCCCGACAATTCCTTTGCAAAAAAGCTATATTCTACATATCTTTCATACCTGCCAAAGGAAAAGGTTTCATTTCCTTTAAAAATGAATGTTGATGACAGAGGTTCCTTTACTGAGCTTTTAAAAACCGAAAAATGCGGTCAGTTTTCTATAAACATTTCAAAACCAGGCATAACAAAGGGACAACATTGGCACAACACAAAATGGGAATTTTTTATAGTTGTAAGCGGCAAGGGACTTATTCAGCAAAGAAAAATAGGAACAGACGAAGTTTTGAATTTTGAGGTATCAGGCGAAAAAATCGAGGCAGTTCATATGTTGCCCGGATATACTCACAATATAATAAATTTGTCTGAGAATGAAAATTTAGTAACAGTTATGTGGGCAAATGAGAATTTCAATCCTGAAAAGCCCGACACATTTTTTGAGGTGGTGGAATAAATGTTTAAAAACAACGGAAAATTAAAATTATTAATTATTGTAGGTACACGTCCTGAAATTATTCGTCTTGCGGCAGTTATAAATAAGTGCAGAGAATATTTTGACACTATTCTTGCGCATACAGGACAAAATTATGATTACAACTTAAATGGCGTGTTTTTCAAGGATTTGCAAATAGAAGACCCCGATGTATATCTTAATGCAGTTGGCGATACTTTAGGACAAACTATGGGTAATATTATAGCAAAATCATATGATTTAATGGAAGAGATAACGCCTGACGCTGTTTTGGTTTTGGGCGATACAAACAGCTGCCTTTCGGTAATTGGAGCTAAAAGACTTCATATTCCCATTTTTCATATGGAGGCAGGAAACCGTTGTAAGGATGAGTGCTTGCCTGAAGAAACCAATAGACGAATTGTTGATATAATAAGCGATGTAAACCTTGCGTATTCCGAGCATGCAAGAAGATATTTAGCAGACTGCGGACTTCCAAAGGAAAGAACCTATGTTACAGGCTCTCCTATGGCAGAGGTTTTGCACAACAATCTCGAGAATATTGAAAAAAGTGACATTCATTCAAAACTTGGACTCGAAAAGGGAAAATATATTTTACTTTCTGCTCATAGAGAAGAAAACATTGATACCCAGAAGAATTTTGAGTCATTGTTTGGAGCAATTAATAAAATGGCAGAAAAATATGATATGCCAATTTTGTACTCCTGTCATCCGAGAAGTAAAAAGCGTTTGGAACAAAGTGGATTCAAGCTTGATAAGAGGGTTATTCAGCACGAGCCTTTGGGATTTCATGATTATAACTGCTTACAGATGAATGCATTTGCGGTGGTTTCAGATAGCGGAACCTTACCTGAGGAAAGCTCATTCTTCACAAGCATAGGGAAGTCGTTCCCAGCAGTGTGCATAAGAACAAGCACAGAGCGTCCTGAGGCACTTGACAAAGCTTGCTTTATCTTAGCAGGAATTGATGAAAATTCACTTTTGCAAGCAGTTGACACAGCTATTGAAATGAATAAAAGTAATGATTTTGGAATTCCTGTCCCTGACTATGTTGAAGAAAATGTTTCAACCAAGGTTGTAAAGATTATTCAATCCTACACAGGAGTTGTAAACAAAATGGTTTGGAGAAAGTTTTAATAAAAATTTGAGAGAAATTTCGGAAGGAGATGTTATATGGACAATATTTTTGATTTATTGTTTGCCTCATTAAAATATTTATTAACAGGCGAAGAACTCAAAATAAAAACTAAATCCGAAATTTCTGAAAATTCTTTAGAGAAGCTTTATGATATTGCAAAAAAACATGACATAGAGCATCTTGTGGGGGAGGCGTTGTATAAAAACGGGGTATTGCCAGAGAACATGGAAGTATCCGAAAAATTTAAAAAATCGCAATACCTTGCAATTCACAGATATATGCGTCAGGAATATGTTCAAAATAAAATTTTTGAATTGTTTGAAAATGAAAAAATTGATTTTGTACCCCTAAAAGGCTCAGTTATAAGGCAATATTATCCCGAAGCATATATGAGAACAAGCTGCGACATAGACATACTTGTGCACGAAGACC
>JAZURZ010000110.1:0-3801 GCA_045606465.1 Clostridia bacterium | reverse complement strand
TGCCTATGCAATTACCTGCAATATCATATTCACTTCTTAGTTCTAAAAAGCTTTGGGGATATGCACTATATGCACGCTTTTTAATTTCCCTTCCCCATTGGTCATACACATACTCAACAACATTTTCCTGTGATGTGCTATTATCTGAAGGTACAAAATATGACAAAGCTACAAACCCCGCCTCATCACTATTTCTATTATACTCTGTAATATGGTAATTGTCAAATATATCGACAAACTTTACCTCTCTGCCCATTCCGTCATAATATGTTGTGGTTTTGTTACCTATAGAATCTATTTCGGTTTTTGTGGCATGCTCAGTGTCATAATAGTAGGTATTTGTAATATAGTCTATATTCCCTTCAACATTATCCAGAATATTACTCTGCATAATTTCGCCTGTGCCCATATAGTGATTTATTGTGTCACCTATATAAGTTACATCGCAGTTTTGCAGTTGTGCGTCGGTGGGATTGGTAAGGGACAGATCCGATACATCATAAAATTTAAGAGTTTCCTGAATTTCCTGAACAATTAAAATTTCACCTGCGGTTATTAGTTCCTCATATCCTCTTCCAACAGTAGTATATTCTATGGTCTTTACAACCTGAATTTCCTTGTCCTTTTCGCCATAATCGCTATAGGTTGAATATTTGGGATAAACTATCCTTGTGGGTCTTGATAAATTATCATATTCATAATATATTGTATTTTGCTCGTTATCGGTCTGTGATGTTACCACTCCCAAAAGAGTATCATATGTATAGCTTACAGTTTCAGTAGTGCTTTCATCTCCTGCTGTCACTGTTTTTACTCTGCTTGAGGGATACAAATACCCAGTAGCGGCAGTATAGTTTTCCTCTAAGGTTGTGCTTTCCTCACCATTTGATATTGAGGTTGTTACTTTTGTAACCTTGCCGTCGTCATTGTAGGTATAGCTATAGTTTGCAACACTTCCATCAGCTTTAGTGGTTTTTGATAGTCTTTTTTCCTCGTTATACTCATAGCTTTCGGTGCATTTAGTATCCTCGTCCCTGTACCACGACTTACTTATTAAAAACCCTGTTGTTCCGTCATATGTATAGCTTGTCCCATATTTTTCTCTGTCTGCGCCTATTATTGTGTCATAGTCAACCTCTTTTGTAGCAAGTGTGGTTTTTCCATACGCTTTATTAAGAGCTGTTGAAAACTCATTCTGAAAATATGATATGTAGGAATGTCCGCTGAAATTTGAATATGTTACTTTAGTTCTAATGGGGCGCTTTTGCAAAAAGTTTAGAACCTCATGGTTTTGAGTGAGTGCGTCCCCCACAGGATTTTCGTACCAGAGCATTTCCTTTTTCAAGAGTACTGAGTCATCAATTTTGTAATATCTTTGTGTACTTACAGTTGAGTTTTCATTGGTTACCTTTGTTCTGCAGACATATTCATCCTCAGGAATACTTTCTACTGAGCTATATCCGGGATAACCAGTATGGTCAGCAGTAAATTTGTACTCTACACGATTTTTGCTATACACATCTGAGAGTATATTATTAGTCTGCACAACCATCTCAAGGTCACCGCGTTCACAAACCCTGAAGGCTTCGGTCACTCCGCTGTTTCCTAAATTTCTTTTGCACACATCATAGTAATAGTATGTATTGGAATGGGGTCTTACAATATTGCCAAGAAGATACACAATATTATTTGATAATCCGCTTGTATTTCTTACAAATTCAGAATCCAAGCTCTTGTCTGCAAAGGTAAATGTAATAGGTTGGGTATAGCTTCGCTCTCCGCCAATATCGGCAGGATAGTAGGTTGTTTTTTTCCCTATTGCATTAGTAAAGCTTTCAAGGACAGGCTCTCTTGAGATTAATTTATCATTTTTCATAACATCTATCATTTTTTTATGATAGTTAAGGGTTATCTCTCTGTCCTCCTCAAAGGGTGAGGTCACAGTTATATTTATATCCTCATAGCCTTCGTCACTTATCTCATACTCAAAGTCGAGCACTCTGCCTATAGTATCAGTTATTTTTGATATTATAGGGCGGTCGGAGAGCCCATAAAAGTCCTCGCTTGTATATTCAAAGGTGATTTTATTCCCAAATCTGTCCTTGATAACAAGAAGCTCTCCATATATTCCAAAATAGTATTTGGTTTGGTCTGCGTCGGTTACTATATAGTCGATTCTTGATGTGGGATATATAGCGGGATTTGTGTAAAAATAGTCCTCAAAGGTAATATCCCCGCCAACGTAATTTGTAAAAGAATATCCATTTGTTTGGCTATATTCCACCTCCATTACATTTCCCTTGCCGTCGTGATAGTAAAGTCCCGATGGAATTTCTTGGGCATTAGCATAGTTTTGTTTAATAATCTGCACTGATGGAAAGCTCCATGACCAGCCTGCGCCAAGATTGCTCTTTGCACGCTGATAACTCGCCGAGGTAATCTCTGAGGTGTAGTGGTAGTTTACTCTTAGCTCATCGCCCTCGTCACTTCGTTCAATATATGCATCATATTCATACAAGCCATCAAGTGTATCACGCGAGAGTATCTCCTGACGTCTTAGCTCTGCGTGCTCGGAATTAAGATATGGGTAGCTATATACGCTTGTTTGATTGGTTTCGGTATTTGTTACCTCCTCGGTTACAACAAACGCATCCTCCGGAAGAACAAAGGTAAAAGGCACAGGTTCAATTTCTGCACTTTTTGTATAAAATTCTGCCTCTGCAAGGCTATAGTATCTTTCAAGCTTTAAGTCAAGACCGTCAACGCCCTCTAAAACCAAATCGGTTTCTGTGACTGTGAGATTTCCGCTTAAGGGGTCTATATATTCTTCTCCTATGCTATCCCCTGTGAATTTTGTCTTGCTCGTTTGATTTTGCAGGGCGAATGAATCTTTTGCATTGATTTTACCTACTCTATGCTCAGAATCCACTCCAAGCTCGGCACTCCTTGTAATAGCAGTGGTTTCTTTTAAGGTGATTTCTCCCTCAACAATCTCTGCCTCTTCATTTTCTAAAGCCACATCTTCTTCATTTTCGAAAATGTCTTCCTCTTCATCTTCCCTTTCGGGGATAGGCAGTCTTTGGGCAGTTAATTCAGCTGTTGCATTTATACTATCGTCTATATATGGCGTTGCATCTACAATCTCACCCGAAACAGTCGGCTCTTCTTCTAGGCTCAAAAGTTGTGCGTTTGTTATTGGTATTGCGCTGACATTATCATCGGGCAATACTACGCCATTTTCCCCGCTTATCTCATATTCAAAATCTGTGTTATATCCCGAACTTTGAGATATTTGGGGTATATCCTCCCATGCATAACCTGTAAAGGAAGAAAAAAGCAGAGTTATTGTTAAAATTATTGATACAAAACGTTTATTCATTCTTATTCAGACCTTTCTGTAGTTTTCAAGAGCATATTTCCCATATTGTCATATGTAAAATATATGGATACGCCATTTCTTTTATCAATCTGCAGCAATCGGTTATCCTGATTATAGTAATAGGCATTTATTCCGCTGTTTTTTGAAAAATCAATTCTTGTTCTTATCGGCACCATTCCCTCTAAATTGTCCCACAGCATTATTTTTCCTATGCTTTCATTCTCGGCATCAAATTCGTATGTAAGCTCTATATTCTCGCTGCTTTCTCCCAAAATTTCTTGTGTGGTTGTAATTACTTCGCAGAGCTTGTTATCCTCAGAATATGTGGCAAGTATCAAGGTTATCTCTCGGGAATCCAAAGAATTATTTAAAATATTAAAATTGCATAAAAGCTCGCCATTTTCAACAATTCTTAAACCCTC
>JAZURZ010000109.1:0-6360 GCA_045606465.1 Clostridia bacterium | reverse complement strand
TTGAGTATAATTAGTTAAATAATAGCAAGCATTGTGCAAATAAGCGATACCCATATACGGCATAGCAAAAATCCAAGGAGAAAAAAATGACCACATCATTAGTTTTGACAACAATTATAATAATATTACTTATAGTTATATTAATGCTTTTAACAATAATATACTCTCTTAATAAAAAAAATAAATATGTTGATGAAGCAAATATGTGGCATAAACTTGCTGTTACAGATGATTTAACTGGTATTTATAACAGAAATGCATACAACTTATATCTTGAAGAAAACAAAGCAAATACAAAAAAAGAATTCAGGTGGATAATTCTTTTTGACGTTGGCGATTTTAAAATAATTATCGATACAAAAGGTCATTTGGCAGGAGACCTTGTGCTTAAAAATGTAGCTAAATTGCTTTTAGAAATTTTTTCTTCATGTCAATATAAAGTTTTTCGCATAGGCGGGGATGAATTTTTGGTTTTGGCAGAAAATGTTTCTGAAGATGAAATAGTTGAGCATTTGATTTTGGTCAAAAGGCGTTTTGAGAAGAATGGTGAGATAAATTTATCAAAAGGATATTCATTGATTAAAGATACTCCAGAAAAAGCTTTTAGATATGCAGATGAGATGCTTTATGCGGATAAATTGTCTAAAAAAAGGCGAAACTGCTCCGCAGAGAACATCTAAATTTTCAAATGGTAGATTTATTAAAAGTGGCATCTAAACCATTTGGTTCTTCCAGAAAAAAAGACATCCAATGGATGTCTTTTTTCAACTAAATCCGTCTTGCGACGGAATAAATCAATCTTCGATTGATGAAATCTGCTAATGCAGACGTAAGCCGCTTCGCTGATGAATAATTAATAATAATGGTTGCTTTGCTTACGCAAAGCTTATTTTTTTGCGTATTTTTTTGTGTTATCAAGTTAAAAACCCAAAGACTTTTTTATTTTCTAAAAATGCATTAAATTTTCTTAATTTAAACGTTTAAAGCTCACATCGTGCTCTATAGAAGACAAACTTTTTGGGGCTTTTGTTTTGCGTTATATTATATTTTTTAGATTTTGTCAAGTAAATTTAAGGTAATAACTAAAAATTTTTTGTTGTAATTTAATAGATTATCCCCCTTTACAAATTTAAAAAAAAGTAGTATAATAATATAATGTAAAAACAATGGAGGTATAAGACTTAAAATAAAAGCCTTTATATCGGGAAAGGAATGATTATACCATGGAAATTTCAATCACTAAAACAACCTCTCCGAAGCAAAAGCCACAAGATCAATCTACGCTTGGCTTTGGAAAATATTACACAGACCATATGTTCATTATGAACTATGATGAGGGCGAGGGCTGGCACAATCCCAGAATAGTTCCATACGGCCCAATAAATCTTGATCCTGCAGCTATGTGCCTGCACTATGGTCAGGAAGTTTTTGAGGGTATGAAAGCATATAAGACAGCCGACGGTGGAGTTCAGCTTTTCCGTCCTGAAAAGAATATGGCTCGTCTTAATGTTTCAAATGAGCGTCTTTGTATTCCTCTTATTGACGAGGCTTTTTGCGTTGAAGCAATTAAAAAGCTTGTAGAGGTTGATGCAGACTGGATTCCAACTGCTGACGGAACATCTCTCTACATAAGACCCTTTATCTTTGCAATTGACCCACATGTTGGAGTTCATCCGGCAAAGCATCTTATGTTTGTTGTAATTTTGTCACCTGTTGGTGCATATTATCCCAATGGCTTAAACCCTGTCGATATTTTTGTTGAGCAGAAATATGTTCGTGCAGTAAAGGGAGGAATGGGATTTACCAAAACTGCAGGAAACTATGCAGCATCTTTAAAGGCTCAGGACGAGGCAGAAAAAATTGGTTACACTCAGGTTTTGTGGCTTGACGGTATTGAGCGCAAATACATTGAAGAGGTTGGAACCATGAACGTTTTCTTTGTAATAGGCGACGAGGTTGTAACTCCTGAGCTTTCAGGAAGTATCCTTTCAGGTATCACAAGAATGTCAACCATTGAGCTTTTGAAAAATCTTGGCTATAAGGTTTCGGAAAGAAAAATTTCTGTTCAGGAGCTTTTTGATGCTCACGAAAATGGTGAGCTTAAGGAGGCTTTTGGAACAGGCACAGCGGCAGTTATTTCACCTATAGGAACATTTGAATGGAATGGCAAAAAAATCACTGTGGGCGATGGAGGAATTGGAAAGACTTCTCAGATGCTTTATGATACCATTACAGGAATTCAGTGCGGCAAGTTGGAAGACAAATATGGCTGGATTGTAAAGGTTTGCTAAAAGACACAAATGTCTATAAAGCAAAAAAATGGTGTGGCATTTGCCACACCATTTTTATTTATGCAGTAACTATTTTCTTTGCATCCTGAAGATTTAGTTTTTCAACTGCTGCTTCTCGCATTTTATATTTTAAAATTTTTCCTGCGGCATTCATTGGAAAGTCAGTAACAAAATCAACATATTTGGGAACCTTGTGCTTTGCCATGTGGTCCATAACAAATTGTTTCATTTCCTCCTCGGAACTTTCCTCGCCAGGCTTTAAGATAATACAAGCCATAATCTCCTCACCATATTGTTTATCTGGAACTCCGATTACCTGAACATCCTGAACCTTGGGATGAGTATATATAAAGTCCTCAATTTCCTTGGGGTAAATGTTTTCTCCACCTCGGATAATCATGTCCTTTATTCTGCCAGTGATTTTGTAATAGCCATCGGGCAAACGACGTGCAAGATCGCCTGTATGGAGCCAGCCGTCCTCGTCAATAGCGGCAGCGGTTGCCTCGGGCATTTTGTAGTAGCCTTTCATGATATTGTAGCCCCTTGCTACAAATTCACCATCAACATTGTCAGGTAAATCCTCGCCTGTTTCAGGGTCAACAATTTTACATTCCACTCCGAATATGGCAGCGCCGACAGTATTAACTCGTGCATCTATTGAATCGGTAGTTTTGCTCATAGTAGTTGCAGGAGAGGCCTCGGTCTGACCATAGGTTATGCAGATTTCGCTCATGTTCATTTTTTCAATAACGTCCTGCATGGTTTTTATGGGACATGGAGAACCTGCCATAATTCCTGTACGCATATTTGAAAAATCTGTTTTTTCAAAATCGGGATGTCCCATCATTGCGATAAACATGGTGGGAACGCCGTGGAAACAAGTAATTTTTTCCTGATTTATGCAAGCAAGACCTTTACGAGGTGAAAATGCAGTAATAGGTGACATTGTTGTGCCATGAGTTACAGATGCTGTCATGGCAAGAACCATGCCAAAGCAATGGAACATAGGCACCTGAATCATCATTCTGTCGGCGGTTGACAAGTCCATACAGTCACCGATTGCCTTACCATTGTTTACAACATTGTAGTGTGTGAGCATAACACCTTTAGGAAATCCTGTTGTGCCTGATGTGTATTGCATATTGCATACATCATGCTTGTCTATCTGGGCACGTCTTTTCTCCACTTCATTTTGTGAAACATCGGAAGCTTTCGCAACAGCTTCCTCCCACGAATAGCAACCCTTTTGCTTTGATTCTACAGTAATAACATTTTTTAATACAGGTAAGCGTTTGCTTGCAAGCTCGCCGGGAGCACAAGACTCAAGCTCGGGACAAATTTCTTTGATAATTTCTATGTAGTCTGAATCCTTATAGCCATCAATCATAACAAGAGTATGGGTATCAGACTGTCTTAGAAGATACTCAGCCTCATGAATTTTGTAAGCTGTATTCACCGTTACAAGTACCGCTCCAATTTTTGTGGTTGCCCAAAAGGTTATGTACCAGGCAGGAACATTGGTTGCCCATATTGCCACATGGTCGCCCTTTTTTACGCCCAATGCAATGAGGGAGCGTGCGAATTCGTCAACATCATCACGAAATTCCGGATATGTGCGGGTGTAATCAAGCTCGGTATAACGAAAAGCATATTGCTTTGGAAATTCCTCACAAATTCTGTCTAAAACATCGGGGAAAGTGTAGTCTATTAAACGCTCCTTAGGCCACACATACTTGCCGGTCTTTCTGTTGTTGTCTTGCAGAGGGTGCTTGTGCTTTGCAAGGTATTTTGCCATATAATTTGCAAAATGAGGGAAAACAATACCTGCATCACTCAAATTGCTTGCCCAACGCTTAACCCATTCCAGGGAAACATATCCCTCGTAGCCGATAGTTTTCAATTCTGCCAGCATATCCTCAATAGGAAGGTCGCCCTCGCCCATCATTTTATAGACAATTTTCCCGTCAACAACAATGCTGTCCTTTACATGAACATATTTTATGTAGTCGCCGAGATTTTCAATGGTTGTATGAGGTAGCTCATCAAAGAAACGATAGGGGTGATGAACGTCCCATAAAGCAGCAACAAAGGGACTTGCAACCTCGTCAAGAACCTTTTTTAAGCGCAAAGTATCTGCATAAACTCCATTGGTTTCAACCAAAAGAGTAACGTTGTATTTTTCACCTGTTTTTGAAAGTGTTTTAAGACAGGAGACGATATATTCGTCATCCACCTCACCATTTGGGGCGGGTTCTAAATCTGCAAGAATTCTTATGTAAGGCGTACTGAGCTTTTGTGCCAATACGCAATATTCTTCTATTTCATACAAGCAGCGGTCTGCGTGAACTTTATCTTTGAGCGCAATTCCAGAAGAAAGACATGGAATTTCCAAATTAAGCTTTTTTAGCTTTTCAATTGTGGCAGGAAGCTGTGCGTCAGTGAAAGGACGTGCCTTTACAGAGAAAATATCCTCTCCCAGACCGCGGATTTCAATTCCGTTAAAATTTAAGTCCTTTGCCATGGAGTATATATCTGACCACTCATACATCGGACATGCTAAAGTAGAAAAACTGATTTTCATTATTTAATTCTTCCTTTCTATAGCTATAACAATTACTTGTTATTTTATCATAAAAAAAAATAATTTGTCAACTGATTTTTGAGCCCTTGCAGTTATTTTAAATAATTTCTACAAAAAATTTAAAAAAGGAGGCTATTTTTCAACGTATATATCAGCACCAAGTCCCAAAAGCTTGTCAGTGAAATTTTCATATCCTCGATTTATATGCTCTATGCCTGAAACCTCGGTTATGCCACGTGCCGAAAGACCTGCCAAAACCAAGGCGGCACCGCCTCTTAAATCAGTGGCGTTGACCTTTGCACCTGCAAGCTCACAAACTCCCTCAATGACCGAGGTACGACCCTCAATTTTTATATTCGCTCCCATGCGTTTTAATTCACTCATATGCAAAAAACGATTTTCAAAAACAGTTTCTACTATAATTCCTGTACCCGTTGCCACGCTTAAAAGACCTCCGAATTGAGCCTGCATATCGGTAGGAAAACCGGGAAATGGCATGGTTTTAATGTTAGTTGAAGAAAGCTTGTTGTGAGCTTCTATGCAAACGGAATCTTTCTCTTCACAAACACTCACGCCCATTTCCTTCAACTTTGCCATTGTGGGGCCTAAATGCTCAAGCTTTATATTTTTCACTCGTCCAGAACCGCCTGTAATAGCAATGGCCGCCATAAAGGTGCCTGCCTCAATTCTATCAGGGATTATTTTGTGAGTGGTACCATTTAGTTCTTTTACCCCGATTATTTTAACTGTGTCACTTCCCGCTCCTGATATTTTTGCCCCACATTTTATTAAAAAGCCTGCCAAATCTTCAATTTCGGGCTCTGCGGCAGCATTTTCAATGATGGTTTCGCCCTCTGCAAGTACAGCTGCCATAATAAGATTTTCAGTAGCACCCACGCTTGGAAAGTCAAGATAAATTTTTGCGCCATTGAGCTTTTTTGAATAAAGGTCAATATATCCATGATTTTGTGAAATTTCTGCACCCATAAATGAAAAACCTTTAAGATGTAAATCTACCGGACGTGTGCCTATGGGGCAACCTCCCGGCATACAAATTTGTGCACGTGAATGCTTTGAAAGAAGTGCACCTGCCAAAAGAAAAGAGCCTCGCATTTTGTTTACAAGCTCGTAGGGAGTGGAATATTTTGAAATGTTGTCGCAATTAATTGTTATCTCGTCGCCAAAACGCGAGACTGAAGCACCAAGGCTTGAAAGAATTTCAAGCATAATTTGTATGTCGCTTAAATATGGAACCCCCTTTAATATGCTTGTGCCTTTGCATAATACACAAGAGGCAAGTATAGGTATTGCGCTATTTTTAGAGCCGCTTATATTAACCTCACCGTGTAGGGCGCCATTGTTTCTTACAATAATTTTTGGCATGGTTTTTAATTCCTTTCTTCATTTTAAAAATTTCTTTTGTTTTGAATTTAGTATATCCTTAAATTTAAATTTTTAAAATAAGAAAAAAATAAAAAATAAGGGTCC
>JAZURZ010000108.1:0-9088 GCA_045606465.1 Clostridia bacterium | reverse complement strand
AGCAAGCATTTTTATTTGTGGTATAATGAAATCGACAAAGTCGATTTCAACTACTGTGTGCCATTTAGGGTAAATGTGCTGCGCACACCAGAAATAAATTTGATTTTTTAAAAAACTCTTATCCATTAAGGAGTGACATATTTTGGAAAAATTAGTTATAAAGGGAAATGCCTGCCTTAAAGGCGAGGTTACAATAAGCGGAGCAAAAAACGCCGCTGTTGCTATTATCCCTGCCTGCTTGCTTATAAATGCGCCCTGCAGGTTAGAAAATCTGCCTACAATAGCAGATGTGAAACTCTATCTTGATATTTTGTCTGACCTTGGCGCAAAGGTTACTTATGTTGATAATAACACTGTTGATATAGATTGCACAAATGTTTCTTCCTATGAGCCAAACGAGAATATGACCCGCAAAATGCGTGGCTCGTCATATCTTATAGGCGCACTTTTGGGCAGATGCAGACATTGTGTAATTCCCCCTCCCGGTGGCTGCGATTTCGGGACCCGCCCCATAGACCAGCATATCAAGGGCTTTGAGGCATTGGGGGCAACAGTTGAACTTTCTTATGGTAAAATTTATGCCGATGCCCAAAACTTAAAAGGCGGCAATGTTTATTTTGATTTAATAACCGTTGGTGCTACCATCAATGTTATGCTGGGTGCAGTTTTGGCAGAGGGTATGACAATAATTGAAAATGCTGCCAAAGAGCCTCATATTGTTGATTTGGCTAACTTTTTAAATGCTATGGGTGCAAACATTCGAGGTGCAGGAACTGATACTATAAAAATAAAAGGTGTACCCGAGCTTCACGGAGGTACATATTCAATAATTCCTGACCAGATTGAGGCAGGTACCTTTATGATTGCTGCCGCTGCAACAAGAGGCGATGTAACCATTTGCAATGTTATTCCACGTCACTTAGAGCCCATCTCTGCAAAGCTTATCGAATGCGGCGCATCTGTTGAGGAATTTGATGATAAGGTGCGTGTTTGGGTTGAAGACGGAGCTATTTTAAAAAAAATAAGCTTTATTGCTCTTCCTTACCCCGGCTATCCCACCGATATGCAACCTCAGCTTGTTACATTTTTATCTACTGTCCCGGGGACAAGCTCTGCTAAAGATGGAGTCTGGGACGACCGTTTCCGCTATGTAGATGAGCTAAAGCTTATGGGTGCAAATATTCGTGTTGAGGGAAATCTTGCATTAATTGACGGAGTGGAGCATCTTATGGGTGCAAGCGTTCGTGCTACCGATTTGCGTGCAGGCGCTGCTATGATAATTGCAGGACTAATGGCTGACGGAACCACCGAAATAAGCAACATTTATCATATTGACAGAGGCTATGAAAATTTTGAGGAAAAGTTTATAGGCCTTGGTGCCGACATAACACGTGTGCAGGTTTTAGACTCTTAAATTTTACTTTAAAAAACCTTGAAAGGCTGGTTAGAAAAAAACTATGTTTGTTTCCCTTATAAGCGGCTCATCGGGAAATGCCACTTTTGTTTCAGATGGGAACACCAATATTTTAATCGACTGCGGAATGTCAGGCAAAAAACTCTCCGAGGCGCTTTTGTCACTTGATTTGTCTTGTAATGATATTGATGCACTTTTACTTACTCATGAGCATATAGACCATACAAGGGGAGCAAGGATAATTTCGAAAAAATATAACATTCCCATTTATTTGACCCAAGGCACCCTCTTTGCTACAGACTTAAAGGATGTTTCACAGGACAATCTTAATATCATAAAGCCTTTTGTTGATTTTGAGATTGGAAAAATTGGGATTTGTCCTTTTTCGATTTCTCATGATGCGGCTGAGCCCGTTGGCTTTAACTGCTTTTTGGGTGATAAAAAACTTACTCTTGCAACCGACACAGGAATAATAACCCCTCAGATTGAGCCACATCTTTTACATAGTGACGAAATTATTTTAGAGTCCAATCACGATGTTGATATGCTTATGTATGGAAATTATCCATTCAAGCTTAAAAAAAGAATTTTAAGCGATTTGGGGCATCTTTCAAATGAAAACGCCGCCCGACTTGCAACAAAGCTTTTAAATAACGGAACAAAAAAAATTATGCTGGGACATTTGAGCATTGAAAATAACACTCCCGAAATTGCATATCAAACTACCTGCGCTGCGCTCTCAGATTGTGGTGCAGTTGTAGGCAAGGATATACTTTTGTCGGTAGCAAGCCGATATGAAATTACGAGGTTTTAATGAATATTACACTTATTACAGTAGGAAAATTAAAGGAAAAATATTTTAAAGACGCCGTTTTGGAATATTCAAAGCGGCTTTTGCGTTTTGGGAAATTGGAAATCATTGAAGTCCCTGACGAAAAAATCCCCGATAACCCGAGCCCAAAGCAGGAAGAACAAATAAAAAATAAAGAGGGCGAAGCAATTTTGTCCCACCTTAAGAAAAATACCTTTTTTATTACACTTTGCATTGAGGGCAGAGAATTTTCAAGCGAGGAGCTTGCAAAAAAGCTTGATGAGCTTTCCATGCAAACGGGGCATATAACCCTTGCAATCGGCGGCTCTTTGGGACTTTCCGATAGTGTTAAAAGGGCAAGTAAACTAAACTTAAGCTTTGGGAAAATGACCCTCCCCCATCAACTTATGCGTGTCGTCTTGCTTGAACAGTTGTATAGAGCTTGTAAAATAAACGCAAATGAAAGCTATCATAAATAAATGATGGCTTTTTTCTTTTTGACTCATTGGTTTTTTAAAACTAAAAACTCCTTTTTAAAAATCCTCCCACCACAAAAAAAGGGGGGGGGAGAAATATTTTTTTAAAAAAAAAAGACATTCCCCTTTCTTCTTAGCTACTAAAATAAATAATATACATTCAAAAAAATTTAACCACTAATGAAAAAAACAAAAAAACTTTAAACTAAAATAATTCTAACTTAAAAAAAAGAGTTTCGAGGGAAAATTCCCCTCGGAACAATTTTTTCTTTTAAAAAGAATTACCTTTCTTCTCCTTTATATTTCTCCACAAGCTCTATAGGTCTATAGGAAAGCTTTGCTTTCCTCAAACCCTCGTCCCCTGTGTCGTCCTCACGATTTATAAACTCATAACCCTCACATTCATTTTTAACAAACTGCTGATTTATCATGGGATATGCACCCCTGATTTCGGAATATGCCTTTTCAATATGCACTAAAAAGGTTTTTTCGTTAAGCTCATCGCCCATAGAAAAAGCCACAACCCTTCCTCCGACACGAAGAAGTCCCCCCGAAAGCTCCAAGGGTTTAAAATATTTAAAAGCACGCCTTACAGCACAGGTTTCTTCCTTTAAGGACTGCTCTTTCTCGCACTCCACCCCGTCGCACCAAAGATTGTGCATATTATAAGCCTCTTCAATATTTTCCTCATTCAAAGGCTCATATTTAAAATCAGGATTTTCCTTTATGAAATAATTTATATGATTTCGCTTTGAACTTAGCTTTTTTCCTTGCAAAAATCTCAAACTGTCTGCGCTATAGACATAGTCTGCCAAATTTCTTTCCTCAGAAAAGGAATATCTTTCGGGATACTCTTTTGTTAAAAAATCTCTGTCCTCTTTTGTCAGCGCATAAAAATTCATTTTAAAATTGTTCTCTTTGCAATAGTCCTCCAGAATATTTAATGCCTCTTTTTTGTCACCCTCGCCTATAGGGAACAAAAACGATGGAGTTTTTTTGCCTGAAGAAACAAACAAAAAACCATCACAAATTGCAAATTTTGTGTTGTATATCCCCTGCCATATGAACATAGTTGTAAAATTGTATTCCAAGGACGGACGAGGAGATTTTTTTAAAAATCCCTCCACCAAGGACTTGTCCTCTATTTGGATATTCTTAAATTCCAGCATATTTTCTCCATTCCCTTTTTCTTTAGTATATCTTTTTTTATCCTTTAAAATACCCTTTTAATTTCCAGTGCTCCCAAAGCCGCCATTTCTCTCATTTTCAACAAAATCGTCGGTTGTTATACCATATTCTAAAAATATCCCTTGCGCAAAGCCCTGTCCTTTTTTTAAATCTATAACCTTTCCCTCTTTTGAATCATTGGTTATTTTTATAAAAATATGTCCCTCGTTGTCAGAGTTATAATAGTCGCTGTCAATAATTCCCACAGTATTGTCAAGCTGTAGCCTGTACTTAAAGCCCATGCCGCTTCTGGGATATAGCTTTAAAACCCAGCCATCGTCAATTTTAACACGAACTCCTGTTGGAATTTTTGCACTCTCTCCTGGCTTTAAATTGATGTCAATAGTGGAAAAAAAGTCATAGCCTGCCGAGCCCTTTGTGGCACGCACTGGGAGAGTTATTTTTTCATAAACTTCCTCCCATTTTCCAAAGCCTTCGTCAAATGCTTTTTTAAATTCCTCTCTTGAAACCTTTTCAAATTTTGCTATTTTTCTCATTTTATATTGCCCCTTTTTTTATTCTCTTAGCACTATCTTGCCCTCAGCGATAGTTTTTTTTACATCTATTACCCTCTGATTTTTGCTTCCTCGCCAATGGAGCTTTTTGTCCGCTAAAGCCATTTCAAATCTGCCATCTACAACTACATCGCAAAGCCTCACTGCCTCAAGAAAAGCTATTTCCTCCCACAAATAGCCAGTATAGAGCCATATTGTTTTTTTGGGGAATTTTTCCTTTATTTTTAAAATAAGCTCTCCTATACACTCTCTATTTAAAGGATACAAAGGGTCGCCCCCTGAAAGTGTGAGCCCTGATATGTAGTCCTTGTCAAGCTTGTCAATAAGCTCGTTGTATGCATATGCGTCAAATTCAAGACCGCAAGAGGCATCATGCGTAATTGGGTTGTGACAACCCACGCAATTATGCTCGCAACCAGAAACCCACAAAACAACCCTCAGCCCATCGCCATTTAACATATCATCGGTCGTTATATTATGATAACGCATTACATACTTCTCCTGTCTTTTATTTCTGCCATTTTTGCACTGTTAAGACGAGTGTCGCCCTTTACTCTTGAATAGGACAAATACCCATTCATTCTGTCAATTTTGGTTAAATTCTCACTTCCGCACTTAGGGCATATATCCATTTCAAGCTGGGAATGACCGCAATTATCACAATAAGAAAGCGACATATTCACTCCCTCATAAAAGCCCATGTCCATTGCACGCCTTATAAGAGTTTTTACTGCCTCGGTGTTATAGTCTATAGGATACTTCACATACTGGATTTTTCCGCCATTGAATAAATTCCAGAAACGATTTTCCAAATCCTGCTTTTGTATTGGTGTTATGTCCTCTGCAACATGGCAATGAAAGCTGTTTGAAACATACTCCCTGTCCGAAACATTTTCGACTATTCCATATTTTGAGCGGAACTGCTTTACCTGAAGACCGCACAAATTCTCGGCAGGGGTGCCATAGACTGCATAAAGATGTGAATCTTCCTTTTTAAACTCTGCCACCTTTTTGTTTATATATTCCATTACCTCTAAGCAAAAATTGCCGTCTGAAACAAGCGACTGCTTGTTGTGTAACTCTTGAAGCTCGTTTAGAGCAGTTATTCCAAAGGACGCAGTTGCTCCTTTAAGAAGCGGTGCAATTTTGTCATGTATTCCAAGATGTCCTCCCAAAAAGCCTCCCTCGCAATATGCAAGAGGATTGGTTGATGCTCTCATCTGGGCAAGGTAGTCATATGTCCTTATATGCACTCCCCTTGCAAGCTCAAGATAATAGTCTAAAACCTCATAAAAGTTCTTGCTTTCCTTTTTTGCTTTTGCATATATCATAGGAAGATTAAGACTCACCGCCCCAATGTTAAATCTTCCCACAAAAACAGGCATATCCTCATCATCTGCAGGCTCCATACCGCCACGCTCCCACCAGGGCGACAAAAAGGCACGGCAGCCCATTGGTGATATTACCTTTTTATATTTTTTATAAATTGATGCAACATACCCCTCGCCTGTGAGTGAAAGCCAGTCGGGATACATAGAACTTTTGGAACATTCTACACCTGCATTGAAAACATCTTCTAAAGGCTTTTGTTCTCCATGCAGATTTTCGTCATACAAAAACACAAGCTTGGGAAAAAGCACCGGCTTTTTGCACCACTTTTTACCTTGCCCATTCTTTCTTACCTCCAGCATGGTTATGCTTGCCATTTTTTCAAACTCACCCTCGCCAAGTCCTATGGTCATGGTTATGAAGGGATAGTCTCCCCTGCTTGAGCCGACAGTGTTGAACTTATATTCCCAGCCCTGGAAGCCTTGGGCAAAATCATTCTGGACATCTTTTTTTGCCTCTTTTTTTGCTATTTCCTCCTCTACTCCCATATCCATATAGCGTGCTAACTTCATTTTATAAGTTTTTTTTGCATAGGGTGCAAGAATTTTGTCCACCTCTGCAACTGTGAAGCCGCCATATTGCTGACTTGCCGCCGACAACACAATGTCGCCTATTACATCGAAAGCAACATCCAATGTTTTGGGTTCATTGTACCAGATGTTTCCCATTTCAAAGCCGCCCGACAAAACCGAGGCAATGTCAAATAAACAACAGTTCATGGTGTCACGCCTTGCCGCCATGTCATGCACATAGATATATCCTTCACGACATGCCTGAAGCTCATCCACAGTCATGAAAAACTTCTGATAAAGCTCCTTATTTAACTGATTGTATATAAGCGACCGCTTTGTGGAAACAAGCGCTGAGTCCGAGTTTGAATTTTCCTTATCGCCTATATACATTATTGCCTGACTTTTTTTATATACCTCGTCAAGCATATGCACAAAATCCTGCTTGTAGTTTCGGTAGTCACGATAGCTTTTTGCAACCTCAAGGCTAACCTTGTCAAGCGCACCCTCCACAATGTTGTGCATTTTTGCAATGGGAATTTCACTTTCCTCAGAAGAAAAAACCGCCTCATCAACAAAGCTGCATATGCTTTTTATTTCTTCCTCGGAAAATTCATAAAGCACCCTTGATGCAGATTTTTTAACCGCTATAACAACCTTTGATACGTCATATTCTTCTTTTGTTTCATCTTTTTTTATAATATAAATCATAATTTCGCCCCTCCTTATAAAGATTTTGCAGGAGATCTTACATTTATTTATTAAAATCTCCCCAAAATCTACTCAAAATACTTTCTGTCAAGATTTCTGAATTGGGTTGCCTCGCTTATATGGCTTACAGATATATTCTCTGCGCCCTCCAAATCGGCAATTGTTCTTGCCACCTTTAAAATTCTTGCATAAGCTCTTGCACTTAGGCCCAGATTGTCAAATGCCATTTTCAAAATTCTGCTTTCTTCCTCTCCTAAATGACAAAATCTTTCCATCATTGCAGGAGTAAGCTGAGAATTTGAATAAATTCCATAATCCTTATATCTTTCTATCTGAATTTTCCTTGCCTTGTCAACTCTTCTTTTTATCTCGCTGCTTTTTTCAGCATGATGTCCTGAACTCAAATCATTGTACTCCACCTCTGCAACCGACACCTGAATGTCAATTCTGTCTAAAAGCGGACCAGATATTTTACTTCTGTATTGATTAAGCTGCGCCTCCGAGCAGGTACATTCCTTTTTTTCACTTCCATAATAGCCGCACTTGCATGGGTTCATGGATGCTATAAGCATAAAATTGCAAGGATATGTAAGGGTGGCATTCACCCTTGAAATAGTTACCTCTGCGTCCTCTAAGGGTTGGCGCATAACCTCCAGCACATTACGACCAAATTCAGGTAGCTCATCTAAAAACAACACGCCATTGTGTGCCAAGGAAAGCTCTCCCGGCTTGGGAGTGTTTCCTCCCCCTGAAAGAGCCACAGCCGATATTGTATGATGAGGATGCCGAAAGGGTCTTTGGGTCATAATCGGCACATCCTTTGCAAGCTTTCCTGCTATTGAATGAATTTTTGAAACCTCCAATGCCTCTGTAAAACTCATGTCAGGCAAAATTGTTCCAACCCTTTGTGCAAGCATGCTCTTTCCTGTCCCCGGCGCACCTATTAAAAGCACATTATGATTTCCTGCTGCCGCAATTTCCAAAGCACGCTTTGCATTACTTTGTCCCTTCACCTCAGAAAAATCCAACAACTCATAAGCTCTTCTTTTTAAAACCTCTTCTAAATCTATTGTGTGCCTTTTTATCTCTTTTTCGCCTTTGAAATGTTCTATTGCCTCCTTTAGGTTTGTAACAGGGTACACTATAGCTTCCTGCACAACCGCCGCTTCATCTGCATTTTCCAGAGGCACAAAAAACTTTTTAAATCCATTTTTCACTCCCGACATAACCATTGGCAAAACTCCATCTATTGAGTTTATTCTGCCATCTAAAGAAAGCTCGCCTAAAAAAATACTTTCATCGCAATCAGATACATTCACCTGCTCGGTTGCCGACATTATAGCAAGAGCAAGTGCAAAATCATAGTGAGAGCCCTCTTTCCTATGACCTGCAGGGGAAAGATTTATAACTATTTTTTTTGCAGGAACTTTTTTCCCTGCATTTTTGATTGCAGTGCATACCCTGTCTTTTGCCTCACGCACCGAGGTGTCGGGAAGTCCTACAATATTAAAAGATGGCAACCCTCCTGCAATGTCAGCCTCCACCCTTACAATATATCCGTCTATTCCTAAAAGTCCGCAGGAATTTATTTGTGACAGCATTTTTTTCTCCTCACTTTTCATATGTAAAATCAAATAAAAACCAATAAATTATTTTTAAAAAACAAGGCTTTTAAAAAGCCCTTTAAACCCATCGCCTTTTCATTTATAAGTATATCATACCTTGCCCCTCTTGTAAAGGCGATTTTTTGTTTTTTTCAAACAGATATTTGCTTTACATAATATTGCCTTTAATTCATTTTTTAAAAATTTTTTATCCACGTTATCCCCTTACTTGTCCACGTTTTTACTCTTTTTTTCAAGTAAAAAACTTGTATTTTCTATGAAATTACGGTTTGGTGTGGACAAAACAGCATAAGTTATCCACACTTGTCAAGTTTACATAATTGAATTTTTTGGTCAAATTTTCCATATTTTTTTGCAAAATTTAAGCCCTCTTTTTATAAAGATTTTTTCCTTTTTTTGGTCCTTTTTTCT
>JAZURZ010000107.1:0-3029 GCA_045606465.1 Clostridia bacterium | reverse complement strand
ATGAAAAATACAAAATCCTTAAAATTGAATAAAAATTTCAAACGCCTTTATTACCGCGGAAAAAGCATTGCCTGCGGCTATGTGGTTGTTTATGTTTTGAAAAATCGCTTAAATTCTAATCGTCTTGGTCTTACATGCGGAAAATCGGTCGGCAAAGCGGTTGTAAGAAACAGAACAAAAAGACTCATGAGGGAAAGCTATCGTCTTTTTGAACACAACCTCAAAACAGGTTATGACATTGTCCTTGTTGCACGAGCACGTGCGGCAGGCAAAAGCTTAGATGTTATTTTTAAGGATATTCGCTATGCCTTTAACAAATTGGAGTTAATAGAAAAAAATGAAAAAAATTCTTCTTTTTCTGATTAAATTTTACCAGACCTCCATATCTCCCTATAAAGGAGGAGCTTGTTGCAGATTTGTACCGACGTGTTCACAATATGCAATGGAGGCAATTGAAAAATACGGTGCCGTAAAGGGCGGATTTTTGGCCGTAAAAAGACTTTTAAAATGTCATCCGTTTCACAAGGGTGGTTATGACCCTTTAAAATAACCTATTTTCTTGTAAACGCATGGAAAGGATAAATATGTTTGAATTTTTAATAACACGCCCCATGGGCTTCATAATTAAAATCATTTATGATTTAGTTCAGAATTATGGTTTTGCAATTATACTTTTCACTATTTTCATGAAGCTTCTTCTTATGCCCTTGTCAATCAAATCACAAAAGGCAACAAGAAAGCAACAAAAGCTTCAGCCATATCTTATGGAATTGCAAAACAAATATGCAAATGACAAAGAAAAGCTTCAGATGGAAACTATGAAGCTTTATAAAGAAAATAACATAAGCATGATGGGTGGCTGTCTGCCTCTGCTTATCCAGTTCCCTATTCTTATAGGTTTGTACAGAGTTATTCAAAAACCTCTTACATACCTTTTGGGCATTGATTTTTCCTTATCTGTGTCCTTGTCTAAAATCTCGGATATTGTCACTCGTATGACGGCGCAATATCCTGATATAATAGGCAAAATCGCTTCCACTGCTCCAGAAAAGCTTGCTCAGAATTATCAAATTCAGCTCTCTACCTGGAGTGAGATATTAAATGGCCCTGCCGATTCATGGGTAATGGATTTCGGTTTTTTAGGACTGGACCTTTCTGTAGTTCCCAAGGTTTCAATAGACTACATTTTATCAGGCAATTTTACAGATTTGGGTCGTGTTCTTCTTATAATTATACCAATTGTTGCAGTGTTTACCACATGGCTTTCCATGCGTCAGTCTCAGAAAATGGTACAGCCTCAGCAAAATCAGTCAATGGAGGATAATCCTGCTGCAAGTATGACTAAATCAATGAACATCATGATGCCAATAATGACTGGTGTATTCGCTTTTACACTTCCCTCCGGCTTAGGTCTTTATTGGACAATCTCTAACTTGATGCAGATGTTCCAGCAATTTGTTTTAAATGAATATTTTAAGAAAAAAGGAGATGACTTTGATGTTAAAGTTCCCGAAAGAAATAGAAAAAACCGCAAAAAGCATTGATGAGGCAATAGCTGAGGCTATGCTTGAGCTTAATGTTAAAAGTGCAGATGATTTAAATATCGAAATAATTGATGAAGGAAGCAAAGGTTTCCTTGGTCTTGGTTCAAAAGAAGCAAAAATAAAAGCAAGCTTAAAAAATGATAATATTGCTTTGGCAAAACAGTTTTTGGGTGACATTTTCAATGCAATGAACATAGATGTTGAAATAGACGCAAAAACTGAGGCTGACACCATTAATCTGGACTTATCAGGCAAAAATATGGGTATAATTATAGGAAAAAGAGGAGATACCCTTGACAGCCTTCAATATTTAACTTCTCTTATTGTAAATCACAACAGTGATGATTATGTAAAAGTAACTCTTGACACTGAAAATTATCGTCAAAAGCGTATGGATGCTCTTTTAGCTTTAGCTGACAGACTTGCGCAAAAGGTTGCACGCTCAGGAAGAAAATACACCCTTGAGCCTATGAATCCTTACGAACGTCGTATAATTCATTCCACATTGCAGAATAATGAAAATGTTACAACCTTTTCAATAGGCGAAGACCCACATAGAAAGGTTGTCATTGCTCCGAAAAATCCTCATACACCTAAGAAGACACATAGTAGCAGTTCTTCTTCCGCTTCATATGCTTCAGCTTATTCAGATTACAAAAAGACCGCACCACGTTATGATACCATAAAAAAGGCAGAAAATTTTGAGGCTTATCAGTCGGCATTGGAGGCACAAAACGAAGCTTCGGGGCAGACAGAAGAATAATTTTTATAATGTAAAACAAATTCTGATGTTAAGATGTCCACCTTGGTTTAATAGCGGACATCTTAATATTTTTATTAACGAAGATTTTTATACAAGGAGAGATAGTATGTCAGGACATTCCAAATGGAGTACAATTAAAAGAAAAAAAGGTGCAAATGATGCACAAAGAGCAAAAATATTCACCAAAATTGCACGTGAAATTATTGTTGCAGTTAAAGCAGGCGGTCCCGACCCCGACAACAACTCAAGTCTTAAGGATGCAATTGCAAAGGGACGTGCCGCAAATATGCCCAATGACAACATTCAGCGTACAATAAAAAAAGCTGCGGGCAGCACAGAGGGCGACAACTACGAAAATATCACATATGAAGGCTATGGTCCTAATGGTGTTGCAGTCATTGTTGAGGCCTTAACTGATAATCGTAATCGTACTGCGGCAGATGTGCGCCATTTCTTTGATAAATTCGGTGGAAATATGGGACAGACTGGTTGTGTAAGCTTTATGTTCGACCAAAAAGGCGTAATTCTTATTGAAACCGATGAAGTCGGATCGTAGCCATGTCGTTCTGTGAGCCAAGGAGTTGGCTAAGACACTTGTCTCCCTGAGACCCCTTGGCCTCCGTCTTGGCATTTCTTTGATAAATTGGGTGGAAATATGGGACAGACTGGTTGTGTATGCTTTATGTTCGACCAAAAAGGCGTAATTCTTATTGAAACCGATG
>JAZURZ010000106.1:0-8998 GCA_045606465.1 Clostridia bacterium | reverse complement strand
AGCGAGTCGTCTTGAGGGCGTTTACAACTGAACAGACGAGCCGAGTGTGCCTTTTTGCGAAAAAGGAGCAGCGACGGAGCGAACAAAAAATAACCACTCTATTGAGTGGGTATTTTGAAAACAGCGAAGTCGCTGCGACGTGGAGCTGACAACCGGAATCGAACCGGTGACCTCTACACTACCAATGTAGTGCTCTACCTTCTGAGCTATGTCAGCACAACAACATACATTATACTTTAAAAATTCCGATTTGTCAACACCTTTTTTTCGATATTTTATTTTTTATTCTTACAAATAAAAATCATGCCGTCCTATGCTTTTATAAAATGTGCGATTATTTGCAATCCAAAAATTAGTTGAAATTAAAGGATTACAAAAATATAAGCTGCCACCAACAGTATTTACCCCTCTGAGTGCCTGCTTTGCCGCAGAATAACTTTCTTTTGCAGGACTGTTATATATCGCACCATTTGCTACAGGAGTAAACTGAATTCCATACTTTTTGTCAAAAATAACACTATAGATATTATTGGGAAAATCTTTGCTTTCAACACGATTTAAAACCACGTTGGCTACACCTATTTTTCCATTCATAGGCTCCCCTTGAGCTTCAGCATGAACAATCTTTGCAAGCCAGTCCACATCGTCGGCAGTATAGTCAGAATTTAAATTCTCCTCCTGCACCTCGTGTCCTTTTTTTAAAATCTCTACAGTGTGTTTTTTCTGATTCCATGACACTGTCGCTCCCAGATTCTCTGCAATAAATCTGACCGGAACAAAAGTTCTTGAATTAACAAGCTTTGCCGCCACCGGCATTTGTATCTTTTCCCCGTCAACTTCAGCAGTTTTTTTGCCTATTGTCACAACAATTTTCTTTTCTCCCTCAACAAAAGTTGCTTTTTTGCTTTTTGCCTCCCACGAAACACTGTCGCAGCCTAATGCATCAGCAACTGCTCTTGCTCCTACCAACACTGTATCATCTGCCATAAGAGGCTCCGCATCCGTCTTTATATAGCTGCCATTTACAAGAATATCTATGATTATATTATTGGCATACACTGCACCATTGAGTGCAAAGGTCAGCAGGAGGGCAAGTATTATTTTTGTTTTCATATTTGTCCACTCTTTTCCTTTCATTAATTTTAAAACTACCCGTCACCGCTTCTGGCAGTTTACATAATAAATGATAACATACCCCTTTATTTTTTTCAACGCATAATATTTTCCAATCTCCTATATTTTATGATTGTCTTAACAAATCAATCTTTGAAAATTAACTTATTTTATATAAAATTACAACTAATGCTAACTTGACATATATATGTTTTTTTGATATAATTAGTTTCGTGTCGTGCTAAAACAAACAAAAAATATATATGTTTTTAAAAGTATACTAAATTTTTAGAAAGGAATTTTTAACAGATGTATAAAATTCTAAAGAAAAAACCTTTAAATCCAACCGTTACATTAATGGTTATAGATGCTCCTATGGTTGCAAAAAAAGCAGAACCTGGGCAATTTATAATTTTAAGAGTTAATGAAGATGGCGAGCGTATTCCCCTCACAATAGCCGACTTTGACCGCGATAATGGAACCGTAACCATAATTTATCAGATTGTAGGTGCCACAACCAAAGAACTCGATGCCAAAAACGAAGGCGAATACATATCAGATTTTGCCGGACCTTTAGGGGTTGCATCTCATACCGAGGGTCTTAAAAAAGTTGCAGTAATTGGTGGCGGCGTTGGTTGCGCAATAGCTTATCCCATCGCAAAAAAGCTTCATCAAAACGGCGCTGTGGTGCATAGCATTACAGGCTTCAGAAACAAAGAACTTGTCATTTTAGAAGATGAATTTGACAAAGCAAGCGACAAGCTTATTATAATGACCGACGATGGCAGCTATGGCGAAAAAGGTCTTGTCACCGATGCACTTTTAAAGTTGATTGAAAGTGGAGAAGCTTACGATGAAGTAATTGCAATCGGGCCTTTGGTAATGATGAAATTTGTTTCTTCTCTTACTAAAGAATATGGAATAAAAACCATTGTGAGCATGAATCCTATTATGATTGACGGAACAGGTATGTGCGGTGGCTGCCGACTCACTGTCGGCGGAAAAACAAAATTTGCCTGCGTTGACGGTCCCGATTTTGATGGTCATGAAGTTGATTTTGACGAGGCAATGTCACGCTCATCAATGTATAAAGACTTTGAGCGTCATCAATATGAAAAAACTTGTAATCTTTTCAAAAAGGAGGTATAATCACAATGCCGAATATGTCATTAAAAAAGAACGAAATGCCTTCTCAGGCGCCCGAAATCAGAGCAAAGAATTTTCTTGAAGTAGCTACAGGTTATACCCCTGAACAAGCTATTGACGAGGCAAATCGTTGTCTTAACTGCAAAAATAAGCCATGTGTGGGAGGTTGCCCTGTGGCTATTGATATTCCTGCTTTTATAAATGAAATAAAAGAGGGAAATTTTGAGGAAGCTTATCAGATTATTGCAAAATCCTCTTCACTTCCTGCGGTTTGCGGAAGAGTGTGCCCACAGGAAACCCAATGCGAGCAAAAATGCGTAAGGGGAATTAAAGGAGAAAGCGTTGCTATTGGCAGGTTGGAGCGTTTTGTTGCCGATTGGCACAATGCCCATTCTTCTAAAGCACAGGAAAAGCCTTCTAAAAATCCCCATCGTGTTGCAATAATAGGCTCAGGCCCCTCAGGACTCACCTGTGCGGGCGACCTTGCAAAAAAAGGCTACGATGTAACTATTTTTGAGGCGTTACATTTAGCCGGCGGTGTTCTTGTATATGGAATCCCTGAATTTCGTCTTCCAAAAGCAATAGTTCAAAAGGAAATCGACTCCTTAAAAGAGCTTGGTGTTAAAATAGAAACAAATATGATAATAGGAAAAACCCTTTCCATTGACGAGCTTTTTGAAGATGGCTTTGAGGCAGTATTTATTGGTTCCGGTGCAGGATTGCCTAAATTTATGAATATTCCCGGCGAAAATTTAAAGGGTGTATATTCTGCAAATGAATTTCTTACACGCATAAATTTAATGAAAGCATACAAAAAGGAATCTTCCACACCTATTATGAAGGCAAAAAAAGTGGCAGTTGTGGGTGGCGGAAATGTTGCCATGGATGCTGCAAGATGTGCCCTTCGTCTTGATGCCGAAAAGGTTTATATAGTTTATCGTCGTTCAGAGGCAGAGCTCCCTGCACGTGCCGAAGAAGTTTTACACGCAAAGGAAGAGGGCATTGAATTTAAGCTTCTTGCTTCCCCCATTGAAATATTGGGAAATGACGAAAACTTTGTTTCGGGCATGAAATGCATTCAAATGGAGCTTGGCGAGCCCGACGAACAAGGAAGACGCCGTCCCGTACCCATGGAAAACTCCGAATTTTTTCTTGATGTCGATTGCGTTATCATGGCAATAGGAACCTCGCCTAACCCATTAATAAAATCCACTACAGAGGGACTTTCTACCCAAAGCTGGGGTGGAATAATAGCTGACGATAATGGTGTTACATCAAGAGAGGGTGTTTGGGCAGGCGGCGACGCTGTAACTGGTGCTGCTACAGTTATCCTTGCTATGGGAGCAGGAAAAAATGCTGCTACTTCAATAGACGAGTATTTGTCAGGCAAAAATTGACGAATTTTATTGTTCATTTTTGAGCATATTGTCTAAATAAAACACTATTTTTGATTATTTTGCACTAAAAATTTAAAATTTGCAAAAATTATATTGCAATAAAGAAAATTTTGTGTTATAATTTACGATGGTTCTGTGTGAATCTAAATCACTTATAAGGAGGGAATGAAATGAGAGAAGGAATTCATCCTGATTATAAGCAAACAACAATTAAATGTGCATGCGGCGCAGTTATCGAAACAGGTTCTACAAAGGAAGATATCCAGGTGGAAATTTGTTCAAACTGCCATCCGTTCTACACAGGTAAGCAGAAGCTTGTTGATACAGGCGGTCGTGTTGAGAAGTTTAATAAGCGTTTCAATCGCGGATAATTTTGTTTTTGCTTAAAAATCACACAAAAAAGAACAAAAAGGTTAAACCTACGCTTGGATAACCGAATCACCAACGGTTTCTCGGCATATGGGGATTATTTAAAATAGGAGGTGAAATCAATGACTAAAGAACGCAAGCAGGAAATTATTTCTACATTTGCAACTCACGAGGGCGATACAGGTTCTCCCGAGGTTCAGATTGCTCTTTTAACTGAAAGAATCAATCACTTGAACGACGAGCATCTTAACTTCCATAAGAAAGACCACCATTCAAGAAGAGGTCTTTTGATGATGGTTGGTAAAAGAAGAAGTTTGTTGAACTACTTGAAATCTCAGGACATTGAAAGATATCGTGTTTTGGTTAGCAAGTTAGGTCTTAGAAAATAATTTTAAAAAATCCAAAACAACAAAAAGTCATTTGTTTGACAAATGGTATATAGGGCAGGCGGGCACTTGTAGTTCGCTTGCCTTTTTATAAAAATTAAAAAAATTATAAATAAAGCAGGAATGTTACCTTTAGCAAATAAGCAGAGGGTTTGCAGCGTGATTTTTGCAAATTTTGTGCCTATCTGCTAATGTGATGCTTCTGCTTTAAGTAAAGAAAAGGAGTGTAAAATCACATGTTTAAAACTTTCCAAACAACTTTAGCAGGCAGACCATTAGTAATTGAAACAGGAAAAATGGCATGCCTCACAAATGGACACTGTCTTGTTCGCTATGGCGATACTGTAGTTATGGTAAATGTAACTGCATCAAGAACACCACGTGAAGGGGTGGATTTTTTCCCTCTCAGCGTAGATTATGAAGAAAAGCTTTATGCAGTCGGAAAAATCCCCGGCGGATATATCAAGCGTGAGGGAAAGCCTTCTGAAAAGGCTATTCTCACCAGCCGTGTTATTGACCGTCCAATACGTCCTTTATTCCCTGCAGATTTGAGAAACGACGTTTCGGTTGTAGCTACAGTTCTCTCGGTTGAGCAGGACAATCCTCCCGAGGTTGCTGCTATGATTGGTACATCTGTTGCAATTTCAATTTCAGACATTCCCTGGAATGGACCAATAGGCGGTGTATGGCTCGGTCTTATCGATGGTGAATATATCATAAACCCCACACTCGAACAAAGAGAACAGTCTGAAATGCTTGTAACAGTTGCGGGCACAAAGGCTAAAGTGGTTATGATTGAAGCAGGTGCAAATGAAGTTGAAGAAAGTGTTATGCTTGAAGGCATTAAGTTTGCTCATCAGGAAATCATCAAAATCTGCGACTTTATCGAGGGTATCCAAAAGGAAATAGGCAAGGAAAAATTTGAATATGAGGCTCACACTGTAAATCAGTTGTTGTGGGATGCAGTAAAGAAGCTTGCTTATGAAAAGATACAATATGCACTTGATACTGATGATAAAAATATCCGTGACGAGCGTCTTGGAGTTATCACAGATGAGCTTATTGAAAAGTTAGAAGAAAGCTTTCCCGATATTGCAACCGAGCTTGAAGAAATTTTGTATAAGATGCAAAAAGAAATTGTTCGCAATTGGCTTGTTCAGGGTAGGCGTGTTGATGGCAGAAGCTTAGACCAGATAAGACCTCTTGCAGCAGAGGTTGACCTTTTGCCAAGAACCCATGGTTCAGGAATGTTTACTCGTGGTCAGACACAAGTTCTTACAGTTGCAACCTTGGCACCTCTTGCCGAAATGCAGCGTTTGGACGGAATAGATGAAGAAGAAACCAAGCGTTATATGCACCACTACAATTTCCCCTCATACTCAGTTGGAGAAACCAGACCTTCAAGAGGCCCAGGAAGACGTGAAATCGGTCATGGTGCTTTAGCAGAGCGTTCATTGGTTCCTGTTCTTCCCTCAGAAGAAGAATTCCCATACGCAATCAGAACCGTTTCTGAAGTGTTAAGTTCTAATGGTTCAACATCACAAGGCAGCGTATGTGGCTCAACTCTTGCTCTTATGGCAGCAGGTGTGCCTATTAAAGCTCCTGTTGCAGGAATTTCATGCGGTCTTATCACAACCGAGGACGGATTTACCACCATGGTTGACATTCAAGGTCTTGAAGACTTCTATGGCGAAATGGACTTTAAGGTTGCAGGTACTAAAAAAGGTATCACATCAATTCAGGTTGATATAAAGAACGATGGTCTTCCCTATGATGTAATTGAGGAAGCTTTAAGAAAAACACGTGATGCAAGATATTATATCATCGACGACATTCTCTTAAAGGCAATTCCTGAGGTTCGCAACCATCTTTCACCATATGCTCCTAAGGTAAGCACAATGCACATTGACCCCGAAAAAATCCGTGAGGTTATTGGTCAGGGCGGAAAGGTTATTCAAAAGATAGTTGCTGACACAGGCGCAAAAATTGATATTGAAGACGATGGAACAATTCATATCTTTGCAGTTAATCAGGAATCAGGCGATGCTGCAAGAACTGCTATTGAGCTTATTGTTAAAGAGCCTGAGGTTGGTGAAATTTATACCGGTCTTGTAAAAACTGTAACTGCTTTTGGCGCATTTGTTGAAATTCTTCCCGGCAAGGATGGTCTTTGCCACATTTCAAAGCTTGCAAACAGAAGAGTTGAAAAGGTTGAAGACGTTGTAAATGTCGGCGATATGCTCACAGTTAAGGTTATGGAAATTGACTCAAAGACAGGCAAAATAAGCCTTTCACACAAAGACGTTTCAGACGACGAATAAAAAAATACTAAAATACCCGAAAACGAAATTTATTCGTTTTCGGGTATTTATTCTAAATAAATAATTAATTTTGCTCTTTAAAAATTAAAATCCTTTTTAGAATATAGCATTTAAAAAGCTCTTAATGAGTTTAAAATAGCCAAAAGCGCCACTCCCACATCTGCAAAAACTGCCAGCCACATGTTGCTTATTCCACAAAGACTCAAAAGCATTATGAGAACCTTTACTCCAATTGAAAAAACTATATTCTGCTTCACAATTTTCATAGCTTTTTTAGATATTTTAATCGCCTTTGGAATATTTTTTAGTTCATCATTCACTAATACCGCATCAGATGCTTCAATTGCTGCATCTGAGCCAATGCCTCCCATTGCAATCCCTACATCAGCTATAGCAAGCACAGGTGCGTCATTTATTCCATCACCCACAAAAATACACTTGTTTTTTAAAGACAATTCCTCTAAAATTTTAACCTTATCCTCAGGCATTAACTCACTGTAAATCAAATCAATCCCTGACTCTTCGCCTACCCTTTTGGCAGATTCTTTTACATCTCCCGTAAGCATAACACACTTAAATCCAAGAGCTTTTAGCTTTTCTACTGCATTCGTATTTCGTATTTTGTCGGAAACCACAAGATACCCTCTGTATCTCCCCTCCTCTGCCATATGAACTATAGTAGGGCAATTTTCAGGCTCAGACACTTTGATTCCATACTCATGCATAAGCTTTGCATTTCCTACTATAACTTCCTTTTCTAAAATTCTTGCAACAACTCCCTTTCCTGCTATTTCTCTATAATCTGTCACCTGCCCTTGCAAAATTTCCTTTCCATATGCTTTTTTTATTGCATTGGCTATAGGATGATTAGAATATGCCTCGGCATATGCACAAAGCTCCAGAAACTCTGCTTTTATTCCCTCACATCTTATTTTACTGACCTCAAAAATTCCTTTAGTTAAAGTTCCCGTTTTGTCAAATACCACCATATTTGTTTTAGACAATTTTTCAAGAACTGCTCCGCCTTTTATTATTACTCCTCTCTTAGATGCAGCTCCCATGCTTGCAAAAAAGCTAAGAGGAACTGAAACCACCAAAGCACAAGGGCAGGACACAACCAAAAAAACCAATGCCCTATACACCCATTTTGCAAAATCATATCCGTCAAAAAGAGGCAAAATAAAGGCAACCGCTACTGCTAAAGCCACTACGACAGGCGTATATTTTTTTGCAAATGAAGTTATAAATCTTTCGCTCTTTGCCTTTTTTTCGAGCGAATTTTGCATGAGATTTATAATTCTTGCTGCGGCAGAATTTTCATATTCGCAAATTATTTTTACATATATAACACCATCAATATTTAAAGTTCCGCTTGCAACTTTTTCTCCCTCGCACACCCTCACAGGCACAGATTCCCCTGTTAAATGTGAGGTATCCACAAAGCTTTCTCCCTTTATCACTACACCGTCTTGCGATATTCTCTCCCCTGGCGAAACAATCATAATCTCGCCCACCTTTGCATCTTCTGCTTTTATTTTTATCTTCTTTTCATCACGCAATACATAAGTATAATCGGGACATATATCCATGAGCTTATCAACTGCTTTTTTAGACTTTTCAACCGCAAAACTTTGCAAAAGCTCTCCTATCTGATAAAAAAGCATAACTCCCACTGCTTCGGGATATTCCTTTATAATTATTGCACCCAGAGTTGCTATACTCATAAGAAAATTTTCATCAAAAAATTTCCCCCTTAACATATTGGAAACAGCTTTTATTATTATATCATATCCCAAAATTGCATATGCTGCTAAAAATAAGAATTTTCTTATTGGTTCTCCAACAAAAAATGCCATCAAAAACACAGCCGCTCCCGCAACTAATGTTATTACCTTTAATTTTGACATTTTTTCATTCCTGTCATGACAATTTCCACACGAACAAGTTGCAGTATTTCCTATTTTTGTATTGCAGCACTCCCCATTGCAATGACTATGCTCTTTTTCTTTTCCCATAAAAATTACTCCCCTTTTATTCGTTATATTTACACAATATATGAATACTTGCTCATATGTTCATTATATACTCTAAAATACGCTTTGTCAACTTTTTTTATAAAAATAATGAACAAAGCGGCTTCGCCGCAACCGCCCACACTAAATGCAGTTAATTTTAGAATTACAAAAGGGCGGTAAGAAGAAGCAGGTCGCTTTGTTGTGCCCATTTGCGTTTTCGTGCTTTATTGCACGAAAAATCGCAAGGGCAT
>JAZURZ010000105.1:0-26588 GCA_045606465.1 Clostridia bacterium | reverse complement strand
CCAAAATCCAAGATGCATAACATCTGTAGAGGATATTCCTCATATTTTCAAACTTACTGAACGTGAGAGCCGCATTTACAGATGTATTTATTGTGAATCAAAAGCGAAGAAGTAATAAAAAAGCGAGAAATATTATTTTTTTCTCCGGCTTATTTTGAGTTTGCTTGACAAACAAAAACAAGAATGGTAAAATACATTTATAACGAGCAAACGAAAACTAAGGAGATGTAAAATTTATGAAGTTAGGTATAGTGGGGTTGCCGAATGTTGGGAAATCAACTCTTTTTAATGCTATTACTCAGGCGGGAGCAGAATCGGCAAACTATCCCTTTTGCACAATAGAGCCGAATGTGGGAATTGTAGATGTGCCAGATGAGCGTGTTGATGCACTTGCTAAAATGCATAATCCCAAAAAGGTAACTCGTGCATATATAGAATTTGTTGATATTGCAGGACTTGTTAAGGGAGCGTCAAAGGGCGAGGGACTTGGAAACAAGTTTTTGTCACATATACGTGAGGTAGATGCGATTGTTCATGTGGTAAGATGCTTTGAGGACGCAAACATAACCCATGTTGATGGAAGTATAGACCCATTAAGAGATATTGAAACAATACAACTTGAGCTTATTTTTTCTGATTTGGAAATATTGGAAAGAAGAATAGACAGAACTAAAAAAGCAATGAAGGGGGACAAAACCCTTGCCTCTGAGCTTGACCTTTTAGAAAGAGTAAAGAAGGTTTTGGAGGACGGAAAGCCTGCAAGAAGCATAAGCTATTCCAAGGAAGAATGGGAAATAATGAAGGAAATTGCGTTAATTTCACTAAAGCCTGTGCTTTATGCTGCAAATGTTGCTGAGGATGATTTTGTAAAAGGAATACAAAACAATCCCTTTGTAAAGAAAGTAGAGGAGCTTGCTGCATCTGAGGGCTCTGAGGTTATGAGTGTTTCTGCAAAAATTGAGGAGGAAATTTCTCAAATTGACGGAGAGGAAAAGCAAATGTTTTTAGAGGAGCTTGGAATGAGCGAATCAGGACTCGACAGGCTTATAAAGGCAAGCTATAAGCTGTTAGGTTTAATAAGCTATTTAACAGCAGGTGAGCCTGAAGTTCGTGCGTGGACAATAACCGAGGGAACAAAAGCACCCCAGGCGGCAGGAAAAATCCATAGTGATTTTGAAAGAGGATTTATTCGTGCAGAGGTTGTGGCATACGACGACCTTATGGCATGCGGAAGCATGAATGCAGCAAAGGAAAAGGGGCTTGTGCGATCTGAAGGAAAAGAATATGTAATGAAGGACGGAGATATTGTTTTGTTCCGATTTAATGTATAATTAAAATGCCCGCCAGAATTTGCTCTGTCGGGCATTGTTGCATTTTTAAAAAGTAAATTTTAAAAAACTTGTAAAAAAGTAAAGAAAGGAGATGCCTTTTTAAATGTTGCTTGACCTGATATATGGAAAAATTGGCTCGGGAAAGACCGAAAAATGTATTGAATTAATTGAAAGAACCTTAAAAAAGAATCCGACACACAGGGCAATTCTTACTGTACCCGATCAATATTCATATATAACTGAAAAAATAATTGTAGAAAGATTAGGAGGCACAGGAGTAAATGGCATAGAAGTTCTTACTTTTTCGCAATTTTTCAGAAGATATATAAACAAGAAAAAAAATTATCTTACCCCATCAGGAAAGCAAATGCTTTATTATAATGCGGTGGCAAAGAGTGTGTCTGAGGGGGGACTTTTTGCACGCTCGGCTGAGAAGACGGGGTTTATAAAAGAGGTTTCAGAGCTTATTTGTGAAATGAAAAGATATCTTGTAACACCCGAAGATTTAAAAGCTGCTATGGTTGAGGAAGGAAGCCTCCTTTTTAGAAAATTAAAGGAATTTTCAAAAATTTATGAAAAGTATAATTCCTTTATGAAACCTGAATTTGCAGACAGCGATGAGGATTTTATAGTTTTTGCTGACTTTGTAATGGAGAGCGAGGAATTTTCAAATACCCACATATGGTTCGATGGTTTTTCGGATTTTTTGCCCCAGCATTATATAGTTATAAAGGCTTTTTTAAAAAAGGCACAATCGGTTCATATAACTCTGCCAATAGAGGAAAATGCCGAAGAAGACGGCGTTTTTGAGCCAGTAATAAAAAGCAGAGAAATATTAAAATCTTTGTGTAAAAAAACCGGGGCAAGGTTTTATGAGCAGTTTTGCCCTGATGAATGTTTTACTATAAAATCGCCCGAAATTTCACATCTTGTAAAAAACTGGGACAAAAGACAAAATGTATATAAAAATAAAACTGATAATATATCGGTTTTTTTGGCGAGGGATTTATATTCTGAAACCGAGCAGGTTGCAAAAAAGATTTTAAAAGAAGTAAAAAATGGGACAAGATTTCGTGATATATCCATAATGTGTTCAGATATGGAAAAATATTCCCATCTCATAGAGGCAATATTTTCAGATTATAAAATACCATATTTTAGCGATGAAGAAATGCCCGTAACCAATCATCCCATAATATTGACAATACTTGCCGCATTTGAAATAAGCGAGGAAAACTGGAGCTATGAATCGGTTTTTAAATATTTAAGAACAGGTTTCATTTATGAAAAATGCGAAAATGGCGTAAAAGCTATTGAAAGAGATTACATTGATATGCTGGAAAATTATGTATTAAGATGCGGCATAAGAGGTAAAAAGGAATGGCTTTGCGAGGAGGATTGGACTGAAAAAGAAGGAAGAATTTTTGATGTAATTTTACAAGAAAAGAAAAAGCCATTAGAAGATATAGAAGTAATAAATTCCATAAGAAAGACTATTTGTAAGCCATTTGAAAATTTCTATAAAAATACTTCGGGAAGAAAAAATGTAAGGGAGCTTGCTTTTGCTTTATATGAATTTTTGTGTGACATAAATTTGTATGAAGGAATACAACTTGAAGTAAACAATTTAAATTCCGAGGGCAGAAGAAATGAAGCAGAGCAGGCAAAACAAATATGGAATTTGCTCATGCAGGTTATAGACCAGGCAGTTGTTGTTATGGGAGAGGAGCATTGTAAAAAAGAGGATTTTGTAAAAATGATTCGTGCAGCTCTTTCAAAAGCGGTCATGCAAATTATTCCTCCCGGACTTGATTCGGTTTCGGTGTGCGCCGCCGACAGAAATTCTCCCGGGCATTTTGATATTATTTTTTTTGTTGGTGCAATTGCAGGTACAATGCCAAAAGAGCCTCAGTCGGGAGGAATTTTAACCGATGCAGAAAGAAAAATGTTGTCAAAAAAAGGAGTGGAAATAGCAAAGGATTCTAAAGAAAAAGCAAAGCAGGAAATGTTTAAATTCTATAGATGCGTTGCGTCTGCGAATAAAAAGATTTTCTTTAGCTATCCCTTGTCGAATTCCGAGGGCGAGGTAAAACAGCCTGCGAATATAGTAAAGGATTTGGCAAAAATGTTCCCCGAAATGGAAATATCTGATGACATTTTGCCCGAAAATGAAAGGGAAATTATAAATCAAAAGCAAGCATTTTTGTATGTAATGAGTTCAGTTTCAGATAAAAATCTTGAAGAAAATGCAAAGAATATAAAAGAGCATTATAAATGGGATGGGGAATTTTCCAACAGGCTAAAGCTTGCAGATTTTGCTATAGAATATAGAAAAAAGCAGCCTCAGATAAAAAGGGAAAGTGCAAAGCTTTTGTATAATAACTATCACAACTACAGCGTGAGTAAGCTTAGTGATTATGCTGCGTGTCCTTTTGAGTATTTTGTAAAGCATGGTTTAAAGGCAAAGGAGCAGGAAGTTTATAAAATACAAAAGTTTGAGATAGGAAGTCTTTTGCATTGGGCAGTATGCGAGTATTGCAAAGAGGTGGAAAAAAATTGCAAAAGCTTTGGGGAAAGTGCTAAAGCATGGCACACACTTACTTTAGAGGAAAGCAATAAAATATTAGAAAAAATAATGAAGGATATATCTGAAAGAACCCTTTCAAGAGCAAACAAAAATCAAAATAAGATTGCTTATTTGTTAGCTCGCATGGAGAAAATTTTAAAGCGTTCTGCAGAAATTGTGCGTCTTAGTCTTTCCGAGGGAGAGTACTCGGCAGTTTGCTATGAAGAGGATTTTATAGTCGATATAGAATGGGGAGAGAGAAAAATAGCCTTAAATGGAAAAATTGACAGAGTAGATGCGGCCCTATATCCTGATGAGGGAAAAATAAGCCTTCGTATAATAGACTATAAATCGGGAAAAAAGGAATTTGATGTAGTATCCATCTCAAACAACACTGATATGCAGCTTGTAGTATATGCAATAGCGGCGACCGAGCTTTATAAAAAAGGTTCGTTGGGGCGTGCAGGACGGGGGCTTACTCCGTCGGTGGGAGGAATACTTTATAACAAATTAAGAAATGACATGGTTTCCTGCACTGCCAAGGAGGCAGAAAATATAGACGAGCTTTTAAAAAAGGATATGCGTCTTGATGGGATTGTTGTTTCGGATGGCGATGATATGGACATTGCCAGAAAAATGGACAAAAAGCTTGGTGAAAAAGTAAACAAAAGCGATTTTATGAAGCTGTCCTTAAACTCCAAAGGCGATGCGCTTAACATGAGAGATTCATCTGTTACAACCAAAGAAAAATTTGATATTCTTGTAAACTATGTAAAAAAAGCAACTGTTAAGCTTGATGATAAAATCTTTAGCGGTGACATTGGTATAAATCCTGTGACAGGGAAAAACAAAAGCGCCTGCTCTTATTGTAACTACAAGGAAATTTGTCTTTATGATATGAAAAAAGACTCATCAAGGCGTGAGATTGAAAACTCTGATGAGGCATGGGAGTTTATGGAAGAGGAAACAAAAAGATAAGGGGGTGGGAGAAATGTCTGACAAGAAATGGACAAAGGAACAACTTGATGCAATATATACAAGCAGTGCAAAAAATGAGAAAAAGCGTAATGTGCTTGTAAATGCTGCAGCAGGTTCGGGAAAAACTGCAGTTTTGGTAGAAAGAATAATAAAAAAACTTATTCCCAGTGATGAAAATCCCAACCCTACCGATATAGACAGGCTTTTGGTAGTGACCTTTACAAATGCTGCTGCTGCTGAAATGAAGGAGAGAATTTCTGATGCACTTTTAAAAAATCTTGAAGAGGCGCAAAAGAACAATGATACTTTGCTTATAAGACACCTAAAGCGTCAGGAAAGCCTTCTTTACAATGCAGACATAACAACAATAGATGCTTTTTGCATAAAAATGCTCAGAGAACATTTTCATGTTCTGGGAATAGACCCTAACTTTTTAATAGCAGATGCAGGTCAGCTTGTTTTGATGAGCGAGGAGGCAATGGAGGAGCTTTTTGAGGAGTGCTATGAAGAAAACAACCAAGACTTTCTTCTTCTTTGTGATATGTTCTCCGACGGACGTGACGACGAGGGAGTTAGCGAAATAATCAGGAGTGTATATTCCTTTACCAGAGCTTTGCCAAATCCATCTGAATGGCTTTTAAAAAAAGCAGAGATGTTTTTGATGGAGGAGGGAGAAAAAAACCCCTGGATTGTTTTTCTTTTGGAAAAGAAGAATAGCCTTTGCAAAGAGGCAATTATGCAATATGAAAAAGCACTTATTTATATGATAAAGCATTCGATAGGAAAATTTGATGACCTTGAGGAGGTTTTAAAAAACAATTTGCCCTGTGAGGAAAATATTCTGCAATTTAATTGGGGAAATCATTACGAGATAGTATATAACGAATATTTTGCAGCAAAAAAGCTTTTAGAAAAAAGCTGGAACGAGAGCATGAATTTTCTTGAAGGCTTTGTTTTCGAAAGACTGAATAAGGCGCTTGTAGTGAGGGATAAAGAAAAGGAAATTAAGGATGCAGATGCCAAAGCATACATAAAGGCTCTCCGTGATGAGGGCAAAAAAATTATGCAAAAAGCATCAGAAATTTTCGGGGATTCACTTGAGAATGTATCTTGTCAGATGAAAAATAGTGTTTATCCTGCAGCAAGGGCTCTTGTAAATATCACAAATTTATATGAAAAAAGCTTTGCTTCTCAAAAGGAGAAAAAAAATGTTTTAGATTTTGCAGATGTTGAGCAGCTATGCTACAGACTTTTTGCTGAAAATGACGAGATTTGCAGTCAGATGAGGGAAAAATATGATGAAATTTTAATGGATGAGTATCAGGACTCCAATAGCTTGCAGGAGGAGATTTTTAATTGTATTTCCAGGGGAGATAATATGTTTATGGTGGGGGATATGAAGCAAAGTATTTATCGTTTCCGTCGCAGTGACCCCACAATATTCAAAGAAAAAAGCGACAGCTATAAGACAAGAAAGAATGCAAAAAACAGAAAAATTATTCTTTCAATGAATTTCAGAAGCCGCAGGGAGGTTTTGGAAAGCGTAAATGCAGTTTTTGAAAAAATCATGTCGGAGGACGCAGGGGATATAGACTATAACAAGGAGCAGAGTCTTAATAATGGAAATACCACTTATGAGGACAAAAATTTAAATAAATGCAGAGGTTATATGTCGGAGTGCTATCTTTTAGAATCAGGTACAGATGACGAGGAAAATATTGACAAGCTTGAAATAGAGGCAAGATTTATTTCCAAGAGAATAGCCCAGCTTAAAAAAGAAGGTTTTATGGTTCGTGACGGTGATGGCTACAGAAAAATAGAAAATCGTGACATAACCATACTGATGTCCTCTCACAAATATGCTGCCGACGTATATGTTGCGGCGCTTAACAGAAATGGAATAGAGTGCTTTGCTGAAAGTAAAGGATATTTTGAAAAAAATGAAATAAGAATGGTTCTTTCCTTAATTAAAATAATTCAAAATCCTTATCAGGACATTCCCCTTTTGGGGGTTTTGCGCTCACCTGTAGGAGGCTTTAGTGACGATGAGCTTGTAAGGATAAGATGCAAAGAAAAAGGCTATATTTTCTCTGCATTAAAGGAATATTCAAAGCAAGATGACGAGCTTGGACAAAAATGCTCTTTGTTCATAGAAAAGCTTGAAAAATGGAGAAACTACACAAAGTATATGAGCTGTGACAAGCTTATATGGACCCTTTATGAAGAAACGGGAATTTATGCTTTTGCGGGAGCCATTTATGGCGGCGAAGAGGCTAAAGCCAACCTGAGGCTGTTATTTGAACGTGCAAAGCAGTATGAAAGCTCGGGCTATAAGGGATTGTTTCATTTTATAAGATATATAGAAAGGCTTAAAAGCAGAGCGGAGGATTTATCTTCGGCAAAGCTTGTAGGCGAGGGACATAATGTTGTTAAAATAATGACAATACACAAAAGCAAGGGCTTGGAATTCCCAGTTGTGTTTTTGGCAGGCTGCGGGAAAAAGTTTTTCCAAAAAGGTGAAAAAATACCGATGCATAACGAGTTGGGTTTTGGAATAGACAATATAGACACTCAAAAAAATTGCAGGATCAGCAGTGTTTCAAAAGCCGCAGTTGTAGGAATCAACGAAAAAGAAAATATTTCCGAGGAGGAAAGAAAGCTTTATGTTGCCATGACCCGTGCTAAGGAAAAGCTTATAGTGACAGGCGT
Source organism: Clostridia bacterium (assembly GCA_045606465.1). GTDB lineage: Bacteria > Bacillota > Clostridia > UBA1381 > UBA1381 > CAKSQL01. The sequence continues at coordinate 19,004 of JAZURZ010000105.1, read as the reverse complement.
TGTGGGGGACTCAAGAGGAGAAAGTATTGAAAAGAAAGAAAAGCTTTGGGATAAAATTTTATCTGATGGAAAAAAGAAAATGAGCCCTGCAGATGTTTTAAAAGCAGTAGGATTTATAGACTGGGTTGCACCGATTGCAAGAAAAAGAAAGGACGTGTGGTACTACGAGGCTGTTGCCTACAGTCAGCATCCTATTGATTTAGAAGAAGAGGAAATTCCTTTAAAAAAGGCGCCCGAAATTAAAATCTCAGATTTTGAGTATCCTTACAAAAGCTTGTCAGAGCTTCCCACAAAAATATCAGTTACCGAACTGAAAATGTCGCAGGGAAAGCTTAATATTTTAAAAAGAGATGCCGAAATGGCACAAATGCCTGAATTTTTGCAAGAAAAAAATCTGACAGGGGCAAAAAAAGGAACAATTATTCATTTTATTATGCAAAAGCTTTTGCCAAAAGAGGATATGGATGAGGAGTATATAAAAAAATGTATTGAAAAGCTTGTTTTGGAGGGAGAAATAACCAAAGAAGAAGCAGATGTGGCAGAGGAAAAGAAAATACTCAAGTTTTATAAAAGCGATATTGGAATGAGAATTTTAAAAAGCAAAAATGTAATGAGAGAAGCAACCTTTGAAACCCTCATTCCTTTGTCCATGCTTGATGGATATAATATGTCGGAGGAGAGTATTTTGCTTCAGGGAATTATTGACTGCTATTTTGAGGAGGACGATGGAATTGTCTTACTTGATTATAAGTCGGATTATTACAAAAATCCTGATGAATTGGTTGGGAAATATAAGAGCCAACTAAATTGGTATGCCTATGCCCTGGAAAAAATTACAAAAAAGAAAGTAAAAGACAAATTCATCTATATGTTTTACAATGATGATATTGCAAGAGTGGAATAAAATAAATCAAGGGGAAGAAGTATGTGGTCTATATACTTTCAGATTTTTATAGCATTTGTTGTCGGAATATATCTGGGAGAAAAAGTAAAAGCAGAAAATGCAATTATAATTTTTGCAGGGCTGATATTTGCAGCCCTGCTTAATAAATTTATTTTGAAGAAATTTTCAAAAACAAAGGTGCTGGTGCTGGCTTTTGTTGCGGCAGGAATTGTAATATGCAACTATTGTGCATCTGAAATGAGTCGCACAGCATATCCTTTGTGTGACAAGTATATAGATGCTATAGGAAAGATTTCAGACCTTCCAGAATATGACGAAGAACAAATAAATCGCTATATTGTGTCGGTAAAGCGAATGTCATATCTTGACAAGGAGTATAAAACCGACGAAAAAATTATAGTCTATAGCAAAGAGGCATTTAAATTCGGTGATTCAATAAAATTTTCAGGATTTTTAGAAACCTTTAAGCCTCCTTTGAATGAGGGAGATTTTGACTGGGGACGCCACAACAAATCCAAGGGGATTTATTTTAAACTCACCAGCGAAGATGCAAAAATATATTCTCAAAATTTAAAGGAAAATAATATATTATATTTTGTCACGTGGATTAAGAGCAAAATATCAGAGAAAATAAATGAAGTTTATGAAAAAGATGATGCGGCAACCCTTCATGCTATGCTCATGGGATATAAAAACTTTTTCTCGGAGGAAAGAGAAGAGTTTTTGTATGAAAGTAATACTATGAGAATGTTTTACCCTGTCTATCTTCATCTTTTGTTTATGTTGACTCTTTGCGGGGCATTAAAGCCATATATTGGCAAGAAAAGGTCAAATATTATTTTAATAGCAATTCTTGCTTTGTATATGCTCTTTAACATAAATACTCCATACATATTTAAGACAAGCTTAGTTTTAATATTGTCGATTGTTATAAAAGAGAAAATGGGATATGTAAGCTATGTAGAGCTTGTGGCGGTTGTTGCTTTTTTTATGTTAGTTAAAAATCCTTTGCTTTTATATAACACAGGCTTTGTTTTATCAATAATCAGCAATATGATGATTGCTAATCTTCTGCCTGTAATTGAGGCACGCCTAAAAATAAAAAATTATAAAATCAGACGTTTTGTTGCTTTGTGGATAATTCTTGGGATTGGAATGGCAGGAGTGCAAGCCTATTATTTTTATTCTGTAAATCCATATTCCTTTCTCCTTAATTTAATATATTTTCCGCTGATGTCAGCAGTTGGTGTGGCAATGCCATTAAAAACTGGTTTTAAAATGGGAATTACAAATTATACTCTGAACGGACTTTTGTTTTACATAGAAAAGCTTCCAATGATTTTTGCAAAGCTTCCCTTTTATTCAATTCTTGTTAAAAGACCTCGCAAAAGTACTATTTTAATAGCCTTTTTAGTTATGTTTTTAGTCTGGTTAAGGGCTAAAAAAGCACATAAATTTGCAAAAAGAGCGGCACTTTGTATTCTGTCAGCATTGTTATTTGTCAATTTGATTTTTTATATATCCGATATTGGAAAGCTCAGGATTGATTTTGTAAATGTATCTCAGGGAGATGGAGCGGTTTTGTCAAATTCACTTGGGGAAACTGTCATAATAGACGGAGGCGGAACAGAGTTTTCGGATTATGATTATGGAAAGGAAATTTTTCTCCCCTTTTTAAAACGCAATGGACACACCCGTATTGAGCTTGCAATTGTTTCACATTATCACACTGACCATTGTCTGGGAGTGATTAGAGCAATGGAAAAGCTTAATGTAGATAAAGTTTTAATTCCTGATTGCATGGAGGAAAATCCTTGTCGCAAAAGAATAGAAGCTCTTGCAAGTGAAAAGAAAATTGAGATTTTGTATGCAGAAAAAGGTGACAGCTATAGCTTTAAATCGGGGTTGGTTATAGATATATTATCAGCAGAAAACAAGAAAAAAGAAGATGAAAATGATACATCCCTTGTTCTTCGTGTAAGATATGGTGATTTTTCGGCACTTTTTACAGGGGATATAACCTCGGCAGTTGAAAAAAGATATAAAGGAAAATGGGGAAGAGCTTCGGTTTTAAAGGTTGCACATCATGGCTCCTCAACATCCTCTGCAAAAAGCTTTATACAAGAGGTTTCGCCTCGTGTTGCAATAATAAGCTTAGGCGAGGATAACAGTCACAATTTCCCTGACGAAAATGTATTAAAAAGACTTAAAGACCAAGGTTGCGCTATTTACAGGACAGATTTAAACGGAAATATCACAATAAAGGCGAGAACTGACGGGAGGTTTAAAGTTAAAAAATTCCGTTAAGATAAATTTTGGTATGTTAGATGTTATTTTTTTCAGGCTTTTTTTAAAAAGTTTTGTTGAATGTGTAAAAACATGAAAATTTTTGATGTTTTCCCTTGAAAAAAAATGTAAAATATGATATAAATATAGTGTAAGAAATTTTAGCACGTTTTATAAGGAGGATAAAATGGATAAGTCACCAATCGTCGGAAAACTCAGCATTATCAGCATGAGGGGTTGCGAGGAATTTACAAGCAGAATAGACTACTATTTAAAGCAATTCCGAAAGGATTATGAGGACCAGGAAACCTATGTAACTCATATTAATTGTCCCAGATTTGGAACAGGCGAGGGAAAGTGCGTAATCAAGGAAACGGTTCGTGGACATGATGTATATATCATATGCGATATGTTTAATCATGGCGTAACCTATAAAATGTACGAAAACGAAAATCATATGAGTCCTGATGACCATTTTCAGGATTTAAAAAGAATTATTGCAGCTATGGGAGGAAAACCAAGAAGAATTACTGTGGTTATGCCTATGCTCTATGAGGGAAGACAATACAGAAGAACCTCAAGAGAATCCTTGGACTGTGCAACTGCCTTGCAGGAATTGGTACATATGGGAGTAACCAATATTATAACATTTGACGCTCATGATGCACGAGTCCAGAATGCAATTCCGCTTCATAGCTTTGACGATGTTCAGACAACCTATCAGATGATAAAAGCAATAACAAGAGCAGTGCCTGACATATCATTTGATAAAGAAGACACCATTATTATTTCTCCTGACGAGGGCGGCATGCACAGATGTATGTACTATTCATCGGTGCTTGAAATTGACCTTGGAATGTTCTATAAAAGAAGAAATTACTCGGTAATTGTAGATGGCAAAAATCCGATTGAAGCCCATGTTTATCTTGGACGAGATGTAAAGGGTAAGGATATTATCATTGTAGATGATATGATTTCCAGCGGTGAGTCTGTTCTGGATATTGCAAAGAATTTGAAAGAGCAGGGAGCAAAGAGAATTTTTGTATTTACTGCATTTGGACTCTTCTGCAATGGACTTGATAATTTTGATAAAGCCTATAAGGAAGGATATATAAATAAAATTTTCACAACTAACCTTATTTATCGTATTCCGGGACTTTTAGAGCGTGAATGGTATTGCGAGGTTGATATGTCAAAGTACATTTCACTTTTAATAAATACTATTAATCACGATGGCTCAATCAGCGAGATGCTGAGCCCTGTAACACGCATAAAGAATCTTTTAAAAAGAAGAGAAGAAAAAGAAAATCAATAATTTGAATATGATAGGTTTTTAAGTAAATAATTTGAGCTGACCTTTTAAAAAAAGACAGAATTTTAAAAGGTCGGCTCATAATTTTTTTATAAATATATTCTTAAAGCAATTAATATAAAAATGTTTGGTTTTTAAAAAACCATACAAAAAAAAATAATCGATTAAAGGGTTTTTTTGTTATTTAGAGTATTGCAAAAGAGAAAAAAAACTGATATAATATATGAGTATGATATTTTAGAACTAATGCGTCAAATATCTGAAAGGAGTAAAATAACATGAAGTATTCAAGCGAAGTAGAATCAATGTGTCCTCTCGCTAAGGGAGTAAATCACGGCCCTGCACCAATCCCTCAGGAGGGAAGATGGACCAAGGCAAAAGAAATTAAAGACATTTCAGGTCTTACACATGGCATAGGCTGGTGTGCACCTCAGCAGGGTACATGTAAGCTGACATTGAATGTCAAAGAGGGAGTAATTCAAGAGGCTCTTGTTGAAACTGTTGGTTGCTCAGGAATGACTCATTCAGCAGCTATGGCTTCTGAAATTCTTGTAGGAAAAACAATTCTTGAGGCATTAAATTCAGACCTTGTGTGCGATGCTATCAATACTGCTATGAGAGAGTTGTTCTTGCAAATTGTATATGGTCGTACACAGACAGCATTTTCAGAGGATGGCTTGCCAATAGGTGCAGGTCTTGAGGATTTGGGTAAGGGCTTGCGTTCACAGGTTGGTACTACATATGCAACTTTGGAAAAGGGACCAAGATACTTAGAGCTTGCAGAAGGATATATTACAAAAATTGCCATTGACGAAAATGACCAGATTATCGGCTATAAGTTCGTTCACCTCGGCAAAATGATGGAAATGATCGCTAAAGGCACAGATGCAAATGAGGCTTTAGAAAAGGCAAGCGGTCAGTACGGAAGAGTTGACGATGCGGTTAAGCTTATTGACCCACGTCATGAATAATCATCATTAAAACAAGGAGGTAATTTAAAATGGCATTATTCGAAAGTTATGAAAGAAGAATAGACCAAATCAACGCAGAGCTTGCACGTCATGGCATTTCATCTATTGAAGAGGCAAAGAAAATCTGTGATGATAAGGGCATAGATGTATATAACATGGTTAAGGGTATTCAGCCTATATGTTTTGAAAACGCTTGCTGGGCATACATTGTAGGTGCCGCTATAGCAATTAAGGATGGCGTTACAAAAGCTGCTGACGCTGCTGAAAAAATCGGTCTTGGCTTGCAGTCTTTCTGCATTCCTGGTTCGGTTGCAGACGACAGAAAGGTTGGTATCGGACATGGTAATCTCGGAGCAATGCTCTTAAGAGATGAAACAAAGTGTTTTGCATTCTTGGCAGGTCATGAATCCTTTGCAGCAGCAGAGGGCGCTATTGGTCTTGCAAGAAGTGCAAATAAGGCAAGAAAAGAAGATTTGAAGGTTATATTAAATGGTCTTGGCAAGGATGCCGCTCAGGTTATTTCAAGAATTAATGGCTTCACATATGTTCAGACAGAGTTTAACTACTCAACAGGCAAGGTTTCAGTTGTAAAGGAAACTGCTTATTCAAAGGGCGAGCGTGCAAAGGTTCGTTGCTATGGAGCAGACGATGTTCGTGAAGGCGTTGCAATAATGCACCTTGAGGGAGTTGACGTTTCTATTACAGGTAACTCAACCAACCCCACAAGATTCCAGCACCCTGTTGCAGGTACATATAAAAAGGAATGTATCGAACAAGGTAAGAAGTATTTTTCAGTTGCATCAGGCGGCGGTACAGGTCGTACATTGCATCCTGACAACATGGCTGCAGGTCCTGCTTCTTATGGCATGACAGACACAATGGGAAGAATGCACTCAGACGCACAGTTCGCGGGTTCATCTTCAGTTCCCGCTCACGTTGAAATGATGGGACTAATTGGTGCCGGAAACAACCCCATGGTTGGTATGACCGTTGCAGTTGCAGTTGCTATTGAAGAGGCAATGAAATAATTTTTAATTAAATTATTTTAATAAGATTTGAACATAACAATTAAAATGTTAAAAAATGAAATGCACCGCAAAGCTTTTTGCTTTGCGGTGCATAATTTTTAGATAATAATTTTTATTTTGAGAAAATGTTCATGAATATCTGAACAAGTTCAGCTCTTGTTGCCAAATCCTTAGGAGCAAAGCAATTGTCTTGCTTACCATTTACATAGCCATTTTCAAAAGAGAAAATAACGCCGGGTTTTGCCCATGTGGAGATTGAATCATCATCTGCAAAGTTTGTGTTACCTTCAGGTGCAGTTATGTCCTTAGTGGTTTTTAAATAGTTATAAATTAATGTAACCATTTCTTCTCTTGTAATATTTTTATCAGGTGCAAACATATTGTCACCTACACCATTTGAAATACCAAGCTGCTTTGCAGCTGCAAGATAGCCAGTGTACCATGTGTCACCTGCATCGGCAAAGTTATCTCCTGTTTTTGCATCAATTCCATAAGCACGACAGAGCATTGTCATAAACTGTCCTCTTGTAACCTTATCGGAAGGTGCAAACATATTCTCTGAAACGCCGCTTGTGATATTGTTGTTATAAGCAAACATTACTGCATTATAGTACCAGTTACTCATCTTTACGTCAACAAATGGATTTCCATCTGTTGGAGTTTCTTCGGAAGGTTTTTCCACGACAGGAGATTCACCTATTTCCCACTTTGCATAAAGTGTTGTATTTTTTGTTACAGGTGTGCCAAAATCGTAAGGATACAAAAATCTGTCATCAGCATACCAACCAGCGAAAGTATATCCTGCCTTTGTTGGGTCTTCGGGCTTTTTAAAAGCTTCCCCAGAAGCCACTTCGCTTGTGGTCTTGTTTGAAGAATCAGTTTTAAGTGTTATTGTATATTGTGCAGACTCTGTATATCCTGCATCTACAATCTTAAAGCTGTCTATAACCTGACCTGTGACATCTTTTGTTATAACCTCAAGTTTTCCATCTGAAACATTAAACAAGGAATATGTCGTAGGCCCTGAGTTTATAAAGGTTTTTGTATACGAGGGAGCTTTTAGTTCGTCGTAATTTCTTTTTTCCCCTGCGTGTCCCGGTTCTAAGTGAATAATACCTGTTCCCTTTATTATTTCGTCAGGATTTTCTTTTGTTACAATTTGTCCATTCTTCATTGGATATGTGCGCATCATTATATGGTCATGTCCATGAAGAACAAGGTCAACCTTACAATCAACTAAAAGACTTTCCAATATTTTGCGCTGACCAATTTCATTTTTTTCATCTGCGGGATAAAGACCTTGATGCAACATAACAATTTTCCATTTCGCATTGCTATTTTTAAGATCATTTTTTAACCATTCCTTTTGCGCAGTCAAAAGAGGTCTCAAACAGTCGGCAGGATCCTGATTAGAACCTGAATTTAAAACCACAAAGTGTGCATTTCCATAATCAAACGAATAAATTGATTCTTCAATATTAGCAATAAGATTCTTTGAATATTCTTGATTTACATCATCTTCCGACAATTCTCCTATAGCAGCTTTTCCGCCATTTTTAGGGTTATTAAAATATAACCTAAAAAGTCTTCCTGAAAACGAAAAATTTGTAGCGCCAGAGGGCGTTATTCCATACACTTCATGGTTTCCTAAAATTGCCATATAGGGTATGCTTGTACAATGCTTTCGTATAGCGTCGAAATGCCATTCCCATTGGTCTTCGACATTTCCTTGCATTACCATATCTCCAAGAGAAAGTATAAATTTTAAATCAGGTTCATCACTCATTGCAACATCAATTAATTGTTTGAAAGAATTGTAATGTTTTTCCTCAGTCCCCTGAGGGTCATTTACGGCTATAAATGAAAAGTTGTTTTCATTTTCGCCCTCGGTTGTAAAACTATATTCTTTTGTCCACACATCAACGTTTAAATCGCCTATTTTATAAATATATTTTGTTCCGGGCGTAAGGTCTGAAATATCTGCCTTAAAATTAGTCTTTATAAATTTTATTCCAGTGTTTTTATCATTGAATGGATTTCCTGCATTTTTTGCACGAACCTCTTTGTAGTTTGTGTCAAAATCCACATCAGCAGGAGCATATCTTATTGCCATTCTGTAGTACTCATTTGATGTTGTTGACCACGCAAATGCTCTTGTGGTTTTTGCATCACCATAAAAGGTTGTTACAAGATTAATAACTTCTTTGTCGATGTTGGAGTTTTGCGCAAAAACATTTACAAAGCCTAAAGACATAATAAATGTTAATACAAGTGAAATTAGTTTTTTCTTCATTTATTTTCCTCTCACTCTTTTTTGTTTTTTTATTTTAATTTTTTTTGTTAAAACCTTTAGTTATTCTTCGGGATATTCCGAAGGTAATATTTTTTCAAGCTCAGCAGGGTTTTCGAGCTTTTCCACATTCTTAAGTTTTCTTTGTATTGCTCTTGTTCTTACGCCTACCAGCTTATCAAGCTCGCTGTTGGCTTGATTAAGTCTATTCTGGGTGTTTTCAAGAACCTTGGCAAAATTGTCAAATTCTGATTTTACTGCACTTAAAATTTCCCATGCCTCAAGTGAACGCTTTTGAATTGCAAGGGTCTTAAAGCCCATTTGCAAAGAATTAAGGAGTGCCGCCATAGTGCTTGGGCCTGCCACATTTATTTTATAATCACGCTGCAGAATTTCCACAAGACCGCGATTTACCACCTCGGCATAAAGCCCCTCAAAGGGAAGAAACATAATTGCAAATTCGGTGGTGTAAGGCACTTCAACATATTTTTCATGAATGTCCTTAGCACAACCCTTTATGGTGGTGGTAAGCTTTGCAACTGCTTCGGTTACAAGTTCACTGCTACCGCTATCATAAGCGTCCTGCAAAGCCGCATATGTATCGCCAGGGAATTTTGAGTCTATAGGAAGAAAAACAAAAGCGCCATCGTCAACCGGCATTTTAATTGCATATTCCACCACATTTTTGCTATTGGGAATGGTTGCAACATTTTTTTCATACTGCTCATGGGTTAAAATTTCTTCAAGAATTGCACCTAATTGAATTTCACCTAAAATTCCGCGTGTTTTCACATTTGATAAAACCTTTTTCAAATCTCCCACGCCATTTGCAAGGGTCTGCATTTCACCAAGACCTTTATAAACCTGCTCAAGGCGCTCACTCACAATTTTAAAGGACTGATTCATTTTATCCTCTAAAGTTTTCTGAAGCTTTTCATCAACTGTCTTTCGCATATCCTCAAGCTTTTTATTATTATCCTCTTGAATTAAGGAAAGCCTTTTCTCCATAGTGGAGCGCATATTTTCAAGCTTTTGTTCATTTAAGCTTTCAAAGCTTTTAAGGCGTGCCTCCATTTGAGTTTGGGAATTTGTAAGAGCCTGGGTCATTTTCTCTTGCTTGTTTGCGAGATTTTTATCCATTTCTCCGATTTTTTTAATTTGCATCTCATCGGTATTTTTCTGATTTGCAAGCAAAAGCTCGCCCAGATTTTTAACCGAGGTCTGGGTTGTTTCATTTATGCTTTTTCTTAAAAGCTCAAATTCTTCTTTTGTGATATTGCCTTGTTTTTTTCTTGACAAAATTAAGGAAAGAACGGAGATGATTATAAGTATTGTCAACAAAATAAAGTTAAGACCATCTATGTTTATAACTGTAGTCATATTTTTATACCCCCCAAAATTTATACCTCCAAGTAAAAATATTATACAATATCATTAATGAAATTTCAATAATTTTTGAAAAACATAGTAAAAATTTATAAAAAATGTGGAACAAAATAAAATTCAAAACGTCTAAGAGAATAAATAACATATATGGAAAGGATTGGGCTTTATGAAAAAAATTTTAAGTTTAGTTCTTGCGATGGTGATACTATCATCAGGCGGAGCTTTGGCGGCAATTGATAATGAAATGGAATCGGCACTTCTTATTGTCAAGAGTAAAATTTTAATACCTGAGGAGCTTTCGGAGTTTGAGTCATCAAAGGAAGAGTATTTGGGAAAATTCCTTTATCACTTTAATTGGACAAGCAAAAATGGGGAAAAGAATATATCTGTAAGCTCAGATGCCCAAGGCAGAATAAGAAATTATCATTGTTATGATAATGAGTGGTATAATATAGAAAGCAAAAAGGAGATAGATGTTAATTTTAAAATAGATGATATGATAAGCTACGCTGACGAAAATATAAAGGCAATAATGCCTGAAATATTTTCAAATCCTGAGGACTGTGCGACTTTAGTTCCTTTTTCTAAAACCTTAAATCTTAACAGCAGAAGTTCATATAGCTTTGATTATGTGAGAAAAAATAAGGGAATAGAGGTAAAGGACAACTTGGTAAGCATAAGCATTTTGAAGCTTGGAGATGAGTTTTTTGTGACAGGAATATCATCGTCATGGGATTTTGACACTGAATTTTCTTATGCAGAAAAAACACAAATAAATCCTCTGGCTTTGGAAAATTGGACAAACAAATTTCCTATGAAGCTTCAGTATCGCAAAACCTATGATGACAAATATATTTTAGAATATGTAACAAATGGCGTTTACTATCTTAATAATGACACCTTAAATGAGCAAAAAGAGGACGATATATACCAAAAGGAGTTATATAAATATGCGCTTACTGAGGATATGGCAATGAGCACCTCGGTCGGAGGAGGAGCATCAAATCAAACTCTTACTCCAAAGGAAAAAGAGGAGCTTGAAAAAATTGGTCAAACCAAAACCAAGGACGAGCTTTTGCAAATTCTTTGCTCTATTGAGGAATTTGGCATGAAAAACACTTATGAGAATATAAGAATGAATATATATCCTGACGATGAAGATGGTTACAGGGCGATTATCAATATAAGCGATGAGGAATTTTCGGGAAGTGTGACAATGGACGCAGTCACAGGAGAGATAGAAAGCTTTTATCGCTATGACAGAATAAATGCCCAAAAAGAAGATGAAAACAAGGAAAAAGCTGAAGATTTTTTAAAAAAATATTTCCAGGATAAATTTGAATCTTCTGTGGCGAACGAGGAAGGAAATAATGCAACATATACAAGACTTGTAAATGGTATCCCCTATATAAATAATACCATTTCTGCAAGCTGGAGCGAAGAGAAAAATGCAATTATAAGCTTTTATTGCGAATGGGACAAGGACATATCAAAGCTTCCATCTCTCCAAGGAATTTTAAGCCTTGATGAGGCGCATAAAATTATGTATGAAAAGTATCCGCTAAAGTTAAAGTATATAATTGCAGACAAAAAATATGTGCTTGTAAATACGCAAAGCAATTACGATGTAAAAATAGATGCAAACAGTGGAAAGTTCATAAATTACAGCGGTGAGGAAATAAAGGAAGAAAGTAAAGAAAATTACACTGATATTGATGGACATTGGGTGGAAAAAATAGCAAAGCTTCTTTTGGAATATGGAATAAGGACAGAGGGAGAGAAGCTAAGACCTGATGCAGAAATTACTCAGGCAGAATTTTTAAAGCTTGTATATGGCGGAGTATGCGGCAGCGTGGCAGAGACCGATATGGAATATATATATCGACGTATGGTGAATGATGATATTATATCCGAGGAGGAGAAAAATTCAACCGAGCCTATAAGCCGAGAACTTGCAATAAGATATTTTTTGCGTGCAATGGGAATTCGTGAGGTTGCCGAGCTTGAGGGAATTTATGTTTGCGATTTTAAGGACAAGGCTGACATTTCAGCTGACAAGACAGGATATTGTGCAATAGCAAAAGGTTTTAAAATTGTAAGCGGTGCAGATGGATATTTATATCCTAAAAATAATATAACCTGTGCTGAGGCATTGGTTATGATATATAATTATTTGACAAGATAAAAGGTAAGGGTTTCTTTTAAAAAGTCAAAAGAAAAGAGGATTTAAAAAAGTCCAAAACGCAAAAAGGCGACAATCATATGCAATGAGGACAATTTATTATTTGTAAAATGGTTTCATTTAGATGAAAAATCTCATTTGATTCGATTTTTCTAAAATTTAAGCCTTTTTGCGTTCTGGACTTTTTTTACATCCCCCAAAAAGGCGGTGTAAAAAAATGAGTTTTTTACACCGCCTTTGTAAGTTAGAATTATTTTGTTTTTTATTTTCATTGGTGGCTAAGGTTTATTTGGTTTAAATTTTTATTTTTTTTCCCTGCGGGAGGCTGGTCTTTTGAAGCCAAAAGAAGAAAAAAGCTTCCGAGGGATTTCGATTTCCCTCGGACTCCCCAATAATGGGGTTTTTGTTAGTGGTTGAGGGGAAAGAATGTCATGTTTTAGTTTTTTTGGTAGCTAATTTTACGAATGTGTAAGCTTTGGCTTTTAAAAAGTCAGGCTATAATAAGATTTTTTTGAGAAAAGTTTTCTGAAAAGTAGTCGCACGCAATATCTTCAAGAGTTATTGGAGTGACCTCATAGCGGATAAGCATATCAATAAAGCTTGTTACTTCATCAAGAGTAAAAAACAAAAAATTTGTTGTGTTATCTTCGGAAATTCTTGCCCCGTTTTCTATAGTTTCTTTAACAATTCTCACAGCGTAGCGGCTTTTTGGGAATTGTTCAAAGCTCTTTTCACATATGTAATAGGAAAGCTCCATTTCGGCAAGAAATTCATCGCCATATGTGACAGTTTTTCTTTTGATTAAGAGTTGTTTCATTTGTAAAAACCTCCGTCTTTTTTATTGAAATTATTGTAACATAGCCATATGGGAAAAATCAACAAAAACAGTTCGCAATATTCGACAAAATATACAAAATAAGGCAGATGTTTTTCAATATAAAAAGAATAAAATAGCATATTAGGATATGAAAAATTTTAAAATATCTAATTTTTAGAAAAGTTATAAATTTATTAAAAAAATTTAAAAATTCTATTGAAGTTTTTGATAAAATATATTATAATATAATAGCAATGATGAAAATGACAAAAATTATGTCTTACGGTCGCCGATGATGACCGAGCCCGAGCGATTGAAAACCCTGCACCTTGTCAGAAGGGGAACCAAGCAGCAATAAGCGGAGCTTTCGATGTGTTATGGATTTACTCGGTCGGAGCCGCCTTTTTTAATTAAAGGGATAAAATTTTGATATGGGAGGTGTTTTTGATGGCATATCAGGCTATTTACAGAAAATGGCGTCCCTTGGTATTTGAGGATATTGTTGGACAAAATCATGTCACAAGAACACTTAAAAATCAAACACAAGGTGAAACTATAGCACATGCATATTTGTTTTGCGGTACAAGAGGAACAGGTAAAACAACTGCTGCGAAAATTTTTGCAAGAGCAGTAAACTGTGAAAATCCCAAGGATGGCTCACCCTGTAACGAGTGTCCCACCTGTAAGGGAATTTTAAATGGAAGCATATTAGACGTCTCTGAAATAGATGCGGCTTCCAACAATGGTGTTGACAACATAAGGGAAATCCGTGAAGATGTAAACTATGTTGCGACAAACGCAAAATACAGGGTTTATATAATTGACGAGGTGCATATGCTTTCTTCTGGGGCATTTAATGCTCTTTTAAAAACTTTGGAAGAGCCACCCCCTCATGTGATATTTATACTTGCAACAACCGAGGCACATCGTGTTCCAGAAACCATTCTTTCAAGATGTCAGAGGTTTGATTTTAAAAGAATTCGTCCCGATGATATAATTGTGAGAATGAAGGAAATTGCCACACATGACGGGCTTAAAATAACGGACGATGCATATAACCTTATTGCACGCTTTGCTGATGGCTCCATGCGTGATGCTCTGAGCATTTTAGAGCGTTGTGTTTCTGAGTGTGGAAGTGAGCTTTCACTTGAAAAGGTTGTTTCGGCATTGGGTGCATCACCGTCTGGAATTCTTTTTGCAAGCGTTGAGGCAATTGAAAAAAAGGATACAAAATCAGTGCTTGAAATTGTGGAGGAGCTTTCCTCCGAGGGAAAGGATTTAAATGTTTATGCCGATTCTCTTATAAAGCAACTGAGAGATTTGATGGTGTGCAAAGTGGCAGATACACCTGAAAATTTGCTGGAAAGGACAGCAGAGGAGTATCAAAAGCTTAAATCACAAGCTCAAAAGATTTCTTTTGAAGAAATATCATTTGCAATTTCAGAGCTTACCAAGGCTCGTGCAGATGCAAAGTGGGTAAAAAATCCAAGGACAATATACGAACTTGCACTTATAAGGCTTACTCAGCCTGAGTTAAATAATTCAACCGAGGCTTTGCTTGCACGCATACAACAACTTGAGGAACAAATCAAGGAGGGTGTGGTAAAGGTAGTATCGGTTGAGGAAAAAAAAGAGAATAAACTTCCCGAAAAACAAAAAGAGAAAAAAGAAGTTTCGGCAAGGCTATATGTTCCTCTTGATATATCAACCCTTTCATCACGCTCGCCCATAGTGGCAGCGGCTCGAAAATGGGAAAAAGTGGCGCAGATTATTGCAAAAAAGGCCCCCTTTGTTGCGGGCGCTCTGCATAATAGAAAAATCACTATTGACGGAGAGGGCATAATTTTAGTGTTTGCCAAAAACGAGCAGATGCTTAAAAAAATAGCATCCACCTATATAAAAACCATTCGTGCAGAGTTTTTGAAAAACACAGGAGGGGATTTTGTTTTCAAAACTGCATTTGAAGAGGACGTAGAAGACTATATGGTAGATTATTGGAGTCTTTCAGACGATGGAGATGAGCAGGAGGAAAATTTTTCTGCCAATGAAAAGAATAAAGACCCGCTGGAAATTTTGAGCCAAAAATTCCCTGAAATAATAGAAATGACAGACGAGAGTGATTTTGTAAATTATCAGCCCGAGGAATTTTTGCAGACCGAGCTTGGAGAAAGCGATGAGCGAGAGGAATTTTTGGACGAGCAGGAAATGAAAAGCGCAACAGATGAAGAATAAAAAACTAAAGTAAAAAGAAAGAGGTAGTTAAAAATGGGAAAATATAAGGGATTTCAGGGCGCAGGCATGAACAACAAAAAAAATGTAAGCAATGTTGTAAGGCAGGCGCAGAAAATGCAGGAGGAAATGGAGAGAGTTCAGGCAGAGATTGAAGAAAAGGTTGTGGAAGCGGCATCAGGCGGCGGAGCAGTTTCAGTCAAAGCTAATGGCAAAAAGGAAATTCTCTCGGTCAAGATTAAGCCTGAGGCAGTAGACCCTGATGATGTTGAAACCTTAGAGGACCTTGTAATGACTGCAGTGAATGAAGTAATTAAAAAGGCTGAAGATATGATGGCAGAAGGAATGAGCCAGATTACAGGCGGAATAAATATACCAGGCTTGTTCTGATAAAAAGGCTTAGTCATTGGAGAATTGTTAAACGTTCCAATTTTCGAGGACTGACCGAAAAAAGAGTAATCCGAGCTCGGATTATTCTCTTTCGGCTAAATTTGAAGATATCTTCAAATTAGGGGGGGAGATGAAAAAAATGCACGCAGCACCGATAGAGGTTTTAATAGAAAGCTTTGCTCAGCTTCCAGGAATAGGAAGAAAAAGTGCCGAGCGTATTGCCTTTTACATTCTTGATAATATGAAAAAGGAAGATGCAGAGGCGTTTGCCAAGAGCATAATAGAGGCAAAAACCAAAATTGAGCTTTGCCCTGTGTGTCAGAATTTTACCGATGTTTCGCCATGCGCTATATGCTCCTCGCTAAAGCGTGACAGGTCAACAATATGTGTGGTGGAGGCACCTAAAGATGTTGCAGCTATTGAAAAAACCAAGGAATTTCATGGCCTTTACCATGTTTTGCATGGGGCATTGTCGCCTATGGATGGAATATCTCCCGAAAATTTAAAAATAAAAGAGCTTGTTTGCCGACTTGCAGATGATGAGGTAAAAGAGGTTATAATGGCAACCAACCCAACTGTGAGCGGAACTGCAACAGCAGTTTATATATCTAAGCTTATTCAGCCCCTTGGTGTCAAAGTTACACGAATTGCACATGGAGTGCCTGTGGGGGGAGATTTGGAATATACTGATGAAATAACTCTTATAAAGGCAATCGAGGGTAGGCGTGAAATGTAATAAAGTGCAATAAAGGGGTAGTAAAATGAGGAAAATGACAAAAGCAAATGAGCTTTCGTGGCTGCTTGGAATAGTGCTGTGCTCGCTGGGCGTAGCTCTTTGCACCAAGGCAAATTTCGGACTTTCAATGATTGCAGCCCCGCCCTTTATAATACATTTAAAATTTTTTGAAATTTTTCCTTGGTATTCGCAAGGCACATCGGAATATATATGGCAGGGGTTTTTGCTTGTTGTGATGTGTGTTATAGTAAGAAAATTCAAATGGAAATATCTTTTGTCCTTTGCAGTAGGAATTATATTCGGACTTTTTCTTGATTTCTGGCTTGCACTTTTTGGCTCGAATGTGCCATATGAGAGTATGCAGATAAGGGTAATTGCATTCGTTATAGGCGAGATGGTGACAGCAGTTGCGGTAGCTTTTTATTTTCGCACAAGCCTTCCCTTGCAAATTTATGAGCTTTTGGTTGTAGAAATTGCAGAACAATTTAATTTTGACAAAAATAAAACCAAGCTTGCAAATGATATTATTATGCTTGTTGTTTCGCTTGTGTTGGCAATGCTTCTTAACCGAAACCTTAGAGGTATAGGCATAGGAACTGTAATAATTACCGTAGTAAATGCAAAGCTTATAGAAAAAGCGGGAAAAATAATTGACAAATTTTTTGGAAATGAGTCAAAATTTCCAAGGCTTATAAAGGCTTTAGAAAAGTAAATACAATTAAAATTTGACTTTATTTTTTGCCTAACCGAAAAGGGATTTATCCCCTGATTGGAAAGACACTAAAAAAAGAATGAAAACAAAGAATACTTTGGTTTTTTTGGTGTGCTTTAAAGGTTGGCACACCATTTTTGTTTTTAAAATAAAAGTCCGGTATATTTTAAGGGAGGTTATGAAATATGGAAAAAAGAATTGCACTTTTGGGAATTGTAGTAGAAAATCCCGAATCGGTGGAGAAGTTAAATTTACTTTTGCACCAATATTCAGAATATATAATAGGAAGAATGGGTATTCCATATAAAGAAAAAAAGCTTTCGGTGATAAGCGTTGTAATGGATGCACCATCAGATAAAATAAGCGCTCTTTCGGGCAGTATTGGAATGTTGGACGGAGTCAGCTCCAAGACAATTTATCAGAAAAAAGGAGAAAAAGGATGATAAAACTTATTGATAAGCTGAATCGCAACAAAAGATTAGAAACAGAAGAATGGATTGAACTTTTTAAAAATTATGAAAAAGTGTCAGATTATGCAAAAAAGCTTGCGTATGAAATAAAGAAAAAAAATTTCGGAGACGGAATTTATATAAGAGGACTTATTGAAATTTCAAACTATTGCAAAAACAACTGCCTTTATTGCGGCATAAGACGAGGCAACAAAAATGTTTCAAGGTACCGACTTAGCAAGGAAGAAATTTTAGACTGTTGCAGAAATGGCTATCCTGCAGGATTCAGGAGCTTTGTTTTGCAGGGTGGAGAGGACTCCTTTTTTACCGACGATATTTTATGCGATATTATAGGGGATATAAAAAAGGAATTTCCCGATTGCGCAGTCACCTTGTCGCTTGGCGAAAGGGATAAAGAAAGCTATGAAAGGCTTTTTAATGCAGGTGCTGACCGCTATCTTTTAAGGCATGAAACTGCAGATGAGGCGCATTACCAAACTTTGCACCCTGATGAGATGGATTTTAAAAATCGTATGGAGTGTCTTAAAAACTTAAAAGAGATAGGCTTTCAGACAGGCTGCGGAATTATGGTAGGTTCGCCAAATCAGCGTGAAGAGCAGCTTGCAAAGGATATGATTTTTATTAGCGAATTTGTTCCGCATATGGTGGGAATAGGCCCATTTATGAGACATCATGACACTCCTTTTAAAAATCACCCCGACGGAAGTGTAGAGCTTACTTTATTTTGCTTAAGCGTGGTGAGGATAATGCTTCCGAAGGTGCTTTTACCTGCAACTACTGCCCTTGCAAGCAAGGCAACAGATGGCAGAGAACGTGGAATTTTAGCAGGAGCCAATGTCGTAATGCCAAATCTTTCGCCAATGAGCACAAGAGAAAAGTATGCGCTATATGACAACAAGCTTTCCTCTGATGCAGAAGCAGCTGAGGGACTTATAAAGCTTGCTGAGGTTTTAAAAAGGGCAGATAGTAAGATAGAAATATCAAGAGGAGATTCACCTCTTTTATGATAGTAAAAACCATGTTGAATATCAATTTTTGAAGAAAGGAACTGATGAAAATGTATAATCCAAAATCAAAAAAAGCAGAAGAATTTATAAGCCATGAAGAAATACTGGCTACTCTTGAATATGCAGATGCACACAAAAATGACGTGGAGCTGATTGACCAAATCCTTGAAAAAGCAAGGCAGAGAAAGGGTCTTTCTCACCGAGAGGCGTTAGTTCTGCTGGACTGCGAAATTGAAGAAAAGAACAAGGAAATCTATGATCTGGCATATCAGATAAAGCAGGAT
>JAZURZ010000104.1:0-1699 GCA_045606465.1 Clostridia bacterium | reverse complement strand
TTAATGCCATTGGCAATGCCAATGCAAGTGCAAGGATTGTCTTTAATCTTTTAATTGTTGTCATAAGTCTTTTGTATTTTTATTTCTTAGCCGTAATTTTATTTTAAAAGTTATCTGTTTTCCAACTCTTGTTCTAACTCTCCCTCTTGTTGAAGAGGGAGTCCCGTAAGGGGAGGGAGTTCAATTTTTTGCTGCAGTTGTTTTTCCAACTCCTCCGTCACTGCGCTTCGCTTGTGCCACCTCCTCTTGCTCAAGAGGAGGAGTTTTTATTTGTTAAATCATTTATTTCTTGTATAATAGCGTTAAGTACACCTTCCATGTTGTTCCATATTTCATTATTCTCAAATCGTAATACATTAATTCCGCATGAATTCAGGTATTCGGTTCTGTCGTAATCATACGTGTCACCCTCCATGGTGAAATGCTCCTTGCCGTCAAGCTCAATACATAGTTTGTAATCGGGACAATAGAAATCAAGAATGTAGCTGCCAACAGAGAATTGTCTTCTCCATGACAACCCATTTAGTCTTTTCGCCTTGAGATGTAACCATAATGTTGCTTCTGCCGGGGTTAGATTGCTGCGCAGGTTTCTTCTCAGGCCTTTAACTTCTTTCTTGTTTACGTTTCTTCTATATTCCACTGATAAAAGTTTTTTAACTCTCCCTCTTGTTGAAGAGGGAGTCCCGCAAGGGGAGGGAGTTCAATTTTTTATTTGTTGTTGTTTTTCCAACTCTTGTTCTAACTCTCCCTCTTATTGAATAGGGAGTCCCGCAAGGGGAGGGAGTTCAATTTTTTATTGCAGTTGTTTTCCAACTCTTGTTTTAACTCTCCCTCTTGTTGAAGAGGGAGTCCCGCAAGGGGAGGGAGTTCAATTTTTTATTTGTTGTTGTTTTCCAACTCTTGTTTTAACTCTCCCTCTTGTTGAAGAGGGAGTCCCGCAAGGGGAGGGAGTTCAATTTTTATTGCAGTTGTTTCTTCAACTCCTCCGTCACTGCGCTTCGCTTGTGCCACCTCCTCTTGCTCAAGAGGAGGAGTTTTTATTTTTGTTGTTGTCTTCCAACTCCTGTTCTAACTCTCCCTCTTATTGAAGAGGGAGTCCCGCAATGGGAGGGAGTTCAATTTTTTGTTGCAGTTGTATTTCCAACTCCTCCGTCACTGCGCTTCGCTTGTGCCACCTCCTCTTGCTCAAGAGGAGGAGCTTTTATTTTTTTTGTTGTTTTCCAACTCTTGTTCTAACTCTCCCTCTTATTGAAGAGGGAGTCCCGCAAGGGGAGGGAGTTCAATTTTTTATTGGAGTTGTTTTCCAACTCCTCCGTCACTGCGCTTCGCTTGTGCCACCTCCTCTTGCTCAAGAGGAGGAGCTTTTATTTTTATTGTTGTTTTCCAACTCCTGTTCTAACTCTCCCTCTTGTTGAAGAGGTAGTCCCGCAAGGGGAGGGAGTTCAATTTTTATTGTTGTTGTTTTCCAACTTTTGTTTTAACTCTCCCTCTTGTTGAAGAGGGAGTCCCGCAAGGGGAGGGAGTTCAATTTTTTGCAGCAGTTGTTTTTCCAACTCCTCCGTCACTGCGCTTCGCTTGTGCCACCTCCTCTTGCTCAAGAGGAGGGAGCTTTTATTTTTGTTGTTGTTTTCCAACTCTTGTTCTAACTCTCCCTCTTGTTGAAGAGGGAGTCCCGTAAGGGGAGGGAGTTCAATTTTTT
>JAZURZ010000103.1:0-3150 GCA_045606465.1 Clostridia bacterium | reverse complement strand
GGTCTTTCCTTATAAACTCTCATGTGCATTTTAATTTCAGATGAGGGCTTGAATTTTCCATTAGCCTGCAACACATTTCCTTTTGCATCTACCTTACAGATATATTCAGGAGTCATAAAGCCCTTACTTACACCTGTAGGTGTGCAGAGAAATTCGTTATCGGAAAGCTTTACTGAGATGTTTCCATCATTTGCAGCAACCATGCCACGGTCATAAATTCTTTTACCGATTTCGCAAATTTGTTTTTTGATTTCGTACTCTGATACCATTTTACATTTCTCCTTTATGTTTTATTTAAATTTTTAACCTTTGGATACATTATAATTATACCACATTTTTTGTTTCTTGTCAACGGTTTTTTGTGGTTTTTTGTGGTTTTTTTCTTTTTTTTGTGGCTTTTTCTTGATTTTGTGTATTTTGAGCATCTTCATTTGTCAAATATTCCAACAAATCTTCTATGCCATCGCCGGTTTTGGCGCTTACTGCAAAGATTTTTTTGCAACCTGAAAGCTCAAGCCAGGTTTTCGCCCTTTCGACATTTGCATTCGGGTGTTCTTTTTTGGTTATAATTCCAATCACTTCCCTATTAACAAGACAGGTTATATTAGGTGGAAAAAGTGAATATTGCTCTGTTGCGCTCAAGAGCAAGCCTACTATATCTGCCTCATAGGAATAAAGAGCAAGTGCTGCGCCCAACTCATGAGTCTGTGCATATTCGCCAGGAGTATCAATTATGTTTGCCCCATAGTCAATATACTGAGTTTTTCTATAGGCAATTGTTTCTCCTTTAAGAGCCTGGGTAAGTGTGGTTTTGCCGCTGCCTACACGCCCCATCAATATAAGCTTTTTCATGTTTTTGTAACCTTGCAGACACTAAATCCAAGAACTTCCTCTGCATAATCTGCAATTGCTCTCAATGAAGATTCCACCTCTGAAACAGTTCCGGTAACAATTAAAGTTCCGCTGAAGCGGTCAACAAAGCCAAGCTCTGCACCCGATGATTTTACTGCAATATCTCCTGCTATAATAGCGGTTTCAGCAGGCGACATTGTTACAATTCCTATGGCTGATTTTGTATAATCCACAGCAGGGTCAAGTCCCAATTTTTTATAAAGAACCTTATCAGGATTTGCAATTATATGCAAAAGGGTTATTTGCTTACCCGGAACAATTTCCTGAATAATTCTCATTTTGTCCTGTAATGATATTTCATCTTTCAAGAATTTCCCCTCCTTTTTTATCCGCCTATCTGACATTTTATGCCATATCTGCTTACAATTTGTCTTAGTGTTTCCATATACTCATCTGTAGGAACATCTATATTTTCAAGTTCATATTTTCTCCCCAGCCCTACGTATTTGTCAACTCCAAATTTATGATAAGGTAAAATATGCATTTTTTCCACATTAGGAAGCTTTGATACAAATTCTGCAATTTGCGCCATCTCCTCAGGCGTGTCATTAAATGTAGGAATAACGGGAACTCTTATTATAAGTTCCTTTGCATTTTCTGCAATATAGCGTGCATTTTCTAAGATTTTGTGATTTGGTTTCCCTGTAAATCTCTCATGCTTTTCGCTATTTACATGCTTTATATCCATTAAATAGCAGTCAAGGTATTCAAGAACCCTTGAGATAACCTCTTTGTCTGCATATCCCGTGGATTCTATAGCAGTCGTCAGTCCATTTTCTTTGGCTGCTCTAAGAAGCGCAACTGCAAAATCAGGTTGGCACAGGGATTCCCCTCCCGACAAAGTAAGACCTCCGCCCGAGCGTCTGTAGTAGTGGAAATCCTTTGTGATTTCCTCCATTACCTCAGCTACTGTGACATCCCGTCCACATTGTTTTGTTTTGCCTCCCATAGTGAGATTTTCAATTGCATAGGATTGCGACTCAGGATTGCAGCACCATTTACATCTTAAAACACAACCTTTGAGAAAAACTATAGTTCTTATTCCAGGTCCATCATGGACCGAAAACCTTTGTATGTCAAATATTCTTCCCTTGGTTTCAAGGTAATTGTCCATCTTTTTTTCCATAGCCTTTCTGCTCACAGATACCTTTTTATCATTGTTTGTGAGCAAAACAATGTTTTTAAAAAATTGGTTATCTTATCATCTTATTGTGCTCTGCTCGGTTCTATTTATAATATCATCCTGCAAGGAACGTGACAAGGTTGTAAACAACGCACTATATCCTGCAACTCTTACCACGAGATTTCTGTAATTATCAGGATTTTTCTGGGCGTCTATCAGGGTTTGGCGGCTTACAACATTAAATTGCATATGGCTTCCCTTTTGGTCAAAATATCCTCTTACAAAGTTACAAAAAGCCACAAGACCGCTCTGTCCTTTAAGAGCTGACGGATGGAACTTCATATTGAAAAGTGTTCCGTTTGACGCAATATGATGGTCGAGCTTTGCAACCGAGTTTGCAGAAGCGGTAGGTCCATTTACATCCCTTCCTGCTGTTGGCGAAACACCGTCTGCTACAGGAGTATATGCATATCTTCCATCAGGAGTTGCTCCCGTCTGTGCTCCAAGCGGAACATTTGCTGAAACCGGATAGAGTCCTGCCTGGAAAGTGCCTCCACGTGTGTTTTTATATTTTTCTATTTCCCTTGTATAGGTATATGCCGCATCACGTGCAATTGCATCAACCTCATCATTATCATTGCCATACTTGGGAACCTCTAAAATCATATCGCGGATTTTGGCATATTTTGAAGCCTCGGCTGTTTTTGTGTCACCTTGCGCATTCATATATATTTCTTTTACAACTTCCTCGGTTATTTCCACACCATTTTCTGCCAACGCAGATGCTACTCTCTCGGTTATTTCCTTTGCAGACATATCCTGTCCGAAGTTATTTAAAAGTGCATTTTTAAGCTCGTGCATGGTAATTTTCTTATCTTCAAATACAAGCTTTTTCACCGCATATAAAGCATCTGCCATATTGGCAACACCAAATCCCTGAGGGCCTGTAAAGTTATAAATCGCTCCGCCCTCCTGAACAGATTTTCCTCTGCCGATACAGTCAGAAATCATTGAGGATAGGAATGGGAGAGGACATCTTCTTGCGTGAGCAACATCTATCGCATTGTCTGCATTGACCATAAGACCGATAGCATATTCCATCTGCTTCTTGTATG
>JAZURZ010000102.1:0-12969 GCA_045606465.1 Clostridia bacterium | reverse complement strand
AATTTTCATAATAGCAATGCTTGGGTTTGTGTTTGAAAATTTTTGGTTTTTGATGCCTCTTAGCTTGGCTTTGGGAGCATATATAAAAAGACCCAAAAGTGCAAAAAAACCTTTGGTTTACACCAAGAGGGTTTTAAGAATGTTTGTAACCGAGGGTGTTGTTCTTGTTGGTGTTTTGGCATTGACCTACTCATTTTTCACAATCAGGGTCACAGTTTTTGCAAGTCTTATATTTTATCTTTTTTCACCACTTTATCCCATGCTTGCAAATCTGATAAACAAACCTGTTGAGGCGTATGTTAAACGCCATTTCATTCTTGATGCAAAGAAAATTTTAAAATCCTGCCCCGATTTAAAGGTTATAGGTGTTACCGGAAGCTATGGAAAAACAAGCATGAAATATTACTTAAATACTCTCTTGAGAGCAAAATATAATGTACTTATGACTCCTGAGAGCTACAACACTCCTATGGGAGTTGTAATGACCATAAGGGGGCATTTGCGTTCCACACATGAAATTTTCATTTGTGAAATGGGAGCAAAGCGTGTAGGAGAAATAAAGGAATTGTGCGATATTGTAAATCCTCGCCATGGCGTAATTACATCAATAGGGCCTCAACATCTTGAAAGCTTTAAAAGCCTTGAAAATGTAAAGGCAACAAAATTTGAACTAAGCGATGCCATAGGCTCCGATGGTCTTTTGTTCTTAAATGGTGACGACGAGAATATAAAAAGCTATAACAAAAGAAAAGACGCAATAACTTATAGCTTGAAAAATGGCGACTACACTGCTTTTGATATTATGGTAAGCGAAAGGGGCACCACATTTTCCATAAAGGCTCCCAATGGTGAATGTGAAAGCTTTTCCACTAAGCTGATAGGCGAGCATAATGTGCTTAATATAACAGGAGCAATAGCAATAGCAAATACACTCGGAATAGAATTAAATGAGCTAAAGTCCCAGGTAAGACGCCTTGAGTGTGTACCCCATCGTCTTGAGCTTATAGACAAGGGAAATGCAATTGTTATAGACGATGCATATAACTCAAATCCGAGCGGAACCAAGGCAGCACTTGCAACCCTTTCTGTCATGAACGGCTTTAAAATTTTGGTAACTCCAGGAATGGTTGAGCTTGGAGAAAAGCAGGAAGAATGTAATTTTGAATTTGGGAAAAATGCCTCATCGGTTTGCGACTTTGTAATTTTAGTAGGTAAGCGTCAGACCGAGAGCATAAAAAAGGGTCTTAGCAAAATGGGATACCCAGAAGAACAATGCTTTGTTGCCCAGACAATAAAAGAGGCAATAAATAAAGCATATAGCATAGATACAAAGGGGCAAAAACCTGTCATTTTACTTGAAAATGACCTACCTGACAATTATTGATCGAAAGGAATGATAATTTATGAAAATAAAAGTAGGGGTATTATTTGGAGGCAAAAGCACCGAACATGAGATTTCCATCATATCAGCAATTCAGGCGATAGGTAATATAAATTCTGAAAAATATGATGTAATTCCCATATATATAACAAAAAACAATGAATTTTATGTGGGTGAAAATGTAGGAAAAATTTCTTCATACACAAATATAAAAAAGCTTATAGAAGAAAGCGAAAGGGTTATTTTAGTATCTAATGGCGCAGGGGCAGATATTGTAAAATATCCTATAAAAGCGTTTGGCAAAAAGCTTTATGACACCATTGACGTGGCTTTTCCTATAGTGCATGGAACAAATGTGGAGGACGGAACTTTGCAGGGGTATTTACATATGCTAAATATCCCCTATGTGGGCTGCGATGTGCTTTCCTCAGCGGTGGGAATGGATAAATATGTCATGAAGACAGTTTTAAAGGACAATAATATTCCTGTCCTTGA
Organism: Clostridia bacterium; assembly: GCA_045606465.1. Lineage (GTDB taxonomy): Bacteria > Bacillota > Clostridia > UBA1381 > UBA1381 > CAKSQL01. Next base: position 11,093 of record JAZURZ010000102.1, on the reverse strand, counting down.
TTGCGTCACTGCACTTTCTAAAGAGTATTATACAAATCCCGAAGCTTTGGCAGAGAAAATAGAAGCCTCACTTTCCTATCCTTTGATTGTAAAGCCTGTCAATCTTGGCTCCAGCGTGGGAATTACAAAGGCGCAAGACCGCTCGGGACTCCTTAATGCATTGGAGGAGGCTTTTACTTTTTCAAAAAAAGTGCTTGTTGAGCCTGCTGTAGAGAATTTAAAAGAAATTAATTGCGCAGTTTTGGGAGATTGTGAATATGCAGAAGCCTCTGAGTGCGAGGAGCCTGTAAACTCTGATGACATTCTCACCTTTGAAGATAAATATATCGGTGGCAATAAGGACGGCGCAAGTAAAGGAATGGCAAGCCTTAAAAGAAAAATCCCTGCTGATATAACTATAGAACAACGCGAATATATAAGAAAAATGGCGGTTGACGCATTTTTGGCTCTTGGTTGTAATGGTGTTTCGAGAATAGATTTTATGATGGATACAAAAACACAAAAAATCTGGCTCAATGAGATAAATACAATTCCTGGGTCTCTTTCATTTTATTTGTGGGAGCCTGTGGGAATTAAATATACCAGCCTTTTAGACAGAATGATAGAGCTTTCGCTAAAGAGAAAGCGTGAAGAAGAAAACCTGACATTTTCTTTTGACTCAAATGTTCTTGAGGGGGTAAAGCTTGGTGGCGCAAAGGGCTCTAAGGGCTCAAAAATGTAAAAAAGCAAAAGAGGGGGTTTAAAATTGGCAAAGAAAAAACCAATTACAACCAACGCAATGCGAATACTTACAGCCGTAGGTATAGAGTTTGAAAAAATAGAATATGGAACCGACACCCCCGTTTCGGAGCATTTTGGCGAGGAAATTGCAAAAAAGACAGGTATAGAACCAAAACGCTCTTTTAAAACTCTTGTCGCAAGGGGTGATGGCGGCGGGATTCTTGTAGTATGTATTGATGTGGCAAGTGAAGTGAATTTGAAAAAGATAGCTATAGCCTCAAAAAACAAAAAAGTTGAGCTTATAGAAGTAAAGGAACTCTTTTCCCTGACGGGGTATATAAGGGGCGGAGTTTCGCCAATAGGAATGAAGAAAAAATATCCCACATATATCGAAAAAAGCTGCATGGATTTTGAAAAAATTGCAATAAGTGCAGGAATTTGCGGCGCAACTCTTTTGTTAAAGCCTCAGGACCTTGTAAAGGTATGCGATGCGCAATTGTTTGAAAATTAATTGATATTAAAGTATTTTTGTAGGAGAGGTTGTCTATGGCACGAAAGGCAAGAAAAAAAAGCACCCTCGGAATATATCAGATTATAATAAGAGCAAATTATAAACTTTTTTTAAACGAAAATGATAAAGAAATTTTTCTTTCTCTTGTTGAAAGATATGTAACCTTTGCAAAAAGAGGTGAGCTTTTTGGCTACAGATTGTCAGACAGTGCAGTGCATATGATAGTGGCAGAGGGAACACAAAACATTTCCGAGCTGATGAAATCCTTATGCACATCTTACGCAAGATTTTTTAATCGCAAATATAAAACCAGTGGAAAGCTTTTTTGCGACCGATTTAAGAGTGAGCCTATAGAAAGTCAGGAGGCATTGGAAAAAGCCATAAACGAAATTGAAAACAAGAATTAACTCTAAAAAGGGGGAATGAGAAAATGCTTCGTTATTTGACAGCGGGAGAAACCCACGGAAAATGCCTTTCGTTAATTATAGAGGGAGTTCCTGCAGGAATAAAAATAGATATAAATAAAATAAATGATATGCTTAAAAAAAGACAAGCAGGCTATGGCAGAGGGGGCAGAATGAAAATAGAATCTGACCACGCCGAAATTTTGTCGGGGGTAAGAGGCGGCTATACATTAGGGAGTCCTATTTCTATAAAAATAGAAAATAAAGATTGGGCAAATTGGGAAAAAATAATGGGTTCAGAAAAAATCCAAGAAGGAAGAGAGGTTGTATGCCCAAGACCAGGACATGCTGACCTTAGCGGTGGCATGAAATATAATCATCACGATTTAAGAAATGTTTTGGAGCGTGCAAGTGCAAGAGAAACTGCAGCACGTGTGGCAGCAGGCGCTATAGCTGAGCAGATTTTAGAGCTTTTTGGCGTAGAGCTTATGTCAAAGGTTAAAAGAATTGGCGAGGTTTCAGACGAAATTGAAAAAATAGACAAAGAAGCCTTTAAAAAAGCAGCCAAATCAGAGGTTGGTTTTGCCGATGAAGAATCAGAAAAAAAGGCAAAGGAATACATTGATAAAATTAGGGAAGAGGGCGAATCCTGCGGAGGTGTGTGCGAAACTGTCGTGACAGGACTTGTCCCTGGAGTGGGAAGCTATGTTCATTATGACAGAAAATTAGACGCACAAATTGCAGGCGCAGTTATGAGTGTGCAGGCAATTAAAGGAGTGGAAATTGGCGAAGGCTTTGGTGTAGGAATTACCTGCGGCTCAGAAATTCATGACGAAATAGCATATGATAAAGAAAAGGGATTTTCAAGACTTACCAATCGTGCAGGCGGCATTGAGGGCGGAATGACCAATGGAGAGGCAGTTGTAGTAAGGGCTGCAATGAAACCCATTCCCACACTATATACACCTTTAAAAACTGTTGACATAGGTGATAAAACCGAGAAAAAGGCAAGCGTAGAACGCTCCGATGTGTGCGCAGTTCCTGCCTGTAGCGTGGTGGTGGAATCGGCAGTGGCTTTTGAAATTGCAAAGGCATACCTTGAAAAGTTTGGCTCGGATTGCGCAGAGGATTTAAAGACAAGCTTTGAGGGCTATAAAGAAAGAATAAAAAATTATTGATATTGCGTTTTATTATCAATTTAAAATGCGAAAATTATTCAAAAAAGGAGGGACGGTATAGTGGATGAAAAAAAGCTTATAAAAAGAATAAAATCAGGCGACAGATATGCATTTGACGAGCTTGTAAGGGAATACCAGACTAAGGTAATTCATATTGCTTATGCTATGCTGTCCGACTATGAAGAAGCAAATGATGCAGCACAGGAAACCTTTGTAAAGGTTTATCGATTTGTGGATAATTTCAGGCATGACAGCTCCCTTTCTACATGGATTTACAGAATTACAAAAAATGTGTGCTTAGACTTTTTAAGAAAGCGAAAGGAAGCAACAATAAGCATAGACGAAGAAAATGAGGATGGAAAAAGAATTGAAATTGAGGACTCCTCAAAAACCCCTGAAAAAATAGCAGAGGAAAATGAAAGACGCAAACTTTTAAGAAAAGCTTTAGCAGAGCTTGATGATAATTCAAGAATGATGATAACCTTGTATGAACTTGAAGGAATGAGCTATGACGAGATTGCTGACATTTTAAAAATCCCTGTGGGGACAGTAAAATCAAGACTAAATCGTGCAAGAGAAAAATTAAAGAAAATTTTATTTGAAAAAAGAGAACTTTTTTTCTAAACTTTGCGTCTAAGATATTGAATGTAATAAAATTTTAAAAAAAGGAGGCGGAAAATATGCGAAATTGTAAGGATTTTGAAGAAATGCTTGAAAAATATATTGACAATGAGCTAAAAAAAGAAGAAGTTGAAATTTTAAAAATACACATGGACCAATGTTCCGCCTGCAGGGAAATGCTTGAATTTTCAAAAGCCATACGAACGGAACTTAAAAAAATAGAGCTTCCCGACCCACCTTCTGATTTTGTAGAGCGTGTGAACCTTAGAATAAATGAAAATGCAGATATAAGCTTTAAAAAGCAAAATTTTGCAAGATTTTTCAATCGAAGGACAATTCAATCGGTTGCCGCATGCTTTTTGCTTGCAGTCTTTTTAGGCTGGGGCGGAGAATTTATTGAGAATTTTAATAATAAAGAGGAGAATTTTGAAAAAGTTCCATATCAGACAATTATTAATGGTGACAAAACGAAAATTTCTTCTGATAACAATACAAGAATAATGCCCTTGAAGGAAACTCAAACTCCTGCACCTTTAAAAAATCCCAAAGAAAATAATAATGAAAAAAAAGAGGAAAAATCAAAACAAAAAGCCACATCCAAGCCTGTAGAAACAATTGGTTTTGTTGAAGATAATATAGAAAAACAACCAGCACAAACAGAAGAAATCAAGCAGGAAAAAGAAGATATTTTAATAAACCCTGAAGAAAATGATGAAAATGAAAGTGAAGTTTCTTATAATTTGCAGATTGCAAGAATGATAGAAGGTCAGGAAGTTGGGGGAAATGCTTTTGATGAAGAAAATATAGCCCCATATAATGCAGAAGAAAAAAAGGAAGAGCCTGACGAAGAAGGTCTTGTGAGTGAGCCTGAACCAACAGAGGATAAAGAAGGAAATAATAACACAGAAGAACTTTATAAAATAACAGCTTATTCGCCAGAAACATCAGGCGGAGGAAGTAGCGGCGGTGGCAGCAGTGTTATATTAACAGAAAAAGAACCCAAGCCTGCAGATGGGAAACTCTTAATTTCTGCAAATAAGCTAAATGATGCTAAAAATGTAGCCTTGAGTTATGGCAGTTTAGAAAACGAAGTATATGGAATGAGCAGTGAAAAATTTGCAGAGTTTTTAACAAAGCTTGACGAGCTTGGAATAGAATATAATCTGGACTTTGAAAAAGATGCAGCTGTTCGATTTATGATAGTAGAACAATAATGATATATGAAAAATGACGACTAAAAAAAATGAGTCGTTATTTTTTTTAGTGTTTTAGCCGAAAAACAAAAATCACCTATTGACATATCATAATAATGATGGTATTATAATATCAATAAGGTAGAGGTGCGTTTTTTATCAGTATTCAATTCTTGTGTCGGCGGCGACTTTGGGGGATGCGAAGAAAGGAAAAAGCGCCGAAGCTAAAAAAGCTGCCGCATGCTTTTTTTGCTGGGCGTACTGTTAAGAGCAGTGCGACTGTCATCATTTTAAAAATGATGGAGGGCTACTGCAAAGCGATAGTTTTATGCAATAGCCTTAGGTTGTTGCATTTTTTTGTTTTAAAAGAATAAAAAACAAAGGTAAAATTTCAAATGTTTACTAAATAAGGAAAGGTGAGAAAGTCATGAAAGAAAATTACAAAATTGGTATTATAGGAGCTACAGGAATGGTAGGTCAGCGTTTTATTACACTTCTTCACAATCATCCATGGTACACAATCGAGGTGCTTGCAGCCTCTCCAAGAAGTGCTGGTAAGCCCTACATAGAAGCGGTTGGCGCAAAGTGGGCAATGGATGAGGAAATTCCTGAAAGTGTTAAAGACATGATTGTTTATGACGCTACAGCTGATGTTGAAAAAATCGCATCAATGGTAGATTTTGTCTTCTGTGCAGTTGATATGAAAAAAGACGAAATCCGTGCGTTAGAGGAAGCTTATGCAAAGGCAGAATGCCCTGTTGTTTCCAATAACTCGGCTCATCGCCACACTCCTGATGTGCCTATGATAATTCCTGAAATAAATGCAGAGCATGCACAAATAATTGAGGCTCAGAAAACGCGCCTCGGAACAAAAAGAGGTTTTATCTCAGTAAAATCAAACTGCTCATTGCAAAGCTATGTTCCTGCCCTTCATCCTTTAATGAAATATAACATAACCAAGTGCCTTGCAACAACCTATCAGGCAATTTCAGGTGCAGGAAAGACCTTTGAAACATGGCCCGAAATGGTGGATAATCTTATCCCATATATTGGCGGAGAAGAGGAAAAAAGCGAGGTTGAGCCTTTAAAAATCTGGGGAAAAATTGAGGGCGAGCAAATTGTCGATGCAAAGGGTCCATCAATTACAACCCAATGCTTGAGAGTCCCAGTTTCCAATGGACATATGGCGGCTGTGTTTGTAAGCTTTGAAAACAAGCCATCAATAGAGGAAATTAAAAATGCATGGAAGGAATTTTCAGGCGAGCCTCAAGAATTAAATCTTCCTCATGCTCCAAAGCAGTTTTTGCACTACTTTGAAGAAAATGACCGTCCCCAGACAAAATCCGAAAGAAATCTTGAGGGCGGCATGGCAGTTTCAATAGGAAGACTAAGAGAGGATAGCCAATACGATTATAAGTTTGTTTGCCTTTCGCATAATACCCTAAGAGGTGCCGCAGGCGGAGCGGTGCTCATGGCAGAACTTCTTACAGCAAAAGGATACATGGACTAAGCTTTAAGGTAAGAAGTAATAGTGAATAGTGAAGAAGTTTGAGAAAAATCTTCGATTTTTATTAATTAAAGAAAGGAATTTATAGCTATGAAAAAATTGCCATTTACAGGTTCAGCTGTTGCTATTGTAACACCATTTATCGGCGACAAAATAGACTATGATGCATTTGGGGAAATAATCGAAACCCAGATAAATAATAAAACTGATGCAATTGTTGTTTGCGGAACAACGGGCGAAGCTTCAACCATGCCAAACGAGGAGCATATAGAGGCTATAAGCTATGCAGTTAAAAAGGTTGGAGGAAGAGTACCAGTTATAGCGGGAACAGGAAGTAATGACACGCTTCATGCAATAATGCTCACTAAAGCGGCAGAAGATGTAGGAGCTGATGCAATTTTGAGCGTTACTCCATATTATAATAAGGCAAACAAAAGCGGTCTTGTAAATCATTTTAAGGTTATTGCAGAGGCAGTTTCAATTCCCGTAATTTTGTATAATGTGCCAAGTCGTACAGGGGTAAACATAAGCATTGATGCTCTAAAAGAGCTTTCCAAAATAGAAAATATTGTTGCAATCAAAGAGGCAAGCGGTAACATATCATATACAGCGCAAGTGGCAAGAGAGGTTCCCGAACTTTGGATATATTCAGGCAATGACGATATGATTGTGCCAATAATGTCTTTGGGTGGCAAGGGTGTTATTTCGGTGGTTGCAAATATTTTACCTGAGGAAACTCATAACATATGTGCTTTTTATGAAGAGGGAAAAACAAAGGAAGCTTTAAAGCTTCAGCTTGATATGCTCGATGTTATAAATAATTTGTTTATAGAGGTAAATCCTGTGCCTATTAAAACTGCTATGCGTTATCTCGGCTACAAGGTGGGAGATTTGCGCCTGCCTCTGGGCGAAATGGAGGAGCAGAATTTTGCAAAATTAAAGAAATCTTTAGCAGATTATGGGGTTTCAAAGCTTTGATTTAAAAAAAATGTCCCAATCCTTTTGAATTTTTTGTGTTAAGGAGAAAAGCTAATGACAAAGATTATTTTGAATGGCTGCAATGGCAAAATGGGTCAGGTTATTTCAAAAATTGTTTCGGCTGAGGAAAACATTGAAATATCTGCAGGAATTGACATAAATGATTATATAGAAAATCCCTATCCTGTGCATACCGATGCATCAGAGTGTTTCGAGGACGCAGATGTAATTATAGATTTTTCACATCCTTCGGCGTTTTCTTCTGTTCTGGAATTGGCAAAAAAGAGGAATTTACCAATAGTTGTTGCCACGACGGGACTTAGTAAAGAACAAAGAGACGAGCTTTTAACAGCAGCTGATGAAATTCCTGTGTTTTTCTCGGCGAATATGAGCCTTGGAATAAACCTGCTTATTGAGCTTTCTAAAAAAGCAGCAAAAATATTGAGTGATAAATTTGACATAGAAATAGTGGAAAAACACCACAATCAAAAAATAGACGCACCATCAGGGACAGCGCTTGCTATTGCAGATGCAATATCCCAAGAGCTTTCAGAGCCTGCTGAATATGTCTATGACCGACACAATGTAAGAAGAAAACGAAAAAAGAGCGAAATAGGACTTCACGCCGTAAGGGGCGGAACCATTGTGGGTGAACACGAGGTCATTTTTGCAGGCTGTGACGAAATTGTGGAGTTAAAGCATACTGCAACCAGCAAAGAGGTTTTTGCAACTGGTGCAGTCAAGGCGGCAGAGTTTATGAAAGATAAGCCAAAGGGATATTATTCCATGGGCGACCTCATAGGAAAAATGTAATAAAAAAGTGCAGAATTTTCTGCACTTTTTTTGATAAAAGGATTTTAAAAGTTTTTGTTTATTGGTAATTGGGATAAGGGGTTGTTTTTTTAGGAAATAATTGTAGGGAACGACATATGCGCGTCGTTCCCATTTTCATTAGTAACTAACATTAAATTTTTAAAATCTTGGCGCTTTATCAAGGGTTTTAAAGGAATATCCTTGCGAAATAAGATATTCAATAGCTTGCGCAAGAGAATCTGCTGTGGTGGATTTTGCCGCTGCATCATGCATCAAAATCACAATGTCCTCTTTATTTTTTGAAGAGCTTTTAACTCGTGCAATCAATTGCTCGGCAGATGGTGCGCCGCCCTCAGCATCGCCATTTAAGGCATTCCAATCGCAATAGCGTATATTTTTTTCTTTCAATAACATCTTGTAGTGTTGCTTCTTCTCGCCATAATATCCCGAATTAAAGCCTCCGCCTGGGAAACGAAATATGCAAGGGTAGTCTTCATTACCTGTTATATTCTTTATTAATTCGTGGGTTGTGTCTATTTCATTCATAAATGAAGAATCATCTGCATATAGTTTAGAATAACTATGTGCATAGGAATGGTTTGCAAGCAAATGTCCTTCGTCATATATACGTCTTGCAGTATCAGGATTTGCCTCCAATAGCGTTCCGACTGTGAAGAAGGTTGCCTTAACATCATATCTTCTTAAAATATCAAGCACTCGGGCAGTTACTGAATTTGTAGGTCCGTCATCAAATGTGAGATAGCAGGTTTTAACTCCATCAGGCTTGTTTATAGCAACCAACAAATCGGGAATGGTTTCGGGAGGCAAGGGATAGACATACTCGTTTAAAAAAACGTTTTTAGAGCCTGTTGTACCTTTATTGGAATTTTTTGCAAAAACAAAAATGAGGGTAATAAATAATAGAATAAGCAAAGCAAAAACAAGCGTAAGTTTTAATTTTTTCTGACGCTGCTTTTGTCTTTCGAGTTGTCTTTGTAAAAATTCGGCTCTGTCCATAAAATTTCCTCCATCAAAAAATGTCATTTATTAAAGCTTGATAATCTTCATGATTTCATTATACTACAAAATGCGACAAAAATCAATCTTAAAGTATATAAAAGAAAGGAAGAAAAACAATGAAAAAAATTCTTTTGCTTTTGCTTTTGCTATCAATGATTGCAGGCTGCACAAATCAAAATGAGCAAAACGATAAAACCTCGGGTGAGGTCATTGAAATAGTGACAAATGCCCAAAACATAGCCGATGAAAATTTTAATGAAATTGATAATACCCGATCGGGCTGGGGCTTGAAAAAAAACAAAGGAAAAGCTCCTGAGATTTCTTTGTCGGCGGTAGAAATCTTTAAAAAATACAATGCTTTTTATATGGATGAAAGCGGGGAAAAAAGCTTGTATCTTACCTTTGATGAGGGATATGAGAATGGATTTACTTCACAAATTCTGGACGTTTTAAAAAAATGTAATGTAAAAGCGGCATTTTTTGTGACTGCTCCTTATATAAAAAACGAAGAGGAGCTTGTAAGACGAATGATTTCGGAGGGGCATATAGTGGGAAATCACACTGTAAATCACCCCAATCTTCCCAAGCTTGTGAGCGCTGAAAAAATGGCGACAGAGCTTTGTGGTTTAAATGAACTTTTTTTAACAAAATATGGAATATCAATGGAATATATGCGTCCTCCTGAGGGGGAATACAGCGAAAGATTGCTTGCCACAGCAAATTCTCTTGGCTATAAAACTATTTTCTGGAGCTTTGCATATAAGGATTGGGACCCCAAAAATCAGAAGGGTGCAGATTATGCTTTCGAGCAAATTACTCCTTATCTGCATGATGGAGCAATTCTTTTATTACACGCAGTTTCAAAGGACAATGCAGATGCGTTAGAGCGGGTTATAAATTATGCAAAAGAACAAGGATACACCTTCAAAAGCCTTGATGAGTTGAAAAAATGAATAAAATTATAAAATATATTTAAAATACTATTGAATATTTAAAAAAAAAGTGATATAATATTTTATGTTGTTTTGATACAGCGATAAATTTTCTAAAGAATAGAAGGGATTAAAATGACAAACAAAGAGAGAAGAGTAGGAACAATATCAAGGGGAATACGTTGCCCAATAATTCGTGAGGGCGATGACCTTGCTGCCATTGTAACTGACAGCGTGCTAAAAGCCGCAGAGTATGAGGGCTTTGAGCTTCGTGACAGAGATGTTATTTCTATTACTGAGTCTATAGTGGCAAGAGCGCAAGGGAACTATGCAACTATTGATGATATTGCAAGCGATGTAAAGAAAAAGCTTGGTTCAGAAACTATAGGAGTTATTTTCCCGATTCTATCAAGAAACCGCTTTGCAATTTGCTTAAAAGGTATTGCAAAAGCTGCAAAAAAAATTGTTCTTATGCTAAGCTATCCTTCCGATGAGGTGGGAAATCAGCTCATAAGCATGGATCAGATTGATGAGGCAGGAATTAATCCATATTCAGATGTGCTTTCTCTTGAACGCTATCGTGAGCTTTTTGGAGAAAACAAGCATGAATTTACTGGCGTTGACTATGTTGATTATTATGGAAATTTGGTTCGTGAATGTGGCGCAGAGGTTGAATTTGTTTTTGCAAATCGGGCAAAGGCTATTTTGGATTATACTGATTGCGTTATCAATTGTGACATTCATACGCGTGCTCGTACAAAGAGAATTTTGCTCTCGGCTGGCGCAAAAGTAGTTTGCAGTCTGGACGATATATTAAACGAATCGGTTTCGGGTAGCGGCTACAATGCAAAATATGGCTTGCTTGGCTCAAACAAATCTACAGAGGACAAGGTTAAGCTTTTCCCAAGAGAGTGTCAGGACCTTGTTTTGGAAATACAAAAGAAAGTTTTAGATGAAACCGGGAAGCATGTTGAGGTCATGGTTTATGGCGATGGCGCATTTAAAGACCCCAAGGGCAAAATCTGGGAGCTTGCAGACCCTGTAGTGTCCCCTGCATTTACCGAAGGTCTTATAGGCACACCAAATGAGCTTAAGCTTAAGTATCTTGCAGATAATGACTATAAGGATTTGTCAGGTGAGGCCCTAAAGCAGGCAATTTCTGAGAGCATAAAGAAAAAGCAGAATAATCTTGTTGGGAATATGGCATCACAAGGCA
>JAZURZ010000101.1:0-6667 GCA_045606465.1 Clostridia bacterium | reverse complement strand
CTGTCGGAATGCTTTTAAAACGTGGTTATAAAAATATTATTGCAGTAGATGTCGGCGGAGTTGGAGTTGTAAAAAATCATGGTTTTTTTGACACTAATATAATAACAATAAAGTGCCAAAAACCCCACTTGGGAATTTTTGAGTTTGATAGGGATTTGATAGAAAAATCAATAAAACAAGCCTATTTTGATACCTATAAGGCATTTGGCAGACTAATGGGAGAAAACTACTTTTTTAATTCGTTGGATTATTGCAGAGCAAGAGCAAAATATTCTGCTGATATTTTGTCGGGACTCCAAATAGCCGCACAAATTTTCAAAATAGATAATCTCGCTGTATATAAAATTGAAGATTTAGCAGGAGGCGTAGTAAAAAAATATAAAACATTAAAAAGAAAATATAGGGATACGCAAGCAAAGACAATAGAAAATCTGTTTTTGTCAAAACCAGATAACATGCTTATGCTTGTGAAAATTATTGAAATGATTGCCGAGAAAAGAACTGAGGGACTTAATAATAAAATAGTGTCAGGAGTTCTTGGCAATAAGCTGATGGCTGCCAATGCGGTTGTGTATTTGCTGGGTGAAAATATTTAAAGTGCAGACAAAAGGTTTTGTCTGCATTTTTCGGGTATATATACTTGTTTTTATTAAAAAAATATGGTAAAATACAAAATAAAGAATGAAGAAAAACTATAAATTTGTGCCAGATTAGATTAAGTCATTAAAATAAATTGTTTTATATGCTTTGTCAGCCCATAGACAAAGCATAGAGCTAAAAAAGATTTGTGGGCGGAAGGGCTGTGGAAATTTATGAAAATTATGTTTGTGTGTCATGGCAATATTTGTCGCTCGCCTATGGCAGAGTTTGTCATGAAAGATATGCTGAAAAAAGCAGGCTTTAGCGAAAGTGTAACGGTTGCCTCATCAGCAACAAGTACAGAGGAAATCGGAAATCCTGTCCATCCGGGAACCAGGAAAAAACTTTCAGAGTATGGGATTTCCACAGAGGGAAAATACGCAGTGAGAATAACAAAAGAGGATTATAAATTATATGATTATATAATAGGAATGGACACATGGAATCTCAAAAATATGCTAAGAATAATCGGAGGAGACCCCGAAATGAAAATGCATAAGCTGCTTGATTTCGCAGGTGGTGGAGATATTGCAGACCCCTGGTACACCGGGAATTTTGATGACACATATGATGATGTTGTACGCGGCTGTAAGGGATTGTTAAAAAAGATAAGAAAAGAAATTAAATAATATAGCAAAAAGGTTGGTTTTCTCATCTTTTTAAATTCGTTCAAGTTTAGAACAGGAGGAAAATTTATGAATATAGTCATCGTTGGTCTTGGTAAAATTGGTGAAAAGCTTGTTGAACGTCTTGGCAGAGAGGAAAACCATAATATCACAGTTGTTGATGTAAGATATAATATTTTGCAGGACGTTGTTAACACATATGATGTCATGGGAGTTTCGGGAAATGGCGCGAACCTTGAAACCTTAAAGGAAGCAGGAATTGAAGAAACTGATGTACTCATTGCGGTGACAGGCTCAGATGAGATTAATCTCTTAACATGCCTTATTGCAAGAAAATTAAGTAATTGCAGCACTATAGCAAGAGTAAGAAACCCTGAATATAAAAAGGAACTTAATTTTTTTAAAGAGGATTTGGGGCTTGCTATGATCATAAATCCCGAATATACTGCCGCTCTTGAAATTGCACGCTCTTTAAGATTTCCATCTGCTATTGAAATAGATACCTTTGCAAAGGGCAGAGTGGAAATTTTAAAATTTAAAATTGAAGAAGATTCTCCTCTTGATAATCTTAAAATTATAGATATAGGATTAAAACTCAATTGCGATATCCTTGTTTGCGGCGTGGAAAGGGGAGAAGAAACCTTTATCCCAGGCGGCGACTTTGTTTTAAAAACCGGTGATTTAATAAGCATTGTGGCAGGTATAAATGATGCTTCTCATTTTATAAAGAAAATAGGTATTAAAACAAATAAGGTTAAAGATACAATTATAATCGGAGGAGGAACAACAGCTGTATATCTTGCAGACAACTTGATAAAATCAGGCATAGAGGTTAAAATTATAGAGCAAAACAATCAAAGATGTGAGGCGCTTTGCAGCCTTGTTCCCAAAGCGACAATTATAAATGGCGATGGTACCGAAAACAGACTTTTGATTGAAGAGGGAATTGAAAAGGCAGAATCTGTGGTTTGCCTTACTGGAATTGATGAAGAAAATATCTTGCTCTCTCTTTATGCAAAAACAAAAACCGATGGTAAAGTAATAACCAAAATTAATAGAATTGCATATGATGAGGTCATATCAAATATCGGACTTGACACCATAATATATCCTAAGGAAATTGCCGCTGAATATATAGTTAAATTTGTCAGAGCAAAAAATAATTCCATAGGAAGCGACATTGAAACTATGCACTATATTCTTGATGGTAAGGCAGAGGCGTTAGAGTTTAGAATTAAAAAAGGCTCGCCTATATCAGACAAAACAATAGAAAGTCTTTCCTTAAAGGAGGGCATAATCATTGCTTGTATTAACAGAAACGGAACTATTATAACCCCAAGAGGCAAAGATGTAATTTTGCCTGGAGACACAGTGATAATTGTTACTACAAACAAAGGGTATAAAGATATAAGCGATATATTAAAATAGAGGAAGATTATGAATTACAGAGTTATTTTTTATGCGTTGGGAATGGTTTTGAATATTGAAGGAGTCTGCATGCTTCTTCCATTGGCGTGTGCCTTTTTATTTAATGAGCCAAATAAATGGGTGTTTTTTGTGTGCGCATTGATTTGCTTTATAATAGGCACTCCCTTGACACGTCTGCGCCCCAAAAACAAAACAATGTTTGCAAAGGAAGGCTTTATCATAGTTGCACTAAGCTGGATTGTCATAAGTATATTGGGCTGTCTTCCGTTTATATTTTCGGGCAGTATCCCTAATTTTATTGATGCACTTTTTGAAACTGCGTCAGGCTTTACAACAACAGGTGCGTCAATTCTTTCTGATGTGGATGCATTGCCCAAATCAGTATTATTCTGGCGAAGCTTTACTCATTGGATTGGGGGCATGGGAGTAATTGTCTTTTTGGTTGCCTTGATGCCCATGTTTGGAGGAAGTAATCTTTATTTAATAAAAGCAGAAAGCCCGGGACACTCAGTAGGAAAGCTTGTTCCAAAGGTTAAAACAACTGCAAAAATACTTTATGGAATTTATATTTTTTTCACTCTTTTGGAAATGATTTTGCTTCTTTTTGGCGGTCTTTCAATATTTGAGTCGGCGCTCCTTAGCTTTGGAACTGCAGGAACCGGTGGATTTTCGGTAAGAACGTCAGGAATGAGTGAATACTCATCATATATACAAAATGTAATTACTGTATTTATGTTTATTTTTGGAGTGGATTTTTCTTTTTATTATCTGATTTTGATGAAAAAAGTAAAAGATGCATTCAAATCAGAAGAGGTTTTAGCATATGTAACTATAGTTGTTATATCAATTGCTTTGATATTTTTTAATATACAAGGAACTTTTTCTTCCTCTTCTGAAACCTTGAAGCATAGCGCTTTTCAGGTGTCAACTATTATCACAACAACAGGCTATTCAACAGCAGATTTTGATTTGTGGCCGCAGTTTTCAAAAACTATTATTATGTTGCTTATGTTCTGCGGAGCTTGTGCAGGAAGTACAGGCGGCGGAATGAAGGTTTCGAGAATTCTTATACTTTTAAAAAGCATTGTAAAGGAAATAAAAATGCTTGCACATCCGAAAAGCGTGGCAAAGGTAAAATTGAATGGAAGGGTATTGGAGCATGAAACCTTAAGGACAATAAATGTCTATTTTGTTGCATATCTATTTATTTTTGCACTGGCGCTTTTGATTATAAGCATTGACAATCTTGACTTTACAACTAATTTTTCAGCCATTGTTGCAACACTTAGTAATATAGGCCCTGGATTTTCCCTTGTGGGACCGACTTGCAACTACGAAGTATTTTCTCCACTTTCAACTATTGTGTTGACCATTTTGATGATAATAGGAAGATTGGAAATTTTCCCTATACTTGTTCTTTTTTCAAAGATGGCATGGAAAAAATAATTGACATTTTATATTGAGAAGAATATAATATGTATTATATTGGAAATTGACATAATTTTTCGGAGGTAATAATGATTTGTAATGATATATTAGAGGCTATAGGCAACACTCCCATTGTCAGATTAAATCATATGGAAGATGAAGATAGCGCACAGATTTTGGTAAAAATTGAGGGGCTTAATGTTGGTGGTTCAATAAAAACAAGAACTGCACTTAATATGATAAATGACGCTGAAAAAAGGGGAATTATAACAAAGGATACAATCATTGTAGAGCCTACCAGCGGAAATCAGGGAATAGGTCTTGCTCTGGTGGGGGCAGTTAAAGGGTATAAAACAAAGATAATAATGCCCGATTCTGTCAGCGAAGAAAGAAGAAAGCTTGTTAATCACTATGGTGCAGAGGTTATATTAATTCACGATGCAGGAAACATTGGAGAATGTATAGAGGAGTGCTTAAAAACTGCTCTTAAAATGCAGGAAGATGACCCGAATGTGTTTGTTCCTCAGCAATTTGTAAACCCTGCAAATTCTCAAATTCAAAGAGAAATTACAGGCATGGAAATAATAAAACAGGTTGATGGGCCTATTCATGGCTTTTGCTCGGGAGTAGGCACAGGAGGAACAATAACGGGCATAGGCGAAACCTTAAAAAAATATAACCCTGACATTACAATCTGGGCAGTGGAGCCTGAGCACGCTGCAATTCTTTCGGGAGGCTCAATAGGCACGCATATTCAGATGGGAATAGGTGATGGAATTATTCCTGACATTCTTAATCAGAATATTTATAGTGATATTTGTATAATTAATGATGATGAGGCAATTACAACTGCAAAAGAGCTTGCCTCAAAAGAGGGAATAATGTGCGGCATTTCAAGCGGAACAAATGTTGCCGCTGCAATAAAGCTTGCAAAAAAGCTTGGAAAAGGAAAAACTGTGGTGACAGTTTTACCTGACACCGCAGAAAGATATTTTTCAACACCTCTCTTTGAATAAAAAATACATTTTTAAAGAATAATAAACACACATTTTTAAGCAATTTTTTTATTGCAATTTTTTGGAAAATTTGATATAATTTTAATTATAATATATTTGTTGAATTATAAATGTGTTATCCGAAACTAAAAGCAGGTGCTTTTTTGAATTTTATAAGACATAAAACAGGAGGAAAAAATATGGACACAAACAAAAGACCAGATACAATGGCACGCATTAAAACAAAGGAACAAGCAGATGAATTTATCGCCGAACAGGTTAGGGCTATGCAAGAACAGATAGGCAATAAAAAAGTTCTTTTGGCATTGTCAGGAGGAGTTGACAGCTCGGTTGTTGCAGCATTGCTTATTAAAGCTATAGGCAAGCAGCTTGTGTGCGTACATGTAAATCATGGCTTAATGCGTAAAGGTGAGAGCGAAAATGTTGTCGAGGTTTTTAAAAACCAATTAGATGCAAATCTTGTTTATGTCGATGCTACCGACAGATTTTTGGATAAACTTGTAAATGTTTCCGATCCTGAAGAAAAACGTAAAATAATTGGTGGGGAATTTATAAGAGTATTTGAAGAAGAAGCACGCAAATTTGACGATATAGACTTTTTGGCACAGGGTACAATTTACCCTGACATCATAGAAAGTGACGGCGTAAAGGCACATCATAATGTGGGAGGACTCCCTGAGGACTTGCAATTTGAATTAGTTGAGCCTGTAAAGCTCCTTTATAAAGATGAGGTTCGCGTTGTGGGAAAAGCTTTAGGACTACCTGAAGAAATGGTTGACCGCCAACCCTTCCCGGGACCAGGTCTTGGAGTAAGATGCTTAGGCACAATCACAAGGGACAGACTTAATGCACTTCGTGAATCTGACGCTATTTTGCGTGAAGAATTTGAAAAATCAGGTCTTGCAAAGCAGATTTGGCAGTTCTTCACAGTTGTTCCTGATTTTCGCTCAACAGGAGTTCGTGACGGAAAACGTGTGTTCGATTGGACAGTTATTATAAGAGCAGTCAACACTGTAGATGCCATGAGCGCAACTGTACCTGACATTGATTGGGCAGTGCTTAAGAAAATAACTGACAGAATTTTGTCGGAAGTAAATGGCGTATGCCGAGTTCTTTATGACCTCAGCCCCAAAAGTCCGGCGACTATCGAATGGGAGTGAGAAAAGCTTTGCTTTTCTCAACTATGATTGCCTTTGGCAAGTTATGAGTTTAGATACACTTCGTGTAGTTATGAATTGTCTGGCGACAATGTTTGATTTTAAAGCAATCATATCATAACATTTTGCGTAAGCAAAATTCATAACTCTAAACTGTAAACTAAAAAAACACTTCTTGCGAAATAAGTTGTCAGTTTAGATTGCCTTTGGCAAGGGTAATTTCAGCATATAATGGAGAAAGGGGCGGAACGCAAAATACAATTAAATATGCCGAAAGTAATAATGTGGAAGTTATAAATATATTTAATGAAATATAACAATAAATCAAAGCGAAAAAATCCCATAAAGCCTTAAAAAACAAAAGCTTCCTGCT
>JAZURZ010000100.1:0-5138 GCA_045606465.1 Clostridia bacterium | reverse complement strand
CAGAACGACATGGCTACGATCCGACTTGTTGTTGCTCCATCAGATAGCATATCGCCCCAAATCTCCTGCACCTGGCTAAGAACAAAGGAGTTGTACTTTTTGTCTTGTAAGAGAGCCTCATACTTGTAAAGAGAACTGCTCAATGTTACAGGGACAAGGGTATTTTTGTTTGCAAGTACCTTTCTTAAATGGCGGGGGTTTTTTGCAACCTTCGCGCATATTGCAACAGCTTGGGCAAGCTCACAATAATGCTCCATGTCAAGAAATGTTTTGTAAAGTTGTTTTTCTTCGTCAAAGAAGGTTTCATTAATTGCTTTTTTAAGATTTTTAAATCTTTTTTTCAGCAAAGCACATTTTTCTTTTTCACCTAAGGTATCGGCAAGGAAGATTGCGCCCTGCAGAGCATATGCAAGATATAGCTGGAGCATTAAATCAAATTCGTGCTTTTCGTCAACCCCTATAAGACCTGACTCCCAATCGTAAAAATTCCAATATTCTGAGCCTGTGGGAGTGGGAAGAAGTGAATTTTTCAAACTTGAAAAATGCTTATCCAACATCTGCATGCTTGTTTTAAAGGCACTTTTTGCATAAGAAATATCCTTGCTATATTTTACATACTCTGCTGCGAAAACAACCCACATAATGCTGAAGCTTGGAATGGTTATGTCGCATTTTGACGGAGCGCAAATATCTAAGAAACAGTCCTCTCTCAACGAGCTTTGCAAAAGTGCAATTGACGCTTTTGCAAAATTATAATTTCCAAAAGCAGCATAGCCAAAAAGCGCCTGATTTCTTGAATCTACTGCATAGAGCGACTGCTCTCTCCAAGGTGAATCCTCATAATGCTCGTGCATGCATTGGGTAAGAGTTTTGATGCAGGTAGAATATATTTTTTTGTCCAGATTGTCCGAAAGTGCATCAAATGGCTTTTCAGATAAAGGATAAAGAGCCTTTCTTACCCCGATGTAGCCAATATCCATATATCCGTCAAGCTCACTTACACAAATCTGAAGATAGCGCCCTGCAATTCGTCTGAAATAGTTCGTAAACTTGTTTTCGCCTTTGCGTGCCACATATGTAAAAGCAAAATTTCTCAAACCCACATAGGAGCGAACCCTCAAATCCTCTAAGTGCTCGCCATAGGCGATGTCTAAAACTGCTCTTGATGAGGTTTTTATGTCAAGCTCAAAATATCCGGCAGTTTCTTCACCGAGGTCAAATATAAGATATGTGTTGTTCTTGATGCGCTTTTCCATTGTTCGTACCGAAATTGGTGAGAAAAATGCAGTGTTCATGCGCTCTGCAACGCCCGCTTCATGCTCGGATTTTGTGTATTGAAATTCCCCTGCAGCAATTAAATGCGAGTCTGCAAGTGACGATAGGTCAAGCTTTTTGACAGGCCTTTTTTTAATCTGAGACGGAAGAAATTCACCAAAAGGCAAAATAGTTGCTTTTTTCCAGCGCTCGTCAGGAACATAAGATATGTCGCACCAGGGCTCGGCAAGAGTTGCGTCATAAGAAACAGCGGGCCCTAACTGGACAGTAATCATGGGCTGCTTTCCTCCCAAATATCCACTTAAATCGCTTGAAATAACACAATTATTGGGAATATATCCGCCTGAATGTTTTATTGAATAAATAAGTCCTGGCACTCCGGGGGCATAACAAGATGTTCCTATTCCCTGATAATAAACCAGAACACAAATAAGATTGTCCCCTTTTTTTGCATATTGAGAAATGTCAATCTCGTCATAATACTTGTTTTCAGGGTACGCAAGATATTGTCCCGTGGAAACAAATTTCTCGTTTACCCACACACAATAATTTGTGTCACAGCTTATGTAAAGCTTTAAAAAAGAAGTGTCTAAAATGTTAAAATTTTGCCTGAAACAAGCAAATTGATTAACCGAGGAAGAGTCGTTGTCCTTCCATAACCAGACCGAATTTGTCTTTTTAAAATCCATTTTTGTTTCGCTCCTCTTAATATAAAAGATATGAATATTATAATGTCAGGATAAAGCTTTTGTCAATATAAAAATTTTGCTTTAAAAATTTTTAAAATAATTATTGTGTAAAATAGACATATTTTGTTCTTAAATTTATACTATTTCACGAGAACAAAATGTTAAAAAAATATTTACAATAATGTAAGATTTATGCTATAATATGTACACATATATATCAAAGAAGGGGAAATTTAATGGTAGTCGGAATAAAAGACATTGCAAAAAAAGCGGGCTGCTCGGAAACTACAGTGTCTTTGGCTTTAAATGACAGCAACCTTGTAAAAAAAATACAAAGAAAATGATTTTGGAAATAGCGGACGAAATCGGCTATATTCCCAATTTGTCAGCACGTGCTCTTGCGCGAAAGAAAAGCGGCTGTATAGGACTTGTCATACCAGATATTGAAAACGTGTTTTATTCTTCTTTGGTAAAATATATAAACGAAGCAGCACAGGCAAGCGGTTATAAGCTTATAATTGCGGTGTCGGAAAACAAACGTGAATCAGAAAATCATATAATCTCAACTATGATAGAAAATCGTGTTGAGGGAGTAATTTTTGTTCCCATGAATGCTCCTAATGAAGATACAAGCTATTTAACACAGTTTGATGATTATTATATTCCATATGTTTTTTGCAGCGACTATTATGAGGCGCAAAAAAAGGTTCCAATTGTTATGTCCGACCTTGAAAAAGGAATGTATGACCTGGTAAGGAAGGTGGTTTCCTACGGCTATAAAAACATAGACTATCTTACGGGAGACGATGCGGTAACATCGGTAAGACTAAGAACGTCAGGCTTTGTAAAAGCAGCGGAAGAAAGCAATGTAAAATATAGCATTACAAAATTAGACAAAATAGATAATACTGCGAAAGAAGCGGTTTCCCGAATATTAAGGGACTATCCCGAAACCGATATTTTTGTCGGGGTAAATGATATGGTCGCAATAGGCGTGGTAAATGGATTAAGTGAATTGAAATATGATGTACCTGCGGATAAAGGGTTGCAGGCTTTGATAATGTAATTTTTTCAAAAGTGGCATATCCCAAAATAAGCACCATTGAGCAAAACATAGAAGAAACGGCAAAGAAAAGTGTTGCAATGCTTGTAAAAAGAGAGAAAAAAGACGTTATCATTCCCACAAAATATATAGAAAGGGAATCGCTAAAAAGAAGGACATAAAATGTGAGCTTTTTCACCAAAAGAGAACTTTTCGCAATATTAACAAAAACAACAAGAGAAAATATACAAAACAAACAAAAAAAGAAGATAAAAAACAAAACAGATTGCATTTTTCGCGTAAATATGGTAAAATTATCGTGAAGATTTAAAACGCTTAAAAACGCATTTTGTTTCCAAGCGGTGCTAAAATTGGGCGCAAGCCTAAAAAGGTTTAAATGTGCTGGCTTGTGATAAGTTTTTCTTTTTTTGGTTGTTTGGAAGTGTGCATTTTTTAAAGTGTTTAAAAAATAATCAAGAATAAAATAAAACAATAAAAAACGTATAAAAATTTCGGTTGTGTAACCTTGGTTTTTAAACCGAGGAAGCAAACAAGAAATTTTATATAAAAAATCAAAACCTTTAGGAGGGAGTTAAATTATGAAAATGAAGAAAACTATTTGCTTTGGTCTGGCAGCTCTTTTAGCGATGTCAGCATTAAGCGGTTGCGGTGGAAAAACAGGAGAGGTTGACGGAAAGGTAAACGTATCTGTTGGTGGGTGGCCCGATGGAACAGATCCTGAAAAACTTGAAAGACAAAACAAAATAAGGGATGAGTTTATGGCAGAAAATCCTGACATTAATATCATTCCTGATACATATACAATTGATACAAAAACGTTTCTTTTAAAAGCAGCTGCAAAGCAACTTCCCACAATGTATCATACTTGGTTTACAGAAATCAAGCCAAATATAAGAAGTGGTTATGCAGTTGATATTACAGATGTAGTGAAGAAAAATGGATATGACAAGGCGTTAAATCCTGCGCTTGTAGAGCTTTGTTCAGATGAAAATGGAAGAATTTATGGTCTTCCTACAGACGCATATTACATGGGTCTTTTCATAAACAAAAAGATGTTTAAAGAGGCAGGTCTTGTAAATGCAGATGGTAGCATAATGATTCCTCGAACATATGAGGATGTTGCGAAGTTCTCTCAGACAATAAAAGAAAAGACAGGAAAAGCAGGCTTTATCATGCCTTCAACAAACAACATAGGCGGCTGGCACTTCATCAATATTGCATGGGCGTTTGGTGTTGAAGAGTTTTCAAAGGAACGCGAGGATGGAACTCGTGAAGCTTGCTTTAACACACAAGAGGCTATAGATGCTCTTCAGTATGTTAAGGACTTGAAGTGGAAATATAACGCACTTCTAGATCAGGCTGCAATTGGATACGATGATTTGGATAAGTATTTTGGAACCTATCAGGCTGCCATGTTCCTTGCAACTCCTCCGAGAGATGCGATGTTTACAAAGCAAGGAATGGCAATTGAAGATTTGATGGTTGTTAAAATTCCTGAAGGTCCTAAAGGAAGATTTTCTCAGACAGGCGGCTCTTTGTGGATGTTCTCAGAGGGAACAACTCCTGAGCAGGTTGACGCTGGTATAAAATGGTTGAAGTTCTCGGCTGGTTATGCTCCTGAAATTGCAGACACCGAAATTGCAAGAATGAAGGAAAGCAATGCTCAGACGATCAAAAATGGCGGAACTGTAGCAGACCGTCCATATATGGAACTTTGGATAAGTGAAGAAAACCGTGCAGCAGAAAAAGAAGCAAGAGCTGAGTATGTAAACTTAGATCCTGCAGATTATGAAGATTATCGTGACCTTGAGGGCGTAACAATTAAGCCTGAGCCATATGCTGCACAACAGCTTTACGCAGTTCTTGACAAGGTTATTCAGGAAGTTATCACAAACGAAAACGCAAACGTTGCAGATTTGATTGCATCAGCAAATGAAGACTTCCAGTTGAATCACCTTGATAAAGAAGAATAAGATTAAAAATTCGCAAAAATTTTTTCATAAAAAGCACCGATACTCCTGTCGAAATTTTTCGGCAGGAGTATCGGAGACTATATAGATTTATAAGAGATTAAAAAAATCAAACGTTAAAAATTTAAAACGAATTAAGAA
>JAZURZ010000099.1:0-4743 GCA_045606465.1 Clostridia bacterium | reverse complement strand
GGACTTGAACCTTCACGTCGGGGACACTAGATCCTAAGTCTAGCGCGTCTGCCAATTCCGCCACAGGCGCATATTAAGTTTTAAAAATTTGCACTAAGTTGCGGAATATGTCAGACAAGTCTGCCTACGACTCACTTTGTTCGCATGCATAAGTTCAACTTGCCAAATCAAAGATTTGGAGTTTCACTTAAATTCCGCCACAGGCGCATATTAAGTTTTAAAAAGAGCACTCATTACAAAAATTGACTGCTTGTTTATTATACTATAATTTTCTTTCTTTGTCAAGAATTTTTTTTTCTTTTATCAAATTAAAAATAAGTTCAAAAATTATAGCTTGATTATTAATAAAAAAAGCGTTATAATATAATAGGATATTTTTAATGTATCCCTATAAAAATCCGATCATTACCACAGGAAGGTGCATTATAAATGAACTACATGGGTATAGACGTAGGTTCAACTACAGTTAAGCTGATTGTAATAAATGAAAATAATGATATACTTTTTTCTGAGTATATGCGTCATTATTCCGATATAAAAAATACTGTAAAGAATTTGTTTGAAAAGGCAAAGGAAGCTTTGGGTGACACAAGCTTCACTGCCATGATTACAGGCTCGGGAGGGCTTTTGGTTTCAAAAATGCTCGGCATAGATTTTGTGCAGGAGGTTATTGCAACCAAGGCAGCAGTTAAAAGATTTTTGCCCGACACTGATGTTGTTATTGAGCTTGGAGGAGAAGATGCAAAGATTTTGTATCTTACCAATGGCTTGGAGCAGAGAATGAATGGAACATGTGCAGGGGGAACAGGCTCTTTTATTGACCAGATGGCATTGCTTTTAAAAACCGATGCAACAGGGCTTAATGAACTTGCCAAAAAGCATACTCACATATATAAAATTGCGGCACGCTGCGGAGTGTTTGCAAAATCTGATGTTCAGCCTCTTTTAAATGAGGGAGCAGCACGAGAAGATGTTGCAGCGTCGGTTTTGCAGGCGGTGGTGACTCAGACCATAAGCGGTCTTGCGCAAGGAAGAGCAATAAAGGGAAATGTTGTGTTTTTGGGCGGACCTTTGTTTTTCTTATCCGAGCTGAGGGAAAGATTTAAACAAACTTTATCTGACAAGGCAAAAAGCTTTAAAAGCCCTGACAATGCTCAGCTTTTTGTGGCTCTCGGAGCGGCAATTTCAGCTGAAGAACAAAAGGATACATACACAACAAGTGAGCTTTTAAAAAGACTTCAGAATGCGAAAGAGGACTCTCACGAGGTCGTGAGAATGAGACCTCTTTTTAAAAATGATGAAGAATACAAAGAATTTAAGCTTCGTCACGAAAAGGCATCGGTTGAAAGGGCGGATATAGAAGATGTAAAGGGTGCAACCTTTTTTGGCATTGACGTGGGCTCAACCACTATAAAGGCGGCACTTATTGACGAAAATTGCAGACTTATTTTTAGCTTTTATGGAAAAAATGAGGGAAGCCCCATAATCTCGGGAATTAAAATATTAAAGGATTTGTACCAGAAATTGCCTGAGGGTGCCTACATTGCAAATGCTTGTGCGACAGGCTATGGCGAGCAGCTTATAAAGGCGGCATTTCGCATAAATGAAGGTGAGATTGAAACAATTGCGCATTACAAGGCGGCAAACTTTTTCAGACCTGGTGTGGATTTCATAATTGACATTGGCGGTCAGGACATGAAATGCATGAAAATTACCAATGGCGTGATAGACAGTATCATGCTTAATGAAGCCTGCTCCTCGGGCTGTGGGTCATTTATTCAAACCTTTGCAGAATCGTTAGGATATTCTGTGGAGGAATTTGCAAAAGAAGCTCTAAAGGGAGAAAATCCCATAGATTTAGGAACACGCTGCACAGTTTTCATGAATTCAAGGGTTAAGCAGGCACAAAAAGAGGGAGCAACTGTTGGTGACATAAGCGCAGGGCTTTCCTACTCGGTTGTGAGAAATGCCATGTACAAGGTTATAAAGCTGCGTGACCCTGAGCTTATGGGAGAAAAGGTGGTTGTTCAGGGTGGAACCTTTAACAACGACTCGGTTTTGCGTGCATTTGAAATAGTTTCCAAAAAGCAGGTGGTTCGTCCCGACATTGCAGGAATAATGGGTGCATTTGGCTCTGCTCTTATTGCAAAAGAAAGATATGTAGGTGGAAAAAGTGATATCTTAAAAGCTGACGAGCTTGAGGCTTTTCAATTTTCAAATACCCTTACAAACTGCGGCCTTTGTCCCAACCATTGCCAGCTTACAATTACAAGCTTTGCAGACGGAAAAAAATATATATCGGGAAACCGATGCGAGAAAGGCGCAGGAAACACAAAAAGCGAAAAAGAATATCCTAATTTATATAAATATAAATACGAGCGTGCCTTTGACTATCCGCCCCTTTTAAAAGAGGAGGCAAAGCGTGGCACAATAGGAATTCCAAGAGCATTAAACATATACGAAAACTATCCCCTTTGGGCGACATTTTTTAAGGAACTTGGCTTCAGAGTAGAAATATCGAAAAGAAGCTCACATAGTCTTTATGAAAAGGGAATGGAGTCTATTCCCTCAGAATCGGTGTGCTATCCTGCAAAGCTTGCACATGGTCATATTATGGATTTATTATCGAGGGGAATTAAAAATATATTCTATCCTTGTGTGCCATATGAACAAACTGAATACAAGGGAGCAGGAAATCACTATAATTGTCCCATTGTGACCTCTTATCCTGAAGTAATTTACAACAACATAGAAATGTTGCGCTCACCCGATATAAAATTTATATATCCCTTTGTAAATCTTGATGATGAAAAATCATTTGTTTGTCAGATGGCGGAGGCGCTTATTGATTTTAATGTAACAAAAAAAGAGGTAAAAAAAGCTTCACAAAAGGCGTTTTGCGAGCTTAAAAGATACAAGTCGGATATACGAAAAAAAGGTGAGGAGGTGCTTTTGTGGCTTTCTGAGCACAATGAGCATGGAATTGTTTTGGCGGGACGTCCTTATCATATAGACCCTGAAATAAATCATGGAATCCCTGAAATGATAAATTCACTTGGCTTTGCAGTGCTTACCGAGGACAGCGTGGCACATCTTGGTAATATGGAGCGTGATATTCGTGTGGTTGACCAGTGGGCATATCACACAAGGCTCTATGAGGCTGCGGCTGAGGTGTTGAAAAATGAGAGTCTTGAGCTTATTCAGTTAAACTCCTTTGGCTGTGGACTTGACGCTGTCACAACCGACCAGGTGCAGGAGATTTTAGAGTCGGCGCAGAAGATTTATACCACTCTTAAAATAGACGAAATTTCAAGTCTGGGAACTGCCAGAATAAGAGCAAGGTCCTTAAAGGCGGCAATTCGTGAAAGGGAGGAAAATTCCTTTGTTGCGAAAAAGGTGGCAGACTATACATTAAAAAGAGTGCC
This sequence comes from Clostridia bacterium, assembly GCA_045606465.1. GTDB lineage: Bacteria > Bacillota > Clostridia > UBA1381 > UBA1381 > CAKSQL01. The sequence goes on along the minus strand of JAZURZ010000099.1, from coordinate 1,318 downwards.
ATTTACAAAGAAAGAAAAACAAGAGCATACCATAATATTCCCCCAGATGTCGCCTACACAATTCAAGCTTTTTGAGGCGGTTATGAGGGTTAATGGCTACAGAGGAGTGGTTCTTGATAAGGTAACACCTGCTGATGTTGAGGCGGGATTAAAGAGTGTCAACAACGATGCCTGCTACCCTTCAATTATAGTGACAGGACAGCTTGTAAATGCCTTTGTTTCAGGAAAATATGACCCAAAAAACACTTCGGTTATGATTACCCAGACGGGTGGTGGTTGTCGTGCGACAAACTACATAGCTTTTTTAAGAAAGGCACTTGCCGAGGCGGGTTATCCCGACGTGCCTGTCATAAGCTTGAATTTGTCGGGACTTGAGAAAAACCCGGGCTTTAAGCTTACTCCAAGTCTTATATATGACCTGATAAAGTCGTGTGTTCTTGGAGATTTACTAATGACCTGTCTTTTGGCAACACGTCCTTATGAGCTTTCTAAGGGCAAAACCAACGAGCTTTACAATGAGTGGCTTGAAAGGTTATATATGGCTATTTTAAAAAGGGAAAAATTACCCCGCAAAAAGATTTCCGAGGCAATAATTGAGGATTTTTCAAAAATTCCTATTGATAAATCGCTTAAAAAGCCAAAAGTGGGAGTTGTGGGCGAAATTCTTGTAAAATTCCACCCCGGTGCAAACAACAATGTTATAGATGTTATTGAAAAGGAGGGGGGAGAGGCAGTTATGCCCGGACTTTTAGACTTTTTCCTTTATAGCATGTATAACAATAATTTTAAAAGTGAAAAGTTAGGTTTTTCTAAAAAAACTGCTATGCTTTGTAATATTGCAATTGCGGCTATGGAAAAATATCGTATGGGAATGATAAAAACTTTAAAAAATACTCCTCGTTTTAAGGATAGAATATCTGAAGACATTGCCTCCATTGCAGAGGGCGCAAAAAGAATTTTAAAGCTTGGACATTTTACAGGTGAGGGCTGGTTTTTGACAGGTGAGATGATTGAGCTTATCAAAAGCGGCGTGCCCAACATTGTGTGTGTTCAGCCATTTGCTTGTCTTCCAAACCATGTGACAGGAAAGGGAATGATTAAGGAGATACGAAGAAAATTCCCTGAGGCAAACATTGTCGCTGTTGACTATGACCCGGGAGCAAGTGAGGTAAATCAGCTTAACAGAATAAAGCTTATGATGGCAGTTGCATTTGAGAATTTAGAAGAAGCTTCTTATGAAAAGATTGAAGAGGAGAAAAGGGAAGAAAAGTCACCTGTTTTGAAAATTTAAAAAATAAGAGACAAAATAAATAAAAGG
>JAZURZ010000098.1:0-3856 GCA_045606465.1 Clostridia bacterium | reverse complement strand
TTTTTATATAATAATTTTTTATGTCCATATAATATCTTCCCTTTTTTAATATTTATATTTTTCTCTTTTTAATATAATAAATATCATAGTTATAATAAGCGCCATCACTTCGGCGGCAACAATGGAAATCCATATTCCATCTAACTCCCAGATAAGAGGCAAAATTAAAACTGCTGCAATCTGAAAAACAAGGGTTCTTAAAAATGATATTAACGCCGAAGTAAGACCATCGTTAAGCGCAGTAAAAAATCCCGAGCCAAATATTGCAAAGCCTGCAAAAAGAAACGAAAATGAAAATATTAAAAAGCCTCTTAGTGTCATATCCATGAGCGTCTTGTCATATCCCACAAAAATGTAGGAAAATGGATAAGCAAAGACCTCTGCAAGCAAAAACATTACAAGTGAAAAAATTAATATAATTACCATGCTTTTTTTCAGCAAGGAATGAAGCTCGGTGTGATTTGCCGCTCCGAAATGATAGCTTACTATTGGTGCAGTTCCTATAGAATAGCCTATAAATACTGCAATGAAAACAAAATTTACATACATTAAAACTCCATACGCTGCAACGCCATTTTCGCCTGCATATTTTAAAAGCTGAATGTTATATAGCATACTGACAAGCGACATTGAAATGTTACTCATTAACTCCGACGAGCCATTTATAGAAGCCTTTATGAGCGCTTTTTTGTCATACTCCATTTTTGTAAGCCTTAAAAGGCTTTTGTTTGGCATTGCAAAATATATAACAGGCAAGACTCCTCCAATTATCTGGCTTATCCCCGTTGCAAGTGCTGCCCCCACAAGCCCCCATTTAAAAACTGCTATGAAAAGTGCGTCTAAAATCATATTGGTAATGCCTGATGCAATGGTTACATAAAGTCCTAACTGTGGTTTTTCTGCCGCCACAAAAAAGCTCTGGAACTCAAGCTGAAGCATATAAAAAGGCAGGGCTATTAATATAACTCTTCCATATATTATTGAGTCTTGAAGCATTTGCCCCTCTGCTCCAAGAAAAGCTGCAAGCTGTGGCAAAAATATAATACTCACAATTTGAATAAAAACTCCAAGTATTATTGTAGCATATACAAAAAGCGAAAATAGCCTATTTGCTTTTTTGTAATTTCCCTCTCCCATTGTCTTTGCAACCAGGGCACTTCCGCCTGTTCCAAACATAAATCCGCCCGATGCTAAAATCATAAGGGCAGGAAATATAAAATTCACAGCCGCAAAAGGAGTTTTTCCTACTATATTTGAAACAAAAAAACCATCTACAACACTATAAATCGATGTAAAAACCATCATAAATATCGACGGTAATGCAAAGCGCAAAAGCTTTCTGTAATTAAAATGCTCTGATAATTGTATATTCATCTTGCGTAACCTTTCTGTCAAAAAATAGCACCTTGATTTTTTTGCTATGTCTTATTTTTTCACCACTTTAATTCCATACACTATACTTATAATTGTATAAGGTACCAATAAAAAAAGACAAACAATTGAGGCTATAGGCGAAAAGAATATGCTTATTATATACAACACTCCCATAATAACCGTCTCAATGCCTATGAAACGATTTATTTTTCTTGCCTTTTCGCTATCTACATCATAGTTTTTAATATAATCAAATTTAGGAAGATAATTGCCTATTAAAAGAAACACGCCGCCCACAATAAGCATTGCAAATCTTCTCATGTCAGGGTTTAAGCCCAAGCTATAGCCAAAGATTAGACCTTGCAAAATCACACCAATTATGGGAATAATCCATTTAATGGCTGTTTCAAACTTTTTTCGCTCGCCATGCTTATAAGCGTTGATATCATTTATAAAGCAGCAAAAGAATTGAATCAAAACCATCAAAAAAGGAATAAAGAATACAACAAACTCCTTTTTTGCAAAATTGTCAGGGTTGTTATTTAGATCAAAATGAATTGCCATCACATCAGGCAATCGCTCCCACAAAATAACTCCCAAAAGAATAGGCAAAAGACACACAATACACGTTTTAACAAGTATTTTCCATTTCATAAATTTCATTTTATCCCTCTCCCTCCTAAAAAAAGCATGCGCTCTTTTTATATGTCAATACAAAAGAACAAATCAAAATAATTATTCAAAACCTTTTTTCACCCAATGTATAAATCCATGTCACTACCTCTTCAAAAACCGAGGTGTTAATCTCATAATAAATAAAATTTTTATATTTTTCTTCGGCAATTAAATCTGCACTTTTAAGTTTTGCCAAATGATAGGAAACCGTCGCTCCTGTCAGATTAAACTGCTCTGCAATTTCTCCTGCCGATTTTTTTCCTTTTTTAAGCATTCCAAGAATATCACGCCTTACAGGGTCTGCAATTGCTTTTAAAGTTTCATTCATTCCCATTTTTCAATCACTTCCTTAGAAAGTATTTAGAAAATTTTCTAAATAGATTATACTATATTACAAAAGCCATGTCAATAGCTATTTAGATTTTTTTCTAAATAGCTGCAATAATCCACCCACATAACAAATAGTATTTCATTTTTAAGAATAGCCCTACCCACTACTGGCTACACACAAGTGCGTTTTTTGTTGACCTGCCAACCTTACAGTTGTTACTTGCTACCCATAAATCGGCTATTCTCCAAAGGCTTCCCCTTTAAGGAAAGGCTTTTTAGATTTAGCCACTAACGAAAGCGGAACGACGTGCATATGTCGTTCCCTACAATAATTTTCTTAAAAAACAAAACCCCTATTCCCCTCAAGCCACTAACAAAAATCCTGCCATGGGTTCCAAGGGTGACAACCCTTGGTCGTTTCAAGGGGTGTGGGGAAAATCTACAACCGCCTGCGTTTTTGCTACTTTTGACACCAAAAGTAGGTCCCACGGCAGTGGAAAATAAAAATAAAACTATAACTTTATTCAATTTAGCAAATAATGTAATCGGAACGACGTGCATATGTCCTTCCCTACAATAATTTCCTTAAAAAACAAAAACCCTCATTCCCACTAATAAAAAAACTAACCCCACCTTTTATTACTTACCAATAAAAAATGTGTGTTGTATCTTCATACAACACACATTTTTTAACATTTTTAAAATTACACCAATTCAAGAATTGCCATGGGAGCTGCGTCACCGCGGCGGGGACCCTCTTGAATAATTCTGGTATATCCGCCGTTTCTTTCAGCATATTTAGGTGCGATTTCACTAAACAATTTGGTAACAACGTCCTCCTTGGTAATGAACGCCAATGCCTGACGACGTGAATGCAATGTATTTGTCTTTCCAAGAGTAATCATTTTCTCAGCCAATTTCTGAGTTTCTTTAGCTCTTGTCAATGTTGTTTCTATTCTACCATTTTCCAAAAAGCTGGTCACAAGATTTCTCAAAAGTGCCATTCTCTGGTCGGTAGGAAGATTTAACTTTCTGGGCATGAGTATTGCCTCCTTTCGTTAGGATCAGCGAATTAGTCCTCCTCTTTTTTAAGAGCCAGTCCCAATCCGTGTAACTTGTTAATAACTTCTTCAAGCGATTTTCTTCCCAAGTTCCTTACCTTCATCATATCCTCTTCGGACTTGTTTGAAAGGTCTTCCACTGTGTTTATTCCTGCACGCTTTAAGCAGTTGTAGGAACGAACTGAGAGATCCAACTCCTCGATGGTCATTTCCAACACCTTTGCAGTTTTGCTCTCTTCCTTTTCAACAATGACCTCTGCATTTTTTGCTTCCTCTGAAAGATTTACAAAAAGCTGTAACAAGTCATTTATAACCTTTGCAGACAAGCTCACTGCCTCGTCAGGATTGATTGTGCCATTAGTCCACACATCAACAGTAAGAGTTTCACGGTCGATATATGAGCCGACACGAGTGGG
>JAZURZ010000097.1:0-9909 GCA_045606465.1 Clostridia bacterium | reverse complement strand
TTTCCAAAGATAAATAAAATCGAAACATTTTTTCTACAACACCTTGACAAAGAAGAAATGTTTCCATATAATAGCTCTTAAGAAATAATATTTCTGAAAAGACATTAAATAAAAAGAAGGTGTTATTTATGGCAGAGTTTTGCTTAGATTGTTTTAATGAATATTTTAGTGAAAAAAAACTTACTGAAAAAGATGTTATTATGGATTTTGATTTATGCGAAGAGTGTGGAAAATGGAAACCTTGTGTCATAAGGCTTAAAGAAAAAAATATTTTTAAATATATAATCCGTCGTACAACAATAATATTTAGAAGAATAGCTATTTTTATGTCTAAAAAATATTAATTTAATTAATATAAATGTGAATTGTGAAATTGAAAGCTTACGCTTTTTTCTGTAAGTACAATATAATTTTACAGTGAGTGATATTCCATCTTTGATGGAGTGATATTGTTGCATAGCAAAAGTAATATTGAAATCCATAATTTCAGTGATATTATATTTGCCTTTTAACTGTGCGAAGCACAATATAACTTGGCAAAGCCAAATAAAACTGCATAGCAATATAACTTGCCGAAAGACAAATATAACTGAAAAAGAGCTGATTTTACCGACAGTAAAATCAGCTCTTTTTCATGGTGGAGATGATGGGAGTTGAACCCATGTCCGAAAACAAATCCACCTCAGCATCTACGAGTGTAGGCTATGGTTAAAATTCCCCGATTTGACAGCTCCATAACCAAAGCTTATCAAATGAGTAGTTTTTATTGTCATGACTTATCCCAAAACAAAAATAAGTTCACGTTCACCGCTGGTATTCGCCTTATTCTAAGCCGCGGTACTCAAAGATAAGACGGTTGCCATAATTAGGCAGCGTATGCTAATTTATTGTTAGCGTTTATATTTATAATTTGAGCCGATTAAAGTGGAACTCAACACTACTCGCAGCCAAAGCTTCCTCATCCCCGTCGAATCCGTTGCATCCCCATGTTGTTTAGAGCGGATATTTTCATATCCGCCCCAAAAAGCTTTGTTTTGTGTGATAATTGTAACATGACAAATTTAAAAAGTCAAGTCACAAAAAAGAATATTAATTGTTTGTTTACAAGTATATTATTCCCAAAAAGGTAAATTTAAAACATTTAAAATTCAATTTGCTTATTCCTGATTTTTTATAAAATGTACTGCTTGTGCAATGCTTACAGCTCCCATAGCCTTAAAGCCATCGGGAACTTTTATTCCCTTTAATGACTGCTTGGGAACAATTGCCGATGTAAATCCCATTTTAGCAGCCTCAAAAAGTCGTTTTTCAAGATGTGATACTGCCCTTAATTCACCGCCGAGTCCCACCTCGCCTATAAATATCATATCGGAAGGGATTATTATGTCTTTAAAGCCGCTTACAATGGCGGCACAAAGTCCCAAATCGACTGCGGTTTCGTCAATTCTAAGTCCTCCTGCGACATTTATATACACATCAGAATTCGAAAGGCGCACTCCTGCTCTTTTTTCAAGGACAGCCAGCATGAGAATTACCCTTGACAAGTCAATTCCAGAGGACATTCTGCGTGGATTTCCAAAGCCTGTAGGGGTAACAAGGGCCTGAACCTCGGCAAGAACGCCACGTGTTCCCTCCATGGTGCAGACTATGCTGCTGCCTGAACATTGGATATTTCGCCCCTCCAAAAGCATCGCAGAGGGATTTGCTACTTCGCTAAGTCCCTCATTTTTCATTTCAAAAACGCCAATTTCATTTGTGGAGCCAAACCTGTTTTTTACAGCTCTTAAAATCCTGAAGGACATTTGGCGGTCACCCTCAAAATAGAGAACGCAATCCACCATATGTTCAAGAACCCTTGGACCTGCAATGGCACCATCCTTGGTGACATGACCAACAATAAACATGGCAATATTTTTGCTTTTTGCAATATGCATAAAGGCATTTGTTGCCTCACGAACCTGAGGAACACTTCCAGCGGCTGAAGCTATCTGCTCACAGTTCATAGTTTGTATTGAATCAACAATAACAATATCGGGAGAAATTGTATGAATATGCTCAATTATTGTATCAACATCGGTTTCGGAAACCACATAAACTTCTTCCGAATTAACCATAAGCCTTTCGGCACGCATTTTTATTTGTCTTTCGGATTCTTCGCCCGAAATGTAGAGGATTTTTTGACCAATGCTCTGGCAAATTTGCAAAAGCAGTGTGGATTTTCCTATACCAGGGTCGCCGCCTACCAAAACAAGGGAGCCTTTTACAAGACCTCCACCCAAAACACGGTCGAGTTCTGAAAGACCTGTCTTTACTCTTATCTCGGTTTCGGTGCCGATATCTTTTATGTTGCTCGCTTTTTTTATGCCCGAGACAGACATTTTTTTTGAAATATCTTTTTTGTCTTGCAAAATAGTTTCCTGTAAGGTATTCCAACCATTGCAGGAGGGACATTTGCCTAACCATTTTGCAGTTTGATAGCCACATTCTGAGCAAATATATATGTTTTTAGATTTCATTTTTTGATATCAGCCCTTCTTTTTTAAAAGTAAAATAATTCTGGCAATACGTTGACAAAACAAAAGTTTTGTGCTATCATGGATTATATCATAAAGGGCAGGTTCTGTCAAATGAATTAATATGTAAAAAAGAACTATAAATAATATAAAAATCATATAAATCAACATGGGGAGGAGTAAAGTTATGGAAATGACAATACCATTGCAGGTAACATTTATATTGCGCCTGCTCTTGGCAAGTGCGTGCGGAATGTTTATAGGAATTGAAAGAAAAAACAGGGCAAAGGGAGCAGGAGTTCGTACTCATAGCATCGTGTCATGTGCATCAGCTCTTATGATGATTATATCAAAATATGCTTTTTTTGACACCATGCCAGATGGGAGCTTCGATGGCTCAAGAATAGCTGCTCAAATAGTTTCGGGAATAGGCTTTTTAGGTACAGGAATGATATTTGTGCATAAGAATAATATCACAGGACTTACTACAGCGGCAGGAGTGTGGGCAACAGCGGGAATTGGTATGGCGCATGGTTCAGGAATGTATGTTCTGGGATTTTCAGCAACTCTGATAATTTTGGTCATACAATATGTTTTTCATCGCAGCAGCCAATTTAATAACAATGCAAAGCTTATGACCTTTTCCTTGTATAGTGACGGGGAGCCGAACTTTCAAAAAAGGCTGTATGAGGAGCTTCAAGAGCTTGATATTGCAGTAATTTCTGCAGATGTGTCCAAGGACTCTGAAAAGGACAGATTCTACTATATGTTAACCATTGATATGCCGCATGACATGAACGAGGAAATTCTGGTTGAAAAATATTCTAACAGCCGTGTGTCGCCTGCATAATAAAGATTTTAAAGAAGAATAAGGTAAATTCTTGACGGAAAGACTATTTTCTGATAAAATAATAGGGCATTTACTTATTATGAAAAGATACGCTAGGGTTTTGTAAAAATTAACCTCAGGCTATAAAAACCAAAATAATTTGGTACATAGAAAGGAACGATTATAAAAATGAAAAATACTGAAAAGGGAATGGACAAAATAGTAAATCTTTGTAAGGGCAGAGGCTACATTTTCCCAGGAAGTGAAATTTATGGCGGTCTTGCAAACACATGGGATTATGGTCCTTTGGGAGTGGAGTTTAAAAACAATGTAAAAAAAGCCTGGTGGAAAAAATTCATTCAGGAATCAAAATATAATATTGGCGTGGATTGCGCAATTCTGATGAACCCCCAGACATGGGTTGCATCGGGTCATGTTGGCGGATTTTCCGACCCTCTTATGGATTGTCGTGAGTGTAAAGCACGTCACAGAGCAGATAAGCTTATTGAGGATTATGCATTTGCCAAGGGTGAAAGCCTTGTAGTTGATGGCTGGAGCAAGGAAAAGATGATGGAATTTATTGAGGAAAACAACATTCCTTGTCCTGAATGCGGAAAGCATAACTTTACAAATATTCGTGAATTTAATCTTATGTTTAAAACATTTCAGGGTGTTACAGAAGATTCCACCTCAACTGTATATCTAAGACCTGAAACTGCACAGGGAATTTTTGTAAACTTTAAAAATGTGCAGCGTACATCAAGAAAAAAACTTCCTTTTGGAATAGGTCAGGTGGGAAAATCCTTTAGAAACGAAATCACACCCGGAAACTTCACATTCAGAACTCGTGAATTTGAGCAGATGGAGCTTGAATTTTTCTGCGAGCCAGGTAAGGATATGGAATGGTTCTACTATTGGAAGGACTTTTGCATGAACTGGCTTTTGTCACTTGGAGTAAAGGAAGAGAATTTGCGTTTCCGCGACCATTCTCCCGAGGAATTGTCACATTATTCAAATGCAACTACAGACATTGAGTTTGTATTCCCATTTGGTTGGGGTGAGTTGTGGGGAATAGCTGACAGAACAGATTTTGACTTAAAGCAGCATCAAAATCATTCGGGCGAGAGCATGGAATATATTGACCCTGTAACTAACGAACGCTATATTCCTTATTGTATAGAGCCATCGCTTGGTGCAGACCGTGTTGCTTTGGCATTTTTGGTTGAAGCATATGATGAGGAAGATTTAGGCGAGGGCGACAGCCGTGTTGTAATGCATTTGCATCCTGCACTTGCACCTGTAAAGGCGGCAGTTCTGCCTCTTTCAAAGAAGCTTTCAGAGGGCGCAAGCGCAGTTTATGAGGAGCTTTCTAAAAAATATAATTGCGAATATGACGAAGCGGGTTCAATTGGTAAGCGTTATCGTCGTCAGGACGAAATTGGAACACCATTCTGCATAACATATGATTTTGATTCCGAAACTGATGCCTCAGTAACCGTCCGTGACCGTGATACAATGCAACAGGAACGTGTGAAGATTGCTGACTTAGATGCATTTTTGGCAAGCAAAATGGAGTTTTAATCGGGAGGGAAAGTGAAAATGGGACTCATAAAGGAATTTAAGGAATTTATCTCAAGGGGAAATGTCATGGATATGGCAGTCGGCGTTGTGATAGGAGCTGCTTTTACAAGCATTGTAAATTCTCTTGTTAAGGATATTTTCACCCCTTGCATAAGCTTTATTGCAGGAAAATTTGATATCTCAAAGCTTGCTATTGTAATTAATGAAAATCTCACAATTTCCTATGGGTTATTTATTCAATCGATTATAAACTTTTTAATAACCGCAGCAGGTGTGTTTATTTTGATAAAGGTTATTAATAGCGCAAAAGAAAGAATGGAAAAACTTTCTAAAAAGAAAGAGGAAAAGAAAGAAGAAGAGCCTGTTTTTAACGAGCCTTCAGCGGAGGAAAAATTGCTTACAGAAATCCGTGATTTGCTAAAGGAAGGCAAGTAACAAAAAATAAAATTTAATAATGTAAAAAACAGTGGAGCTTATGTGGACAGGCTGAGAGGGAGGATTTTTACCTCCGACACTTACGGGATGATTTTTCCGTAGCACCTGATTTGGATAATGCCAACGAAGGGAGTTTTAAAAAAGTAGAACGAAACGGAGAAATGCATATTTTTTGTATTTCTTCGTTTTTTATCCTTTCTTTACAAAGCTTTACACTGTTTGTTATAAAGAAAGGAAGAAATTAAAATGAACAAATGGAAAACACAAATGGCATATGCTAAGCATTTTTAAATACTATGCATATGCCATTTTCACAGTCTGATTATTCTGAGGCAGGAAGCTCCTCTGTATCTAAAATGTCAGCGTCAGTATTTGTCTGAGAGGATTTTTCCTCCTGATTCGCTGTGACCTTGTCAGGGGAGGGTTCAGGACTTTTTTCATTGCCTGTGCTGCACCCTACAATTGATGCAGACAACAAAATTGCCGCAATTAAAGTAAAAATTATTTTTTTCATAAACAAATCTCCTTTTTAGTATTAGGTAATAAAATACTATTCAAGGAAGCTTTGATATATTACATAAAAAATTTATTACATTACGTGAGGAGAATCATCATCTCTTACGAATTTTTTAAAAAGTAAAGTAATGCACCAAAGTCCGGCTATTCCCACAAGGCTGAATATGATGCGGCTTATAATGCTTCCCTGACCGCCAAAGAGAGCCCCTACTGCGTCAAAGCCGAAAAAGCCTATAAGACCCCAGTTGATTGCACCTATTATAGTTAAAATTAATGCTGTTTTATCCATAACGAAATTTTCCTTTCTTAAATTGATTGATAAATTATATTAATTTTAAAAGCTCTTTTATGATTATTTGCAAAAAAATGTTTTTTATGCAGATTTTTAATTTTATTTTAATGAAAATTTTATAAAATGGAATTTGTTCACAAATTGTTTTTAAAATTTACACATGGACGATACATAATTGTCCTATAATGTTATATAGGTTGTTTTTATGATGCATAAAAATTAAATTTAAAAATAAATCCATTTAAAAAAATGAGGAGGTTTTTACAAGGTGAAAACAAGGGCAAGACAAGGCGAGCTTAAAAATTTTCTGAAACCGACAAAAATGAAGGTAATTATTTTAGCTGTTATAATAGTGGTAGCAGCAATAGCAGGAAAGCTTGCAACGAAGAAAACATCGGTTATGGTAGCAGAGGCAAATGTTGATGTCGTAACAAGAGGAAATGTGAAGCTTAGCATCACGGGAAGTGCATCGGTGGAGCCAAATGAGAGATTTGAAATAATATCCATGGTAAGCGGTGATATTATAGCATCTCCATATGAGGTAGGAGATGCTGTCAAAGAGGGTGACATTCTTTATCAATTTGATATGTCTGATACCAATCTTACTATGGAAAAGCAAAAGCTTTCCCTAAAGCAAAGCCAAATAAGCTATAATAATGCACTAAAAAAAGCAGAGGACCTTGTTATAACTGCGCCGTGTAATGGTGTGATTTCAGGACTCAGTGTTAAAGAGGGCGACGATGTAACTATGTCGGAGCAGATTGCCCAGGTTAATAACAGTCGTATAATGAGGGTTGTTCTTCCTTTTAATGAAAGTCAGGTGTCTCAAATATGGATTGGACTTTCAGCTAATATAACAAGCTCAGTAAATATGGGCATATTTGAGGGTGAGGTTGTGGAAATTGCATCAAGTCCATATCCTCAGGCAGATGGCTCAAAGCTTTATGATGTAACGATAGAATTTGAAAATCCCGGAGCAATTAACGATGGTCAGCTTGTAGGCGGTGAGGTTAATGGAATGATAAGCCCGGGCTCAGGCAAGGTGGAATATTCTGAAAAAGGCGTAGCAAAGGCTGAAGCAGAGGGTGTTGTTTCAAAGGTATATGTAATTAATGGAGATTATGTAGAGAAAGGACAAACCATTCTTAAGATTGAAAGTGAAAGCATTGATAAGGATATAGAAAATAGTACAATTTCATATAAAAATGCACAGCTTTCTTTAGAAGAGCAACAAAAAAAGCTTGAGGATTATAGCATAACATCGCCAATAAGCGGAACTGTTATAACAAAAAATTCAAAAGCGGGGGACACTATAGATAAAACAAATTCAAGCACAACTTTAATGGTTGTTGCAGATGTTTCAAAACTGAAGTTTGAACTTGCTATAGACGAGCTCGATGTAAGCAAGGTCAAAGAGGGTCAGATAGTTCAAATAACTTGCGATGCCTTGCCATCGGAGATTTTCTATGGCGTCATTTCAAATGTTTCGGTAGAGGGCACTGCCACAAATGGCGTAACAACCTATAGTGCAGAGGTAATAATAGAAAAGCCGGGAAATTTGCGCCCAAGTATGAATGTTGATGCAACTGTTATTATAGAATCTGCCGAAAATGTTTTACGAGTGCCTACCTCTGATATTAAGACCGCAATGGGACGCTCTTTTGTGTTTGTAAAAGACTCAGGAATAAGTAAAGCATCACAAAAGGGAAATTCAAAAGACAATGAAAAAATGCCGAATGACCAAAGACCTCAGGATACATTCAAGGGCGAAAGACCGGAAGGATTTAATTCTGAGGATACACTCAAGGACGAAAGACCTGACTTTACAGCACCAGATGAACAAGGTGCCACTGCAGATAGCGAGAGAAACAATCAGAATGCAGGAAGTAACAGAGGCGCAATGCTTCCCGAAGCACCTGAGGGCTTTGTAACTGTTGAGATTGTGACAGGTGTAAAAGGAGAAGATTTTACTGAGGTTATATCAGGACTTTCAGAGGGAGACCAGATATATAGCATGTCGGTAACCACATCATCAACCAATGTCTTTGGCAGAATGGGCGGCGGTATGTCTGGTGGTATGGGCAGCATGGTTGGAGGGATGCATGCCGGCATGGGCGGCATGAGATAGTAGGTGAATTTTAATGATAAGATTAGAAGGAATTACCAAGATATATAAAATGGGTGATAATGAAGTAAGAGCCTTAGACGGAGTTGATTTGCACATAAGCCCAAAAGAATTTGTTGCAATAATAGGCCCGTCAGGTTCGGGAAAATCTACCCTTATGAATATGATAGGCTGTCTTGATGTTCCAACAAGCGGAAGTTATTGGATTGATGGGATAGAGGGAAGCAAAATGAAGGACAATCAGCTTGCGGATTTAAGAAACCAAAAGTTGGGATTTATATTTCAGCAGTATAACCTTCTTACTAAGCTTTCTGCTCTTGAAAATGTAGAATTGCCCCTGATTTACAGGGGTGTGCCTGCTCAAAAAAGAGAACAAATGGCACAAGAAGCACTAAAAAGAGTAGGACTTGAGGACAAAATGCATCACAAGCCTACCGAGCTTTCGGGAGGTCAACAGCAGAGGGTTTCCATAGCACGAGCGTTGTGTGCAAAGCCATCTCTGATACTTGCAGACGAGCCGACAGGTGCATTGGATTCAAAATCAGGGACTGAGATAATGCAAATGCTTCATGAGCTTCATGATGAGGGAAATACCATCATTATAATTACTCACGATTTGAATATTGCAAAGCAGGCAGAAAGAATTGTTACCATCAGCGATGGCAAAATAGTAAGCGATGTAGATAACAAAAAAACAAGAGCGGATGCAACAAGCGTTAACAAATCTCTTTTGTCGGATGCTGAAAATTCAGAAGTCTCAGATGATACAAACCTTTGCAAAGACGGAGGTGAGGAAGAATGAATTTGGGAAAAATAAATCAGTCTGTAAAAATGGCAATTAAGAGTATTTTAGGAAACAAAGGTCGTTCTGCCTTGACCATGCTTGGTGTTATAATAGGTGTTGCGTCGGTTATTCTTCTTACAGGTATAGGCAGCGGAGCAACAGCTGATATAGAAGAATCTCTTTCTGCTATGGGCACAAAGCTAATAACCGTCAATTTTTCAAGAGGCTTTACCTCCCGTTCTGTAGATGTAGAGGATATGAAGGATTTTGTTCTTGAAAATCCTGAATTAATAAGCGATGTTTCTCCCTATATTTCGGGAAGAGCGCAAGCTAAGGTTGGAACTAACAACACAAACACTTCACTTGATGCAGTTGATACAACCTATCAGAACATAAAAGAGGTAAATCTTGTTGCAGGAAGATTTTTCACTGAAAATGATATAAATAATCGTTCTAAAAGTGCAATTATAGGAACCTATCTTGTGCAGGAACTTTTTGCAGGACTTAACCCTGTGGGGGAAACAATAAAGCTTAACGGTCAGCCGTTTACTGTCATCGGTGTCTATGAGGAAAGCGGAGATTCAACAGAAACTTCGGCTGACAACAAGGTCACAATTCCTTATACTACAGCGACAAGGTTTTTAAAAAATAATAATATAACAACTTATTATCTTTCGGCAGCAAACGAAGATATTGTAGAAGACACCGTCAGTGCTACTCAAAGCTTCCTGCAGAAAAAATTCGGTTCAAACAACGGCTACTCTGTATCAAGCGTCTCCGAAATGCTTGACACACTTGATGAAATGATGGGAACACTTACCATGATGCTGGCAG
>JAZURZ010000096.1:0-11238 GCA_045606465.1 Clostridia bacterium | reverse complement strand
AAAGTACCCGGACGAAGAATTATTAAAGCTTAATGAATGGATAAACAATTACCCGCGCGGGATATTTGGTTATCGCTGTTCGGCTGAATTATTCAACAATGAAATAGCGGCGCTTTTGTAGAAATTGAATAAAATTAAAATATTTTCAATTATTTTCGCATTTACTCTTGACATTTACAAAATTTTTGACAGCAAAAATACGGAGCCTCATAAGGCTCCTTATTTTTTTAAATATTTACTTAGATCTTGGCAATTCCCAAAACATCCAATACAGATGAAATCAGAATTAATACAATGCAAATAGGTGCAAAATATTTTATAACTACCACAAACAACTTCTTGTTCTTAAATTTAGCAGAAGTTTCAATTTCATCAATTAATGCCTTTGGCTTAATAATATATCCTACAAATATGCAGGTCAAAAATGCAACAATCGGCATTATCACACTATTGCTTATAAAGTCAAAGAAATCAAGGAAGGACATTCCGAAAATGGTGATGTCGCTCCACACTCCAAAGCCTAACGATGAGGGCAATCCTAAAATAACTGAGCCTATAAATACTACAAAACATGTGAATTTTCTGTTCCATTTGAGCTTGTCCTGGAAAATAGAAACAACTGTCTCCATCAGAGAAATGGACGATGTAAGTGCTGCAAACAATACCAAAAGGAAGAAAGCAATGCCAACAAATGTTCCTGCTCCCATGCTTCCAAATACCTTTGGCAAGGTAATAAACATAAGGCTAGGGCCCTTTCCTAAAGTTGACTGGTCACCGCCTGAGAATGCAAACACTGCAGGAATAATCATAAGACCTGCCAAAAATGCAATTCCTGTGTCAAAAATCTCAATTTGCTTTACAGACGATTCTAAATTTACATCTTTTTTCATATATGAGCCATATGTAATCATAATTCCCATCGCTAATGACATGGAATAAAAAAGCTGTCCCATAGCTGCCAAGACAGTAGTTGCAGAAAAATGAGAAAAGTTAGGTGTGATATAATAAAGGACACCTTCCCATGCACCAGGCAAAAACATAGAGTAGCCTGCAATAAATATCGCCAATACAATTAAAATCGGCATCATTATTTTGCTTACCTTTTCAATGCCTTTTTCAACACCAAACAAAACTACAAGAGCGGTTATGCCTATAAAAATTAAAAACCAGAATATAGGCTCAACGGGTTGTGCTATAAAATCAGTAAAATAAGTATCTGCAACTGTTGCCTGCGCCTGTCCCGAAACAAAGGCAACCAAATACTTTGTTACCCAACCGCCAATTACTGAATAATACGGAAGAATAATCATAGGAACAATCGATGCAAGATAGCCTACAAAGCTATACTTTTTATCTAATGCACGAAACGCACCTATTGCGCTAAGTCCTGTCTTTCTTCCCAATGCGATTTCTGCACTCATCAGTGCAAAACCAAAAGTTACTGCCAAAATAAGATATACCAACAAGAAAATTCCGCCGCCATACTTCGCTGCCAGATATGGGAATCTCCATATGTTTCCAAGTCCCACCGCCGAACCCGCCGCAGCAAGAACAAATCCTATCTTTCCTGTAAAATTACTTCTTTGATTGTCCATACTCCAACCTCCTTAATAATACATGTGTTAATTATATCGTAAGAAAACCAAAAAGTCAAGAAATAATTGTCAAAAAAGCACAAAGCTTTAAAATATAAAAATTTACTATTTTTATCTTAAATCATAATAAAATTTATTTGATATATAACAAAAAAAGCATAGCGCAAATAAATTTACACTATGCTTTTGGGTAATAATTTTTATGCCTTGTTGCTACTTCCAAAAAGCTGCATTTTCTGCCTTACAACTTCCTGAACAGTGTTTTTTGCAACCTCTAAAGCAATTTCAAAGTTTGTGTTCTGCTCAAATGCAACAGTATATGCTTTATGTGCCACAATGCACATCTCTGTGCAAATATTAACCTTTCTTATTCCATTTTTAATTGTATTCTTAAAATCTTCATCAGAAAGGCCACTTCCTCCATGCAAAACAAGTGGTTTTTTAGAAATATCATAAATCTCTTTTAATCTGTTTATATCAAGCTTTGGCTTTGTCTTATATTGTCCATGCGCAGTTCCTATTGCAACTGCAAGAGCATCAATATCAGCACGCTCTATAAAATCATTTACCTGTGCCACGTTTGTGTATTGCTCCTCGTGACCATCGTCTGCTCCGCCCTCTGCTCCACCAACGTGTCCAAGCTCCGCCTCAACACTGCAACCAAGTGCGTGTGCGACCTTACTTATTTGCCTTGTGTTTGCTATATTTTCTTCGTATGGAAGTGCCGAACCATCATACATTACTGATGTAAAACCTGACTTAATTGCTTCCAAAATTTTTGCATAGTCTGTTCCATGATCAAAATGTAGGCACACAGGCACGCTTGCCTCATTTGCAATTTTGGTCATAATATGACTTGCATATTCAAATGGAATGACAGGAAGATGAACCTCTGCAACACCTAATATAATAGGGGAACGTTCCTCCTCTGCCGCATCAATAATGCCCCTTGCCCTTTCAAGATTGAGCATATTAAAAAGGTCTACTCCATATTTTTTTCTTCTGCATCTTTTAATATTTCGCTTAATGTAACTAACATAATATACCTCTTTTATAGAATTTTTACTAATGTATCATAGTAATTATAATCTAATAAAAAAGAAAAGTTAACACTTTTTCTCAAAGAAAACAAAAAATAAAACGCATTTAAAGGCAAAACAACAAAATCCCACAAGTATTTGTGGGATAATTATATGATAATCTTTGATTTAAATTAAATATTCAAAGCCTATTACAAAGCCATAGGTTGCATTCTCTACAGACATTCACAGCGAATCAGGAAAAAACATCGGTACACCAAACAATGCCGAGCGGACAATCGGCAAAAGCAGTCCTGCCAAAAACCATATCTTTTTCCGCACATAAGACCTTATAACATAACAGGAATATGCATTGGCAAAAGAGCTCTCCCAATTTGTTTTATTTGCGATGTAATAAAAGGCAAAACTATTCCTATTGCAAAAAAACAACCCAGACAAAAGTGTTTTTAATAATTTTTTTATTCTTTTATATATTCCGACAATGCAAGATATACTCCTGCTGTCCATCCCATCATTTTGGGAGTTTCATATTCCGCTGTAACCTTTATATTACCTTCAACAACATTATACTTTTCCCAAAGATTTTGAGTTTCTTCAAAAACCTTTTCCACAAGCTTAATATATTTTTTTGCTATTCTTTTTGCCTCTTCCTTGTATCCATAGTTGTCAAGCCCCTTTACCGCAATATATTGCAGGCATGCCCATCCATTGGGATAATCCCACTGATAAGTTCCTTCTACATTGTTTTTTTCGCAAGTTAATACACCATATTCTGCCTCTATTTTGTCGATATTATCAACCATAGCTTGTGCCTGCTTTTTATCCGCAATCTTTGCAAAAAGAGGAAAAAATGAAGCCGCTGAAAAAACACTGCTTAATTTTTTTGTTTTAAAATTATAGTCATAGAACAAGCCCTTGCCATTATCCATATACTTAAGCATGACTTGTTTTCGCGTATTTGCTCTTTCCTGCCACACACTCTCCTCGCCATTGCCAAGCTCTTTTGCAAAATATTCCATGTTTTTTTCCAGCATAAACATTAAAGAGTTCAGATCTATAGGAGCATAGTTAAAAGCCTCTATCTCCCATCTTGGGTTCATATCCCAACCGCTCTCGCACTCAGCTACACAATGCTTTATTATATCCTCTCTGCTACTCTTGGGCTCAAATCCCACACGTGCCAAAAATGTTCTGAACATTTCCTCTTCGTCTTGGATTTCGCCTCCATAAATATTTAATCCAAGCCCTGACATTCTTTTGCTTTGCCAAAAAGAATATTCTCTTTCCAATGTCTTATATGCTCCCAAAAGCCATACCTTGTCGCCATAATAATCATATACGTCTCTTACCATGATAGAAAGAAATGGAGGTTGCGAACGACCTATAAACAAAGTGTTGCTTCCATTTGGCATATATCCAAACTTGTCAACAAGATATAATATGTTATCTGTATTGTGTTTTGCCTGCATTTGTCTATTATCTATCTCTAGCCCTTTGTTGGTAAAATATGTGTCCCAATAAAACATTTCATCAAAAAACCCAACCGATGGCACCGAATAAGGATAGGGGAGCCCCATGAAAATTCCCTCATCTTCTCTTTTTTCTTTTATACATTCATCCCAATGACTCTTAATATATTCTCTTACCTTATTCATTTTTAAAAACCCCTTTCTTAAACAATTTTTTCTGATTATAACTTTTCTTTTTTAAAAAATCAATCTATTTTTCATAACACAAGAGGACAAGAAAAAATGTACCTCCACACATGGCTTCTAAGAGGCTTTTCTTACTCCTTCCTTTTTTGTCATTGTTTGTTGATTTTTATTTTTGTAATTTAAAGACAAAGCAATGCTATTTAAAAAGTTTATGCACTAAATTTTTTTGTCTATAGCAACACTGGCTCTGTCATAATTTAAACCTCCTATTTATTTGTCCTGACCTTTAAAAAAACTCCGCCTTTTACTTATTTTTCCTCTTATCTTAATTTTAATATATCATATTTGGGCTTTTTTTTCAAGGGCTTTTTAAAAAAATCATATAGCAAAAAAGTCGGACAATGCTTAACATCTACTTGTCCGACCTTTTAAAGTTTTTATTGTTTCATAACCTCTTGCTTTGTAATAACCTTATGGCAAAAAATTGCTGCTATCAAGAAAACAATACATGAAAAAGCAGACAAAAATTGCTGTCCGTACATTGGTATTCCAAAAAGCATACTCCCATTTGCCTGAATATAGCCTAAAACTTTACCTGACAACAAAGTTGTGCCAAAGCCACAAAGTCCTCCTATGCTATTTTTTATTGCCATTGCCTGAACAACGCTATCTCTGCCTATGTACAAATTAATATTCTTTTCAGGGTTTTCAATCACTTTTATAAGCTCTAAATCATGCTCTGCATCAAGAATATAAACCTCAGCTTTGGCTGCTTTTTTGTAATTTTCTAAGCTTATTGTGCAGGTTTTGTCTTCTCCCTCTTTTTTGCTTACATAATTTACAAGCAAAATTGCAGTCTCTTTTCCATTTGTTGCGGCAAGTGTGTGTATTCCCTTTTCCTTTATTTCAATTTCAACTTCTTCTCCCAGCTTTTTTAATTCATTAAACGCAACAAATGCATAGTATGGTTTTTCAGGAAGAGCTGAGTATTCATTAAATATTCCGCACCAACTTATTCTTCCTGCCTCCGCGTCATAGTACATAGCCTTATCAACATGATTTTTTGCATGGCAATAAATGACGCTGTAACCATAGCCGCCGCTGTAATGCTCTTTCTGAACTTCGCCTCTTTCCAATCCCAATCGAGAGCATAATTCCACTCATCCAAAATGCTCTCTGCCTCGTCAAAGCCATACTCGTCCAAAAGATTTCTTACAAAATTGCAAAGATACTCGGTTTCGTCTATAGAATCAGTATAATTATGTCATGAAAAAAAGTCCAGCGGAGCGGAAGTTTCAGGATTTTTTATATATTTTAAAAGCTATGTGCATATGGAACAAGCGTTTTAAACCATTCTGATGTATTCTCACGATATGCAGCATAAAATCCCGATGCAGCATAGCCTCCAATTTTAAGATGAGGAAACCTTGTTTTTAAATAATTTGCCACAACTCTATAAAATTCAAAAAAACTCTCAGGAGCGCCAATCCACATTTTTCCATGGTCGGGCTCCTTCCATATTTCCCAATACTCAATCCCATGATAAAAACCATCTGCCCAACCCTCGTTATAGTGCATTATTATGTGCTCGCAAATTTCAGCCCATTTTTGATAATCCTTTGGGGGATAAATATATCTATGAAAAATTTCACTATTCTCAATTGTTTCTCCAAGTCTGTAAAAAATCTTAGTTCCTGCTTTTTTAATATATTTTAGATATATATCCGTAGCCTCAAAATTATATGATTTAGGGTCATTTACATCAGCGTCAAAATCAGGAAAAATACAATGGATATTTACATATTCACCACTGCCATATTTCCCCTCTGTGTCATGCAGTCTTGAGTATGGAATTCCTGCATTTTTAAAAAGCTCACATCTATGGGTCACTTGCAGGACCATTCCCTACGCCATGAATTTCTTTTATTTTTTTCATTTTAAAAACTTCCTTTCTTCTTTCTTTTGACTTATTTTACTAAAATTTTGTATATTTAACAAAACAAAAGATATATTTTTTTAAATGCCTTTTTAATTCTAAATCAGAAAAGAAAAAAAGCAATAGTTTCAATTTCGAAAATTTTTCGAAATTTTTATGTTTTTTAAAAGGCATAAAAATAGCGTAGCAGCCATAAAACTACTACGCTATAAAAAGTCTAACTTTTTGGGGTCACATCAACATCAGCCATTTTTTATATAATTTACGCAAGTCCCATTACTTTCAGCACAATATATGCAACAAACAATGCAACTGAAATCCACATAACTCCACTAATTTCTTTTACCTTGCCAATTACAATCTTCAAGATAACCCATGCAAGCATACCAAACATGATACCATTTGCAATCGAATATGTGAGAGGCATCATAACGATAGCAAGAAATGCTCCGATTGTGTCAGCCACGTCTGATTCAAAATCAACCTTTTTAATTGATGAAAGCATCAAAAGACCAACATAAAGCATCGCGGGAGTTGTAGCAAATCCCGGAATTGCAGTAAATACAGGTGCAAGTATAAGTGAAACAATAAACAAAATTGCTGTCACAACAGATGCAAGACCTGTTTTTCCGCCAGCCGCAACGCCTGCACTTGACTCAACATAACTTGTAACTGTAGATGTTCCAAGACACGCACCCACAACTGTACCTACAGCGTCTGCCATTAATGCGCCTCCTGCCTTAGGAAGCTTTCCTTCTTCGTCAAGGAGTTCTCCTTTTTCAGCCACACCAATAAGGGTTCCTACAGTATCAAAAATGTCAGTATAAAGGAATGTAAATGTTACAAGCAAAAATGCAGGAGCATTCTTTATAATAAAACCAAAATCAAATTCGCAGAACAATGGTGCTGCAAATGCGTCTGTTGTGAAATTCGGAATTACAGAATAAACACCTGCCTCAGGGTTTGGAACATACCAACCACAAAGCTCTGATAAAATACCTAAAATCCATGTAATAATAATTCCTAAAAGAATACCGCCGGGAACCTTGAAATGTTGCAAAACGCCTATAATGAGAAGACCGGCCAAAGCAAGAACAACTCCGGGAGATGCAAGACTTCCCAAAGATACAGTTGTTGCAGAATTTGCTACAACAATTTTTGCGTTAAGTAATGCAATAATTGTTATAAACAAACCAATACCTGCAGTGATACCAAATTTTAAATTATTCGGTATTTTGTTAACCAAGGCTTCACGGAACTTAAAGAGAGAAAGAATCATAAAAATGATACCTTCAATAAAAATTGCTGTCAAGGCAACCTGATAAGAATAACCCATTGAGCCACACACTGTAAAAGCAAAAAATGCATTTAGTCCCATACCTGATGCCAATGCAACAGGATAGTTTGCAAAAAATGCCATACAAAGAGTTGCAATAGCTGCTGAAATTGCAGTTGCCGAGAATGCGGCACCTTTTGCTATTCCTGCTGCTTCCATATACCCGGGATTAACTGCCAGAATGTATGCCATTGCTAAAAATGTGGTAATACCTGCAATAACCTCGGTTCGGATGCTACTTCCACGCTCCTTGATTTTAAAAAGCTTTTCGAGTTTTTCCATTGTTTTTTACTCCCTTCAAAATTAGTTATTTTTATTATATCACATTCCCTAAAAAATGACAATAAAAATTTAAAAAAATAATATTTTTTTGGTTTTTTTGACTAAATTTAAATTCTATTAATCTTGCTTTAGATATTTTACAACTCACTTCTTCTCTTTTTTGGGGGTCGCTATCACCTCAAAACCGACAATACGTTAACCCCTGTGAGTTGTTGTTTCGTGCATAATTTGTAAAATCAAAACAAAACGGACACCCTTTGGTGTCCGTTTTGTTTTGTAAGAGCCGAATGGTTTAGATGACATATAAAAATGAGCTTTGCGTAAGCAAATCCACCATTTCTCTTATCTATTCTCTTTTATCTATTCTCTGGAAACGACAATTTTTAGTGAAGAGTGAAGTGAGAAGAATGAAAAGATAAGAGTACAAAAAGAAACGACAACTCTCTGTCGAAAATTGTCGTGTCTTTTTGTAAGAGCCGAATGGTTTAAATGCCTTTGTGCAAAGTACAACACTATTCTCTCTGCAAGTCCAAATATAACTCTTTTATATTATTATATATAAATTGTGGCTTAGTCTCACTTTTTTTCACATCTTCAACGGTACCTTCGCCCGAGAGAACAAATATACTTGATATTCCAGCATTTACACCGCAAGCAATGTCAGTATAAAGCCTGTCTCCGATAACCGCTGTTTCTTCCGGACCAAATCCCGTTGCTTTCATAGCAAGATATACCATTTCCGGCTGGGGTTTTCCAATAAATTTAGGTGTTCTTTTTGTTGCGTTATAAAGCATTTGGGCAACAGAGCCACAATCAGGCACATATCCGTACCATGTAGGGCAAACCCAATCAGGGTTGGTAGCGATGTAGTCCACCCCCCTTGTCAACAAAATGCAAGCATCTTCAATTTTCTGGAAAGTGATCTCGGTGTCGAACCCCATGCACAAGCAGTCTATGTCGTCGGACATTTGAGTTGTCACCGGCAAATCTGCCTCACATAATTGTTCAACAAAAGAACTTGTTCCAAAAGAGTAAATCTTTTTATAATTATTCTTTTTGAGATACTCAATTATCGCATTAGTGGATGTAAAAAAATCCTCTTTTGCGGATTTTATTCCAAGAGACTCCAATTTTTCAATGTATGCCTCTACACTCTTTGACGAGTTATTGGTCAGGAATACGTACCTGCCTCCAATTGACTTGATGTAGTTTAAAAATTCCGTTGTTCCTTCAAAAAGTACATTGTCAATATAAATGGTACCATCCATATCTAAAAGAAATAGTCTTTTGTCTTTTAGCTCACTCATTTTTATCCCCTCTTGACATTTATTTCAATCAAATATATAATAAAACAATCAACAATAGCTGTCAATTTGTGGCTTAGATATTGATATACAATCAAAAACGCTCAAAAAGGAGTGCTATTATGCTAAAAGAAGAACGCTACGATAAAATATTGGAAATTTTGGAAGAAGAAAATTATGTGTCTGCTCGCAAACTGAGTAGAATGTTGTATGTGAGCCTACCAACCATACGTCGAGATTTAGCTGAATTACAATTACGGAAACAAATCATAAGAAGTCACGGTGGCGCAAAAAAAATTCAAAACGAACACATAGTATCCCCCTTAGACTACCGAAAAACTGTAAACAGCGCAGAAAAAAGAAAACTATGTCACGGCGCTGTGACATTTGTCCAAGATGGCGATATAGTATTTGTAGATGCTTCAACTACCTCTCTACAAATAGCAGATTTTCTGGCAGAAAAGAAAAATCTTACCGTTCTCACAAATGGAATCCCCCTCGCAGCAATACTCGTCAAAAAAGGTATTAAAACTTACTGCACAGGAGGCGAGATATTTGAAAATTCATTAGCAAATTTTGGAAGTTTTGCCGAGGAATTTATTCAAAAATTCAACATAGACATCCTTATTTTTTCCTGCCATGGCGTAAATGAAAAAGGAATTTTAACAGACCCTTCACTCCCTGAAACCCAAATCAGAAAAACTGCAATAGCGCAATCCAAAAAAACTGTATTCTTGTGCGACGAAAGTAAGCTCAGACGTTCTGCACCATTTAACCTTGTACCAATACAGAAAATAGATTATATAGTGACAAATTCAAAAAAACTTCAGGAACTCTTTGTGTTGGATGATAATAATATTATTGTGGTATGATTACTCACATATGATATAAATTACTTTTTCTCGTTGCCGAAGGCAACATATCGCATCGAAGATATGTCGCGTACGAAGTACATATAGCAAATTCCGCCAGGAATTTATATTGCTAAAAAAAGCGTACTGAAATTCAGTACGCTTTTTTATGTAGGAGAGGATGGGACAAATGTGTTGCGTTGCAACACGTTGCTTGCCGACCGAAAGCTTTCGCTTTCAGTAACCGTCTTCGCACCACTCACCTACAAGACAGTCCACCGGACTATCTTGTTTTACGGTTCGTACCCACTTTGGCTTCGAATCCCTTTTATTCCATAAAAAATAAGCCCTGATGGGCTTATTTTTTATGGGAAAGCAGAACAATAGAGATATTTTATAATCCTGTTTTGCAGAGCAAAACTTCCTTTTCTTTTCTCTATTCTCTCTTCTCTAGAAACGACAATTTTTAGAGAAGAGTGAAAAGAGAAAAGTGAATAGATAAGAGTACAAAAAGAAACGACAATCTTCTGTCGAAAATTGTCGTTTCTTTTTGGTGGATCCTCAGGGATTCGAACCCGGGACCGTCCGGTTATGAGCCGGATGCTCTGACCAGCTGAGCTAAGGATCCAATTATTAAAAAATCATCAAAAAGCCTTTCTTTATGAAAGGCCTTTAAATGATTGGTGACCCGTGCGGGAATCGAACCCGCGTTACCGCCGTGAAAGGGCGGTGTCTTGACCGCTTGACCAACGGGCCATAATTCAGACAATTTAAAGTGATATGTTTTAAATTGTCTGTTCCGGCAACGTTCTATTTTCCCGGGCAGTCACCCACCAAGTATCTTCGACGCTGAAGAGCTTAACTTCCGTGTTCGGGATGGGAACGGGTGGGACCTCTTCGCTTTCGTCACCGAATTTCTCTTTAGAGGATATGTACCCTCAAAACTAAACAACTTTTCTCTAACTTAGATAGCTCTTATCCTTAAACCTTCTCTTGGTCAAGCCCTCGGCATATTAGTACCGGTCAGCTAAATACATTACTGCACTTACACCTCCGGCCTATCAACCATGTAGTCTGCATGGTGCCTTACTACCTCTCGGTATGGGAAATCTTATCTTGAAGGGGGCTTCACGCTTAGATGCCTTCAGCGTTTATCCCGTCCGTACTTAGCTACCCTGCTATGCCCTTGGCAGAACAACAGGTGCACCAGCGGTACGTCCATCCCGGTCCTCTCGTACT
>JAZURZ010000095.1:0-5264 GCA_045606465.1 Clostridia bacterium | reverse complement strand
TCCTGAGCTTTTCATAACTCTCCACTTTGTCTTTTAATTGCTTTGTTTTTTGCAAAATCTTCTGAGAATTTTCCATGTCGTCCCAAAATCCGGGCTCGGCACTTTTTTCCTCTAATTTTTTTATCTCCTCCATTGCTCCTGCAATGTCAAAGTGAATCCCTCAAATCTGTAATGTTTTCCTCTAAGCCCTGCATACTCAGGCGGAGCTGTTCGTATTCCAACATTAAAAATCACATCCTAACTTTATTGCAAAATCTGTTATATTTTTATTTTCCGCAGCAATGCTTATATTTTTTGCCACTACCGCATGGACATGGGTCATTTCTTCCGGGAGTCTTTTTTGCTACTGCCGGTCTTTTTGCTAACGAGCCATCACTTCCTGTATCCATCGGCTTTGCAACCTGCTCACGCTTAATTTCCACTCTCGGTTTTGCATTTAAAATATATCTTACTGTATCACGCTTAATTGCATCAAGCATGCCATCATAAAGCTCGCTTCCCACATTTCTGTATTCAACAACAGGGTCGTGCTGACCATATGCTCTCAAGCCGATTTCTCTTTTTATATGCTCCATTTCATCAAGATGGTCCATCCAGAGTGTATCAACCACCTTGAGCATGATAACACGCTCTAACTCACGCATATTTTCTCCGAAAATCTCCTCGGTTTGAGCATATCTTTTAAATGCGATATCCAAAAGACGCTCTCTTATATCATCCTTTGTAATAGTTTCCATCTCATCAGAACTTACTTCAAACTCACCCATGGCTCTTATTACATTATTCGCAAATTCATTTAATGCTTTAAGATTCCACTGCTCAGGAATATCAGTAATTCCAATATAGTCGTCCAGCGCTGTTTCTATGCATGATTCTATCATAGATTTTATCTGAACACTTATATCCTGACCATCAAGTACGCTCTGACGCTGCTTATAGATAATTTTACGCTGCTCGTTCATTACCTCGTCATACTGCAAAACATGCTTACGAGAATCAAAGTTTCGTCCCTCAAGATTTTTCTGAGCATTCTCAATAGCCTTGGTAAGAATACTTGCCTCAATGGGTTCATCTTCCTCAAGACCGAGGGTGCTTACCATATTTTTAACACGCTCCGAGCCAAAAATTCTCATAAGGTCATCTTCAAGCGAAAGGAAGAACTTTGATGCACCAGGGTCACCCTGACGACCCGCACGACCACGAAGCTGATTGTCTATACGACGTGATTCGTGGCGCTCGGTTCCTATTATAAACAAGCCCCCTGCTTTCATAACCTCTTCCTGCTCAGGCTTCATTTGTGCCTTGTATTTGTCATAAAACTCCTTATAGAGCTTTCTTGCATTTAAAATTTCCTCATCGTCAGTGTCTGCAAAGCCTGTCGCCTCGGCAATGATTTCATCTGTCATTCCCATCTTAATAAGCTCATGCTTTGCCATATACTCTGCATTTCCGCCAAGAATAATATCGGTACCACGTCCTGCCATATTGGTTGCAATTGTAACTGCTCCCTTTTTACCTGCCTGTGCAACAATTTCTGCTTCCTTTGCGTGGAATTTTGCATTAAGAACCTCGTGCTTTATGCCCTCACGCTTAAGCATAGCCGAAAGAATTTCCGATTTGTCTATGTTCACTGTACCAACCAAAACCGGCTGACCTTTTTCGTTACATTCCTTAATCTGGCGTATTACTGCCTTGTATTTTCCATTCTCGGTCTTATAAACCGAGTCATGCTCGTCAATTCTTACAACCGGCTTGTTTGTGGGCACCTCAACAACGTCAAGTCGATATATCTCCTGAAATTCTGCTTCTTCAGTAAGCGCTGTACCTGTCATTCCCGAGAGCTTTGAATAGAGTCTGAAAAAGTTCTGGAATGTAATAGTCGCAAGAGTTCTGCTCTCACGCTCAACCGAAACACCCTCTTTTGCCTCAATTGCCTGATGCAAGCCATCGGAATAACGTCTTCCCGGCATAATTCGTCCGGTAAACTCATCAACTATTAAAACCTCACCATCTTTTACTATATATTGCTTGTCACGATGCATTACACCATTTGCGTGCAATGCCTGATTAATGTGATGCTGAATTTTCATATTTGAAGGGTCAGAAAGATTTTCTATGCCAAAAGCTCTTTCTGCCTTTGCAATACCTTGGTCGGTAAGAGCAGCAGTCTTTGCTTTTTCATCTACAATGTAGTCAGCATTTACATTTTCGTCAAGCTGCTTATCGTCATGCTCGGTAACTACCAGTTTTCTTAAGTTTTTAACAAACAAATCCGCTGTTTTATAAAGGTCGGTAGCAGTTGCTCCCATGCCTGAAATGATAAGAGGAGTTCTTGCCTCATCTATTAAAATTGAGTCAACCTCATCCACAATGGCATAGTTGTGGCCTCTTTGCACCATCTGCTCTTTATAAATAACCATGTTGTCACGCAAATAGTCAAATCCAAGCTCGTTGTTTGTTCCATAGGTTATGTCTGCATTATAGGCTTCTCTTCTCTGGTCATTATCCAAATCGTGAATAATAAGTCCCACATTAAGGCCTAAGAAGCGATAAACCTTTCCCATCCACTCACTGTCACGCTTTGCAAGGTAATCGTTTACGGTAACGATATGTACCCCCTTGCCTGTGAGTGCATTAAGATATGCAGGCAGAGTTGACACAAGAGTTTTTCCCTCACCTGTCTTCATTTCTGCAATTCTTCCCTGATGAAGAATAATTCCGCCGATGACCTGCACCTTAAAGTGCTTCATTCCAAGGACTCTCCAGCTCGCTTCACGCATAACTGCAAAAGCCTCAGGCAAAATATCATCAAGAGTTTCTCCATTATTCAGACGATTTTTAAATTCAGTTGTCTTTTCCTTAAGCTCAAGGTCTGAAAGCTTTTTTGTTTCTTCTTCTAAATCCATGACCCTCTGCGCAATAGGTTCAACACGTTTTAGTTCTCTTTCGGAATATGTTCCAAAGATTTTATCAAAAATTCCCATTATATACTCTCCTGTATGTTTTTTTGTTTATATAAAACACTCTTTATGAGCATTTTTGTTTCTTAAATTTATTTCCCGCAAGGTTATTGTATCACATTTTCCCAAAAAATACTACTATTTTTGTTAATTTATCTTCCTAAATATGAAAAATGCATATAATCCCTTACGCTTCCGTCCCAGGTTCCGCCCCATATCCAGCCATATTTTAAAAAGGCTTCAACCACCGCTCCGTCAGGAGTTATGGAATATATGTCTTCATAAGGTAACCAATGTGTTCCCGTTATAGGCGAATTGTCTTCGGTATAGCAATAGTAATTTTCTTCGGGGTTTATGTCTATGCAGGTTCCGTAGCTGTGCTCCGAAATTTTCCCCATTGCACTGTTTCTCCAGCAATACCCTCCTACGCTCTTTATAGGAAATTGCTCGGGAGATTGGAAAATCTCTTTGAAAATATTCTGAACATCCTCGGCTAAAAACTGATTTACCTTTATAGTTTTTTTAACTGCAACCTTTTCGCCATTTTCATTGACATTCCAGACATCAACAACCACATCAACCATGTTTGCCTCTGCCTCTTCCTCTGTGGCAAAATAATATCCGCCGGGAAAAATGCGTTTTTCCTTTTCTGTAGTCGCCTGCTTGATTGTATTGGTCGTTTTGTCAAAGACTGTATCTGTGGGATTTGAAAAAACTTCAATTCCCGATAAAAACTTCACTCCTGCAATAATTGTATGGGACTCTCCCTCCTCAAAGCAAAGCTTTTCTAAGGCAATGATAGGTGCTTTTTGCTCAACAAATGCTATTAATTTTGCAGAGGAGTCCTTTACAACGAAAATATAGCTTTCTATATCATCTATCTGTGTCATTTCCAGCAAAATTTCCCCATCATTCGATTGGCTCACTGACTTTATTTCGGGGTATGCAAAAGCTGCTTTTTCCATGGCAAATTGTTCATACA
This sequence comes from Clostridia bacterium, assembly GCA_045606465.1. Taxonomy (GTDB): domain Bacteria; phylum Bacillota; class Clostridia; order UBA1381; family UBA1381; genus CAKSQL01. The sequence goes on along the minus strand of JAZURZ010000095.1, from coordinate 1,322 downwards.
CTCTATTTACTATTGCTATTGCCTGCTCTCTGGTTGCGCCTGCAAGAGGGGCAATCTCACATTCTGACATTCCGCTTATTATAGAATATTTTAATGTTATTGCAAGTTCTGGGTATGCCCATTCTGCTACCGACTCTGAATCATCAAATTTTGAGAAAATCTCCTCTGCTTCAGAACGCATAATAATAGTGTTGATGTCGGAGGCTTTAAGTGTATTTACAATAATTTTTGCCATTTCCTGACGGGTTACATCACCATCGTGGTCAAAGCTTTTTTCATCTCGACCGCTCACTATCCCCAATGCATGGCATTGTGCCACCTTTACATTATCAGTATCCTCAAAAGGAATGTTCTCTGGGGTATAGACCGACTTGTCCGAAATATTTGAATACAAATTTATAATCAGCTCACAAAATTCCTCTCGGGTTATATTTTCTTTTAAATTGTTTCTCACAACTCCTGAAGATATAATTCCTGCACGAGAGGCAGTTTCATAATCTGATAATGCCCAGTCACTCAAATCTGTGGCATATACTGCGCTTTGCATAAAAATTGAAAAGCACAGTGCTAAAAATAGTCTTTTCATGTGTTAAATCATTCCTCATTTATTTTCACATTTTTCATGTTTTTATTGGTTATCATTTTCTTTTCTTGATTGCAACCACACTATCAAAACCGAAACGTCGGCAGGCGAAACTCCTGATATCCTCGACGCCTGACCCAGGGATGCAGGTCTTATTTTATTAAGCTTCTGGCGTGCTTCAAGACGCAATCCATGTATTTTTTCGTAATCGCAATCAAGCGGAAGCGGCTTTTGTTCCAGCTTTTTAAACTGCTCCACCTGAATTTTCTGTCTTGTTATATATCCATCATATTTCAAGCGTATTTCTGCCTGCTCGGTCACTTCAAATGGCAAGCAGGGACGTGTTTTATCAAGCTCTGCAAGCTTTTGGTAATCAAGCTGGGGACGCTTTATCATTTCAGAAAGACGTATTCCTGTAATTACAGGTGTAGTTTCATACTTTTCTAAAACAGGGTTTGCAACAGACGGAGGAATAATAACCGAATAAAGACGCTCCATTTCTTCTTCTACCATTTCCATTTTTTTCAAAAACTTTTCATATCTTTCCTTACTTATAAGTCCTGCTCTGTAGCCTATTGGCGTCAGCCTTTCATCGGCATTATCCTGCCTTAACAAAAGTCTGTACTCCGAGCGTGATGTCATCATTCTGTAAGGTTCATTTGTTCCCTTTGTCACAAGGTCATCAATAAGTGTTCCGATATAGGCATCCGAACGGTCAAGAATGAAGGGTTCCTGACCC
>JAZURZ010000094.1:0-38611 GCA_045606465.1 Clostridia bacterium | reverse complement strand
TTTTAATATATAGTAAAATCTGTTTATTATTTTAGTTTAAAGATTAAAGTATCTGCCCTCTTAGTTAAGTGGATATAACAAGCCCCTCCTAAGGGCTAGTCACGTGTTCGACTCACGTAGAGGGTGCCACGTCAGAGCAAGCTATATATCGCTTGCTCTGATTTTTTGTGCAAAAATCAGAGTTCGCTCATTCCGCTGCTCTTCCTTTTTCGTAAAAGGTCACGTTCAAGTCGGCTATTCACTTGTAAACGCGTTCATAACGCCTTTGTTTCACTACCAACCTTTTACGAGAGCGTGCCTTCGGCACATTCCGCATTTAAATTATTCAAAGATTCAAAAAAAGACTCGTCAATTGACAAGTCTTTTTTACGAAATAAATTCCTTTAAATGTGTGAATTTATTTCATTTTACAATTTACGATAACTCCCTGAGTGTCACAAGGAACATTATTTCCTGCCCACGTTAATTCCATAAATAAATTTTCAAGGAAATTTTTAATATTTAAAATCATTTTTTCTTTATCTTCTGCATTTTACTATTGCTTCCGTCACATCGGACAATACAAGCTCGTCATTCTGGTTATAAGCGTTAATTGTCAGCTCCACAATACCATTTTTTTCATTTCGCTTTGTAAGCTTGGTTATTGTTCCCTTGCCTGTTAAAACATCGTCAGCAAATACTGGTTTAAACCACTCAATTTTTGTTGATTTACCTGCTATAAGCTCATCTGCAAACATATCTATTTCAAGATATTTTGCCCATACTGCCATAAAAGACATAACTCCAGGAGCAATCAGCTTTTTAAAATGCGTTGTTTTTGCATACTCCTCATCGGTATGAAGAGGAATATTATCGTAACGTCTGGCAAATTCAATCATCTCAGTTTTATCAATCACTGCAGGTTGAATTTCAATGGTATCTCCTACCTTAAAATCGTCAAAATACATTTTTCTCACCTTTTCTTAAAAATTTGACTGTTGTTTATTTTACAAAAAATTCATCTACATTATATTTTTTATAGTAATTGTCTTTAAAATAATTATGTATATTGCCATCAATAGGATTTGAATGATATATTGAAAACTCTGTTTTAGACAACCATTTTCTCGAAAAAGAGCCTATACCAAGCTTATGCCACTTTAAAAACAAGCCTTTTTCTTTTATATATCAGGCACCGCTATGTCCAATCACATTGCCTGCAAAGGAGCAAACATCGTTTTAACTATATATAATTCATTTTTCTTTACTGGTTCCATGTCAAAAGGAATACATTTATACCCTTCATTTCTAAATAAATCCACTATGTTTTCCGCAATTCTAACAATATCTTTCTCAGACAGATTTTGTGATTTCACAACAGGCTGAAAAGCATCTTGTTTCCATTTGCTAAAATCCTTTTCCAACAAATAAACCCCTGTGTCCTTATTTCTATCAAATAGTTCAGTTCCTACATAAGGCATTAGAGGATATATTTGTATCTCATTTGGTCTTATTTCGCGTAACAATCTGACTGTATTCATTATATCATTTTCTGTCTCACCAGGCAATCCTAAGATGATACTTAATTTAGTTCTTATTCCTATACTTTGAGCGTATTTGCATCTTTGTTCTAATAAATTTATGTCTAAATTCTTATTGGTTAATTTTTGCGTTCGTTCATTAGCCGAATCTAAACCAAAATGTACTTCGACACACCCTTCTTCTTTGCATAAATCCAATATATCGTTATTAATAACATCTGCTCGTGTCACACAAGCCCACTTTATATTCAATGATAGTTCTTTTAATTTTAATAAAAATTCTCTACATTTTTTATTATCTATTCCAAAAGAATCATCCAATATAAACAATTTTTCAATATTATATTTTTGTTTCAATGTTTTCATTTCTTCAATTATATTTGAAACGCTCCTAAACCTTACTTTGTTCTTCCAAAAAGCTGATGTGGAGCAAAACGAACAATGATAAGGGCAACCACGGGACATCATAAGTCCATATTGAGGATATAAAAATCTATCAAATATGCTTCTATCTGGAAGAGGCAACTCATCCAAATTTTCTATTAATATTCTATCATCTGTCTCGACAACTCTAATTCCATCACGAAAAATAATTCCTTGTACTGCGTTTAAATTTTTATCAAGTCTTAGTGTTTCCACAAGTTCAACAAAGGTAATTTCACCCTCTCCTTTTATAATTATATCTATATCGGAATGCCTAAATAACACATCACTAAGATATGTTGCAGCATTCCCCCCTGCAATTATTTTAATTTTGTGGTTTAATTTTTTTATATTATTTATAATATCAATAACTTCAAAAACGGTCATATCAGAATGAGCTTGAATACCTATAATATCGAACGCATCACTAGCAGCCTTTCTATATAACTCTGCTTCTAATTCTGGTTTCAATAACAAATCATATCCTTCAACAATCACATCTTCTATTTTTTCTTTTAAATATGCGCTAATCCAACATAATCCTAAAGGCATGCTTATAGTTTCATACACCGCATCTTTATATGGACCCTGAACCAATGCAATCTTCATTTTTTATCCTTCTTCTTAATGTTTTTTATTTTCTATAAATGCTATATACAAAATCTCATATTTAGTTACAATTGTTAATTTTCTCTTTTAATAACAAACAAAAATGAGAAAAAATATCAATCCTTTTTGACAATTTTATACTTATTTTATCAACCAAACAAGTCTCAAATATTTTGTCAAATTTACTATAACTACAAAATGATTCTAAACATGCAGCAATAATAGTATATATAGGCACCTTCATCTCTCCCTCAATAAGACTAGTTATACCATCTATAGGTAAAGCAACTAATGCTACCAAACATTTTGCCAGACGTTTCCACCAAACTAAATTCCTATGTTTATCACTTATAAATTTACTATCCCGAAACATATCACATTCTATATTTTTACAGTTTACTATATCACATAACTTCCCATATTCTTTAATAAACTTTTCAAATTCAGGAGTCCTTTTCAAACTTAATATATCATTTACGCTTAAGCTATCTATTTCTGACACCGACTCTATTATCCCTAAAGCTTTCAAAACCAACACAAAAAAATCAGTACTATATGCCAAGTTTGTAACTTTATGACTTCCATAGTTCAATGGCAGACCAATTTCATCATAATGAGTAGAATATGATAAAATACTATTATTACCTATAGCTCCAGCCAAAAAATAACTCTTGTCAATTAGAGCTAATGTATCATTAAACAAAGTGTTCGATATTTTTCTTTTTGTTTTCAATATTTTAATTTCTTTCTCTACCTCAGCTTTATATAAAAACCCTTTATTCGAACCTGCTATTAATTCGTGTATATATTTTTCTTCCTCAGCAAACTCTTTTTCAAGTTTTCGGCCATCTATATTTTTTTTGTATTCTTCTATTTGGTTTAATATTATACTTGTAAACTCCCCGCCTTGCTTACTATCTGTAGCACTTACAAAAGATTTTTCTGATTCAAAAAATCCATCTAGTTTTTTTAACCGATACTTATATACTCCATTATATCCAATATCATTTTCAATTTTAAAGCTAAGATAATCTGTCACTTGTTCAAATCCTTTATATAAGGTTGTACAAATATAACCCTGTTCAAAAAAACGCTTTAAGTCACCCAATTCATCTAAGTTACTATCACTCATTTTCAAAAAATGTGTTGGTGGAATTAGAACACGATTTGATAATAAAAGAAGTATTTTTAATTGTGTTTGATTTGAAATATTGTTTAATGTTTGATTGTTTTCAATGGCATAATTACTAAAATAAATGCTTAATTCTTGGTTGTTCATTAAATCTTCTCCTTGCCTAACATTCAATTTATACTTCCAAATAATCATTTTTTAATGTTTTATATTATAATGTCATTATACCATAGTTGACAATTAATTTCAATTATTACTCCAAAATATAACATAAAGGTACAAAAATTTTATTCTATAAAACAATATAAGTTTTATTTATGACAAAGTTTTTAATTTATCTTTATATTTTTATTTCATATTTAATACCACTTGTTTTTTGTTTTCTTTTATGATAGAATAACAAAAGTGAATATCAGTTTGTTTTTTTATAATACTCACATTCAGGAGGGAAAGCAAAAATGAACGCTGCGTATGTATATTTACAATTATATCGTCTGTTTGACAAAGCAACACCAATCTCGGCTGATTGCGGCACGCTTTGCAACAAGGCTTGTTGCAAAGGAAATGACTTTGGAATGTATCTTTTTCCTGGCGAAAAAAAGGTGTATGAGTTGTTAAATCCTGACTGGACAGACATTGAATCTTCAGAATTTACATATACTTATGACGGAAAAGAAAAGCATCTGCCTATTCTTTTTTGCAACGGGCATTGCGACCGTTTTTTAAGACCATTGGCTTGCAGAATTTTCCCGCTTACTCCTATATTTGACGAGAACGAAAAGTTGCAGATTATTGTTGACCCAAGAGCAAAGGCAATCTGCCCTCTTTCAAGGAATTTAAAGGTTTCGGACTACAATCTTGAATTTGTGAAGAATGTAAAAAAAGCTTTTACCATTTTGTTGTCTAACAAGGAATTTTATTCCTTTATGAGAGCGTATTCTGAATACATTTTAGAGTATTTAAAATTTTTTAATTAAGGGAGATAAAAATGAATAGGGGAAGAAAAAAAGAAAATATTTTTTCGCGCAAAAATATAATAACAATATGCATAATTTTGGCAATTCTGCTCATCTTGTTTTTAGCAGCGGGTGCAATTTTCCCTAATGACAAAATTGCAAACAATGTCATGGCTGGCTCAACTGATTTGAGCGGTATGACAAAGGATGCGGCCACAAAAGAGCTTAGTGTCTCAAATCCCTTTGCAGGCAAGCTTATAAGCATAAATTCAAATGGATTAACCACGCAATTTTCCTGCGAGGATCTTTCCATGACAATAAATGTTGAAGATACTGTCGAAAAAGCATTTTCAGTAGGCAAATCAAAAAATATTTTTAAAAATTCATTCGACTTTTTTGCCCTTTTGTTTACACGAAAGGACGTTGGTTGCACTCCTGATGTAAATATTGAAGTTCTTGACGAGCTTTTATACACCTTTGGAGCAAGCTTTAATGGAGAATTTAAGGACTACGAAATACACATTGAAGAAAATGTTGTAACCATTTCTCCAAGAACACCTGGTCAGAGCCCCGACACACAAAAGGCACGCAATCAGATTTTAAAAAGTGTTGAAAATGGAATTTTTAAAGATATAAATGTAACTCTTGAAAAATCCGACTCTGCCCCTCTTACAACAGATGAACTTTACCAAAGGCTTTGTGTGCCTCCCCAGGACGCAGAATATGTTTATGAAGAAGATGAAATTCTTGTAAAGGAGCATGTCGTAGGCGTCGAGGTTCAAAAAGAGGAGCTTGGCGACGCTGTAAAGCTTTTAAACAACAACGAATATGCAAAAATTTCTGCAAAAACCACTATTCCATCAAAAACAACCGATGCGCTCAAAGCAAAGCTTTTTAATGCCACTTTATCAAGCTATTCGACTTCTTATTCTACAAGAGAGGTAAATCGTGCCTCCAACGTGGCATTGGCGGCAAGCAGAATAAATGGTGTTGTTATAAAGCCGGGCGAAACATTCTCTTACAACGACACAATAGGCGATACCACTATTGCAAATGGTTTTAAGGTTGCTCCTGTTTTTGAAAACGGAAAAACCTCTCAGGGTGTAGGCGGAGGAATTTGCCAAGTAAGCTCCACTTTGTATTCTGCTGTGCTTTATGCAGACCTCAAGGTTGTGGAAAGAAGAAACCACTCCCTCACAGTTGCATATGTTCCAAAGGGTCAGGACTCCACCGTTGCCTATGGCATTATAGATTTTAAATTTGCAAACAACACAGATTATCCAATAAAAATATTGTCAGCAGCAAAAGGCGGAACTGTTACAATATCCATTGTAGGAACAAAGCGAGATACCGAGCGAACTGTCAAGCTTACACACAATATAATTTCTACAACTCAACCAATAGAAAATGAAACTCCCGACCCCAATTTGCCTGCAGATATACGAAAGGTTACCTCTACAGGGAAGACTGGATATGTGGTGGATACAATCAAAACTGTCTATGAAAATGGTGTTCAGATAAGCTCAGAGAAAATAACCCGCAGCAGCTATAAGATGCTGCCAACTGAGGTTAGTGTGGGAACAAAACCTGCCGACGAGCCTGTATCAGGAAAGCCAAGTCCGATGCCTGACGAGAATGAGGCAGAGGTTATTCCTTCATCTCCAGCTCCGTCTCCAAGCTCAACTGCAACTGAATCTGCGACTGAAGCACCGCTTGATACTACATCAGCACCCACAAAAGCTCCCCTGGCTCGTCCCACTCCTGCACAACAAGCAGATGTTTTAGACTCTTAAATTGCAAAAAAATAAGTGATATTATATAATAAAATAAAAAAATATTGCCTGATTATTGACAATTGTACAGACTTTTTAGAAAAAATTAAAAAAAACACTTGATTTTTCCCGAGCATTATGTTAAAATGTTTAGGTATTATGTATTAAATTAGTTGGAGGTGGAATGAATGCCTAACATTAAGTCAGCAAAAAAGCGTGTTAAGGTTATTGAAAAGAAAACATTAATTAACCAAATGCACAAGACAGCTTTAAAGACTGCAATTAAAAAGTTTGAAGCAGCTGTTGAAAGCAAAGACGTTGAAAATGCTAAAGTTTGCTTTAACAATGCAACCAAAAAATTAGACCAAGGCGTAAATCAAGGAATTATTCACAAGAATAATGCTGCGAGAAAAAAATCTCAGCTTGCTATTAAGCTCGCTAAGCTTGACGCATAAAATCTAAAAACTTGTTTTGCCTTAAAATGGCACAGACTTAAAACAAAATTAAAAGGACGATGTGAATTTTCACATCGTCCTTTTAACATTTTTTAAAATATTTTTTTACAAGTTTTTGGCTCAAGTATTAAATAAAGAGAGCTTAGTTTCTTTCACTTATGCCAAATCGAGCAGTAAATGCAAGTTCCTCTTCTATTCTCAAAAGTCTGTTATACTTTGAAACCCTGTCGCTTCGTGATGGCGCTCCCGTTTTAATCTGTCCCGAATTAAGCGCTACTGCAATATCTGCTATAGTTGTGTCCTCGCTCTCACCACTTCGATGGGATATTATAGTTGTATATCCTGCCTTGTGCGCAAGCTCAACCGCCTCAATAGCCTCACTAAGAGTTCCTATCTGATTTACCTTGACCAGCACCGAATTTGCCACATTTTGCACTATTCCCTTTTTTATACGCTGGCTATTTGTAACAAACAAGTCATCACCCACAAGCTGCACCTTATCACCAAGTCTTTCCGACAAAAGCTTCCAGCCCTCCCAATCGTCCTCAGCAAGTGCATCCTCTATGGAGATTATGGGGTATCTGCCTACAAGGTCCTCCCAATAACAAATAAGCTCCTCACGTGTTTTTACAAGTCCTGCTTTAGGCAGCTTGTAGGTGCCATCTGACTGAAACCATTCACTTGATGCGGCATCTATTGCAATTTTAAAATCCTCTCCCGGCTTATATCCTGCTTTTTCTATCGCCTCCATTATAACATCAAGCGCCTTTTCGTCAGCTGACAAATTTGGTGCAAATCCGCCCTCATCTCCCACAGCAGTTGTATTTCCCATCTTGGAAAGAATTGATTTTAGAGTATGAAATACCTCCACGCATTGTCTTAGAGCCTCTTTAAAGCTTTTTGCGCCTATAGGCATAATCATAAATTCCTGAATGTCAACATTGTTGTTTGCATGGGCCCCGCCATTTAAAATATTCATCATGGGGACAGGAAGTCTGTGGGCATTTACGCCACCTATATATCTGTAAAGGGGTATTCCAAGACTTGCCGCTGCAGCCTTTGCAACTGCCAGCGAAACTGCTAAAATTGCATTTGCTCCAAGATTATCCTTATTTAGGGTTCCATCAAGCTTACACATAGCCTCGTCAATTGCACGTTGTTCAAAAACATTCATTCCTATTATGCATTCGGCAATTTTGTTATTTACATTATCTACTGCATTTTTTACTCCCTTGCCCATATATCTTTTGGGGTCGCCATCACGCAACTCTACAGCCTCAAAAACCCCTGTAGATGCTCCCGAGGGAACAATTGCACGACCTATTCCCTCCTCGGTTAAAACCTCTGCCTCAACTGTGGGATTTCCTCTTGAGTCAAGAACTTCTCTTGCAAAAACGTCGATAATCTCAATGTACTTTTTCAAAATATTTTTCTTCCTTTCTTTTTTATTTTCATATAATATTTTCCCCGATATAAGGCAAATTATTCTTAATATAAAACAAGCTACACACAAAACTAAAGGTTTTGTGTGCAACTTGTTTCTCTTTTTGAATTATTTTTATTCCTCCCAAAGCACAATCTCGCTGCTTTTGAGAGTTTTTTCCGCATCAATTACACGTTGATTTTTAGAGCCTTTAAATTCAAGCTCAAGACTTCTTTGTTCGAGTATGAAAGGTCCATCTACCAAAACATCTATTCTTTCCAAAAGCTTTTTCCATGCATTTTCAGAATTTGCACCTTTCAAAAGTTCCTCTATTGTGTAACCCGTATAACACATTATATTAAGTCCCATTTTGTGCACCTCGTCGGCAATATAGGAAAGCTTTTCGGCATGGCAAAATGGCTCTCCGCCTGAAAAGGTCACTCCGTCTAAAAGTGGATTTTTTCGTATGTTTTCTAAGATTTCGTCTATGTCCTTTTCCTCTCCGCCATTAAAATCATGGGAAGCAGGATTGTGACATCCAGGGCAATTGTGGGGACAACCCTGAACAAATATTGCATAGCGCAAGCCCGGACCATCTACTATGGAATCATTTGCTAATCCAAAAATGCGAAGGGTCATGATTTTTCTCCTTTTAAAATTTGCTTAAGGCGGTGTAAAAAAATGAGTTTTTTACACCGCCTTTTTTGGGGATAGAAAAAAATGCTTCAGAACGGACAAACTGAGCCAAAACAAGGTGTTTCCTTGTTTTTGGTTACCCGACGGCGTACTCTTGGTACGCCGAGTGGCGAAGTTTGTTCGTAGCAAAAAGGCTTAAATTTTAGAAAAATCCAATCAAATGAGATTTTTCATCCAAATGAAAACATTTTACAAATAATAAATTGTCCTCATTGCATATGATTGTCGCCTTTTTTTAGTTCTGGACTTTTTTTACATCCCCTTATTGATTTAGTCCATGCTTTACCCTGTCACGCTCTTCGGCACGCTTGCCATCATTAAATCTGTCGAGAGTACCAACAAGGTATCCTGTAATTCTTCTGATTCGGTCAAATCCTATTCCGTCCTCACCCTCGTGACGACCGCATTGAGGACAGGTATCGCCTATAATTCCATTATATCCGCACACAGGGTCACGATCTACAGGGTGATTGATGGAACCGTATCCTACGCCTGCATCATGCATTGCACGAATAACCTTTTCAAATGCCTTTACGTTCTTTGTGGGGTCGCCATCAAGCTCAACATAGGATATATGTCCTGCATTGGTAAACGCATGATATGGACCTTCTTTTGCAATTTTGTCAAATGCACTTATTTCATAATATACTGGCACATGGAAAGAGTTTGTGTAATATTCTCGGTCGGTAACACCAGGAATTACTCCATACTTTTCTTTGTCTATTCTTACAAATCTGCCTGAAAGTCCCTCTGCAGGAGTAGCAAGCAGGGTAAAGTTTAAGCCTCTTTTTTTGCTTTCATCGTCCATTCTCTGACGCATATGTGAAATAATGTCAAGTCCTAAGTTTTGTGCTCTTTCGCTCTGTCCATGATGCTCACCAATGAGTGCAACCAAAGTTTCTGCAAGACCTATAAAGCCTATTGAAAGAGTTCCGTGCTTTAAAACCTCACGAACAGTGTCGTTGGGCTTTAGATTTTCAGAATCCAGCCACACTCCCTCTCCCATAAGGAATGGATAGTTTTTAACCTTCTTGTTTGCCTGAATTTCAAATCTTTCCAGAAGCTGGTCTATGCAAAGGTCAATTTTTCTGTCAAGCTCGTCAAAGAACCATGCAACATCGCCTTTTGCTTTAATAGCAATTCTCGGGAGATTAATTGATGTAAATGACAAGTTTCCTCTTCTGTTACAAATCTCACGTGACTTGTCATAAACATTTCCTATAACACGGGTTCTGCAACCCATATATGCAATTTCAGTTTCAGGAGTTCCCTTATAATATTGAAGATTAAAGGGTGCGTCAACAAATGAGAAGTTGGGGAACAATCGCTTTGCGCTTACTCTGCAAGCAAGCTTGAATAAATCGTAGTTGGGGTCCTCGGGATTGTAGCTTATTCCCTCTTTTACTCTGAATATCTGGATTGGGAAAATTGGGGTTTCGCCATTTCCAAGACCTGCCTCATTTGCAAGGAGAACATTTTTTATAACCATTCTACCCTCGGGAGTTGTGTCCATTCCATAATTTATAGATGAAAATGGAGTCTGTGCTCCCGCACGTGAGTTCATTGTGTTTAAGTTGTGAATAAATGCCTCCATTGCCTGATAGGTTGCTCTGTCGGTTTCAGGCAAGGCTTTTTTGAGTGCGAATTTCTGCGCCTTTTTAATTACGTCTTTTGAAACTCCCAGCTTTTCAACCTCAACAAGCTCTGCCTTCTGGTAGTCTTCATATTCTTCCATGCGCAAAATCTTGCCATCTGCCAGAAGCGCTTTTCTTATGTCTTTTAAAGTGTCTTCCGAAACATCAACATTTCCATAAAGCTCTATTGCTTTTTGCAAATTTGAAGTATATTTTTTCTGATATGTCTTTACAACTCCTGGAGCCATGCCATAATCAAAGTTTACAATGCTCTGACCTCCGTGCTGGTCGTTCTGATTTGACTGCACTGCAATACATGCCAAGGCAGCATAGCTTGCAATATCGTTAGGCTCACGCAAAACACCATGACCTGTAGAAAAACCATTGTGGAACAAATCAATCAAATCTATTTGGCAACAAGTGGTTGTCATGGTCAAAAAATCAAGGTCATGAATATGAATGTCACCATTCTTGTGAGCTGATGAAAATTCTGGCTTTAACACACACTTTTCAAAAAATTCCTTTGCACCCTCCGAGCCATATTTGAGCATTGTTCCCATAGCTGTGTCGGCATTTACATTCGCATTCTCACGCTTGATATTTGAATCCTTTGCATCTTTAAAGGTAATGTCCTCATAAATTTTCATGAGGTTGGATTTCATGTCACGCATTCTTGAACGTTCGGAACGATACACAATATATGCCTTTGCAGTGCGAACATGTCCATTTCTTATAAGTGCCTTTTCAACAGTGTCCTGAATTTGCTCCACAGTAGGATTTCCAAGACCTGCCTCTTCAAGGTCAATTTCAACCTGCTTTGCAATATTCATTGAATACTCAGGGTCATCACGCTTGATGCTTGCAACAAATGCCTTGTTTATAGCGTCCGCTATTTTATTTATGTCAAAACTTACCTGTCTTCCATCTCTTTTTAGAATTGTTTCTACCATTTTTTCATTCTTCCTTTCTTTTTTTTTATGTATGTTAATATTTTTTATATATACAACATCTTGTGTGTGCTATTTGATTATACAACTATATAATGTATTTGTCAAGAGTTTTTTTATGTCATTTATGTTACAAAATATTTGACAAAGGAGCCCAAATCATATATAATGTCAGTAGTGGTGCAGAATTTGGCATCATTGGCAAAGAAAAAAAATTTTTTAGGGAAGGATTTTTATTATGGGATTTTCAGGCAACATGGTGGTCGCACAGTCAGGAGGGCCTACTGCGGCAATAAATTCAAGCCTTTTGGGAGTAATTAAAGCTGCGCTGGATTCTGGTATAAATATATATGGCGCAGAGAATGGCATAAATGGAATAAGAAAAAAGGAACTTATTCTTTTAAATCCGATTTTTTCTTCAGAGGAAAATTGCAGGCTTTTAAAAAATACTCCTGCTTCGTTTTTAGGTTCCTGCAGATATCAGCTGCCAAATACAGACGAAAAAAATACCATTTATGAACAAATTTTTGAAAATCTTGCAGAGTTTAATATAAAGTATCTTGTTTATATCGGCGGAAACGATTCTATGGATACAGTTGCAAAGCTTTCGCACTATGCCGAGCGTCACAAAAAAGATTTAATAGTTGTAGGCGTTCCCAAAACCATAGATAATGACCTTGTGGGAACTGACCATTGCCCAGGCTTTGGCTCTGCTGCAAAATATGTTGCAGCTTCAGTTAAGGAAATCGCACGTGACAGCGCAGTGTATGTTGAAAAATCTATAACAATTGTTGAAATTATGGGAAGAAACGCAGGCTGGCTTACCGCAGCGTCTGCTCTTGCACGAAGCCAAACCTCTGCCGCTCCCCATCTTATATATCTTCCTGAGCATAATATAAGCAGAGAAAAAATCATTGCCGACGTAGAGGCTGCTAATAAAAGAAATTTAGTTATTGCAATATCCGAGGGAATAAAGGATGAAAAGGGCAGATACTATTGCGAAAGCGAGGCAGAGGCTCATGATGTCTTTGGACATGTTCGTCTTGCAGGCGCCGCTCGTGTGGTTTCAGAAATATTAAAAAATCACTTTATGTTAAAAACCCGTGGCATAGAGCTTAATATCCCTCAACGCTGTGCAGGACATTTTGTTTCCCTTGCTGATATAGATGAGGCAGAAAAAATAGGCTATGCAGGAGCACGTGCGGCACTAAATGGAAAAAATGGCACCGCCATGGGCTTTTTCAGAAAAGGTCAGTATGAAATTGAAATTGTTGAAAACAAAGCGTCAGATGTTGCAAATTTCGAGAAAAAAATGCCTGATGAATTTATTTCTCCCGATTTAAATGACGTTACCGACACATATATCGAATACGCACGCCCCCTTATCATGGGCGAGCCTGAGCTTATTTTTGAAAATGGATTGCCAAAACATATAGCATTGCATAATTTTAAATAATTCAAAATCTTAGAAAGGCAAAAATATGTCAGATAAATTTAAAGGAATTTTGTTTTGTACCGATTTAGACGATACCCTGCTCACTACAGGAGATAAGCGTCTTACCGACGAAAATAGACAAGCAATTGAATATTTTATGTCAGAGGGCGGACTTTTTACCTTTGCGACGGGCAGAGTTCCCATGGGCGCAAAGCTTTTGCTGGATATAATAACCCCAAACGCTCCCATGATTTGCTTTAATGGAGGTGCAATATATGACTTTGTTGATAATAAGCTTTTGTGGGGGACATACCTTGAAAGGTCTGCAATTGAGGTTTTGGAATATGTAGAAAAAAATTTCCCCGATGTCGGAATTGAGGTCTGTACTGATAATAATCTTTATTTTTGCAAGGAGAACAGAATTGCCGAAATGCATCGCTTTCATGAGCATATTCCTCATAACTCTTTGGATTATCACAATGTTTTAACACCATGGAAAAAGGTTATTTTCCTTTCCGAAGAAGAAACTATGCCATTTCTTAGCAAATACCTTTTTGCTACAGAGTTTACAAAAAAATATGACTTTGTTCAAAGCAGTGAAAATTATTTTGAAATTCTCCCCAAGGGAGTTTCAAAGGGTGCGGCACTTTTAAAGCTTGCAGAAATTCTTAATATAAGTAAAAATCGCACAATAGGCATTGGCGACAACTATAATGACATTGACCTTATAAAAAAAGCAGAGATTGGCGTAGCTGTGGCAAACGCAGTCCCCGAGGCAAGAGCCGCAGCAGATATTGTCACTGTTGATAACAATTCCAATGCAATAGCCGCTGTTATAAACTCGCTCGATTTAGGGCTTATAGGCTTTTAAAAAACAAACTTTTCGACAAAACTTCTTATTGAAAAAGAAAAGAAAATATATTAAAATATTTATATGGACAATATATAAAAAATTACATATACAAATGGAGGTTTTAAACAATGGAAAATTACATTAACTCTTTTAATCTCTGGCTGGAGTCCGAAAAAGTAGATTCCGACACAAAAAAAGAACTTTCTTCCCTCGATGAAAAAGAAAAAGAGGATAGGTTCTATAGAGAATTGGAATTTGGCACTGCAGGAATGAGAGGTGTTCTGGGTGCAGGCACTAATCGCATGAATGTGTATAATGTGCGAAGAGCAAGCCAGGGCGTTTCTGAATATGTTAAAAAAGTAAATGGCGCCAATGCAGGAGTTTTAATTGGCTATGACACAAGAAACTGCTCAAAGCTTTTTGCAGAAGAAACTGCGTGCGTGCTTGCTGCCAATAACATCAAGGTTTATTTGTTTGATAAGGTTCACTCTGTGCCTGAAGTATCCTTTGGAATACGCACACTTGGGTGTGCTGCAGGTGTTATGATTACTGCAAGCCACAACCCAAAAGAATATAATGGCTATAAGGTGTATGGAGCAGATGGCGGTCAGATGCCGCCCGAGGCTGCACAAATAGTTATAGACGCAATTGACAAAACTGATATTTTTAATGACGTAAAGCGAATTTCTTTAGAAGATGCAAAAAATCAAAACCTTTTGCAGATGTGCGGCGAAGAGCTTGACGAAAAATTCTTAAACGAAATTAAAACTCAGCAACTTAACCCCGACGCAATCGCCAAGGTAAGCGATAATTTTAAGCTTATTTACACTCCATTCCATGGAACAGGCAGCCGCCCCATCAAGGAAATATTAAAAAGAATAGGCTTTAAAAATGTTTTAGTTGTGGCAGAACAAGACACTGAGGACGGGAACTTCCCCACAGTTAAATCCCCCAATCCTGAAGACAAGGAAGGCTTTTTGATTGCTATTGAAATGGCAAAAAAAGAAAATGTAGATATTATTGTGGGCACCGACCCCGATTGCGACCGAGTAGGCGTGGTTGTTCGTGATGCGGAGGGTATTTATAGAGTCCTTACCGGAAATCAGACAGGCGCGCTTTTAACTGAATATATACTCTCGTCAAGAAAGGAAAATAATAACCTCCCCGAAAATGGCGTGGTTATAAAAACAATAGTTACTACCGAGCTTTCCAGCGCAATTTGCAAAGCATATGGCGTCAAAATAATGAATGTTCTGACAGGCTTTAAATATATAGGCGAAAAAATGACTGAGTTTGAAAAAACCAACTCCCACACCTATCTTTATGGCTTTGAAGAAAGCTATGGCTGTCTTATAGGAAATCATGCACGTGATAAGGATGGTGTTGTTGCAACAATGATGATTGCCGAAATGGCGGCATATTACAAAACCAAGGATATGTCACTTTTTGAAGCTTTGCAGGCACTTTATGAAAAATATGGCTACTACTCTGAAAAAACTGTCTCCTTTACCATGCCAGGCAAGGACGGAATGGAAAAAATGGCAAAGCTTTTAGCGGATTTAAGAACTAATCCTCCCAAAAGGATTAATGACATGAATGTGGTTTTTGTAACTGACTATCAGACTCAAAGCTCCAATAACCCGAATGTATCTTTTGAGGGGCTTCCCAAATCCGATGTTTTAAGATATGACCTTGCAGACGACAAAACTTATGTTATTGTGCGCCCCTCAGGAACCGAGCCTAAAATTAAATTCTATCTTGGAACAGTCGGCACATCAACTCAGGACGCAGAGGATATAATTGAAAAAACTCTCTCAAGTTTTAAAAATCAGTTGGGATTGTAATTTTATAAGAGGTAACAAAAGGCTTTTTAAAAATTAAATTTGTAAATAATTATCCACCCGCATAGGGGTTTGATAATTATTTTTGGGCATAGCCCTACCCGCTACTATCTACGCACAAGTACGTTTTAAAGTTGACCTGCCACTCGTGCGTATTTTTACTTGCTACCCATAAATGGGTTGCTCTTTTGCAGGCTTCCCCTCAAAGGGGAAGCTGGCGAGCTTTTGCGAGACTGATGAGGTGTAAATATCGTAGGGAATGACCCATGTGTCATTCCGCCCAACGCCACAAAAGCTCGTTCCCTACACCACCTCATCCGAGTTTTGCTACGCAAAACCCACCTTCCCCTCAAGGGGAAGGCTTTCCAACATATAGTTTGTGCTATACTACAATATTTCAAAATAAAATAATTTTTTTGTATGCTTTCCTTTGGTTTTTTGTTCATCGGTTAACCTTTATTGAACCACGCCACTATGGCGTGGTTTTCTTACACAATAAAAAACCCCTGTCAAAGACAGGGATTTTTTATATATCGATTAAATTCGATTAACTTTTACCACTTAAATGCTACGCCGCTGTAGTTTCCATCTGGGTTAATTGCCTTAAACAATTCTTTTGAGCCATCGCCCATTTCTCCACCTGTGATACCGCTTACGGTCATAACATCTTCAACATCAAAGGTTTTAACATCCACTAAGGGCTTTTCATATATTTTCATAATCTACATCCACCTTTCCTTAGTTCCATGTTCCGGTACCTGACCCATAAGATGTTGTACCTGTTCCTGAAACAACATCAAATGTAGCTGATGTTATTGTTTTTGTTGTGTTCAAACCAATATCGAATGTGAAGTAACCTGCACCTGTAAATCCAGCTGCAGCTGCAACATTTGTAGCCTCTGCTGACTGAGAGTTGCCATTTGAATCTTCAAAAGTAGCTGTTAAAGAATCAAGTGATCCTGCGATTGCGAAAGATACTCCCCAAACATAACCATTGTCACCTTCATACTTCTTCTCTACATCTACAGAATAGAATGATTCATTGGAACCTGCAACAGCTTTACCATTCTTCAACTCAACGTATGAAACTTTATATTCAATAACTGTTAATGTAGGAACAGAAGAAGCTATCATCATAATTCCAAGTGCTCTATCAATAGAGGTTACTGATGCACCTAATGTATTAGGATACATTGTATTAACAGCTGTAGGAGCATAAGAAAGCTTATATGTGTTGTTTCCTAAATCCTCAAATACTGTAGCGCTCAATGTACCAAGTACAGATGTGTCATCAGCAGCAGCAAGGTCAATATCTACATCTGATTTTAATGTAACCGAAAAACCATTAATAACTGTTGCTGTGTACATCAAAGCATTTGAACCCGTACGATGAATTGTTCCCAAGCCGCTTAAATCAATATCTGCGCAATATAATCCCTCAACATCTACAGGTGTTGAAACACTAATTACAGGAACTGCACCTTCGGGAGCCGCTGCAAAAGCTGTTGCTGAAACAGATACCATCATAGCAACTGATGCTAAAAATGAAATTATCTTTTTCATAACTTAAGAATCTCCTTTAAAATTTTATTATCTAATTTTTAATGTAATGGTTTCACCAATGTCATAGTCGCCACCTGCATTGCTACCAGCAGCAATCAAATGGTTAACTATTGCTATAACGTCATCTACTGTAACTGTATTACTTCCGTTAACATCACCATATACAAATGTCCAGTCTGTGCCTTCATTACCATCATCAGTAACTGTGATTGTTTCTGTAATTAAAGCAGGAACATTTTCACCGCCGATTTTTACAGTGTATGTACCACCTGCAGGGATTGCTGTCTTTAATCCCATGTTCTGGAAAATGTTTGCGCCTGCTGCAGCTTGGTCAATATACATGATATCTTCCGGAGCAACAGTGCCATCGTCATTGTTAAGAACAATAACTGTCATTTGACCTGAGTAGTCTGACAAGTCTGTGGTTACTGAAACAGTACCATTATCATATGATACCTTTGCATTTTCGCCATTACCATAAGAAACAGCTGCCAATGCTGATGAAGAAAATGCCATTGATGCAACAATTGCACCGACTAAAAATAACTTCTTCATAATGTGTATTACCCCTTTCTAACTTAGAATAATTAAAAATTGTTTTATGTGAGTTTTCAGGACTTTGTGTTCACTGCGCACAAATTCCCTAATTAAATTTGCGATTTTAGCTTTTTAAACCATTTGCCCAAATGGTTATGAACTTACGCTTAATTCACGCTCACACATCACACTCACTACACTATAATTATAACTTATTTAGAATTTTTTTTCAACACATTTATTTCGCAAATGCTTGTTTTGGTTATTTTGATGGTTTTTGCTATCATGTTTTTGTGCACATTGCCACTTCATTGTGTTTGTTCACAAATTTTACGTGTGCATTGTTATTTTTTTGTGAATATTTTTGTATAAAAAGTAACCATTTTTTTGAGTGCTTTTAAGCCCACAAAAAACAAGCTGTGACAAAGCAAAAAACGACACTTATGAAAAAAGCTCCCTTGTGCCATGTACCCTTTAGGGTAAAAGGGAGGCTTTTCGTTAAAGTTTTCTTGTAGATTATATTATCATTTTTAAGTTAGAAATTAATGAAAGCTATGCTTTTTTAAGCATGGTAAAAACAAGGCTTTCAAGGGCTGTCCATTCGTCGGTTTTGCCCTCTTTGATGTCATAATCAGCTTGTGCTACTGCCATAACGCAATCTGTTAAAAATTCATCTTTAAAGCTTTTTTTCATATACTTTTTTGCAATAAATGGCGACACTTTCAAAGCTTTTGCTATCATATCGGCAGGTTCTGCGTCCTTTAGCATAAGGCTTGCAAGGAGCATTTTTTCAAATGTGCCGAAAAGAATATACAAAATTTTAAAAGCAGATTCTTTAACTGTCTTCATATCTTTCAATATGGAAAGTGCCCTATCCGCATCATGCTCCATTATAGCATCTGTCATTTCAAAAACTTTAGTGTTCAAGCATTTTGACACCATGCGTTCTATATCCGAGCGTGTAATTTCTTCATCGGAGAAATTTATAAGCTTATCGGTTTCATTTTTTAAATTTTCAAGTCCCTCGGCACAAATTTCCACAAGGTACTGGGCATTTTCTTTTCTTATTTTCTTTTTTGCCGAAAGCGCTTTTCTTTCTACCCAAGTAACGCAATCTGTGGGAGAAAGGTATGAAAATTCCTGAACATGGCCTTTTTTCTCAATCGCTTTATAAATTGTGTTTCGTTTATCAATTTCGTTCTCGACAAAAATCACAACTATGTATTCAGGCAAAATTTCAAGTTGTTCTTTCCAAAATTCCTTTATTTCTTCATTGGCAGATTTTAAAATGCCCGTCCCACGCAATATAAGAATTTTTTTGTCGCTCATCATAGGATAGGTGTCAATATAATCTGCAATTTCCGTCAAGGGGGTTTTTGCATCTTCTATTGTGAGAAGATTAAACTCCGGCAGGCCTTCATCTAATACTTGTTTTTGAAGCATTCCAAGATACATATCCATAAGATAGATTTCCTCGCCCCAGAAAAGATACAAATTTTTTATATCATTATTTTTTATTTGTTTTTTTAATTCCGAAAGGGTATTTTGCTTTTGTGCCATTTAAAAAACTCCTTTTTAAAATTCAAACACCGCTCTGCCATTTTCTATTTTAAGGCAAGCGTCAAAGCTTTTGCCTGTTTTTGGGGAAACAAAGCCCTCTATTTTGCTGCTTCTTCCCTCATTCAAAAGTTTTCTTACATTATTTATTGAAACAACTCTTGAGCATATTTTTCTATTTATTGAGAATTTGCACCCATCAGTATAGCCTCTGCAGCCATAGCCAAATTTTGTTCTTACTACCTCTTTTCCGCAAAGGGGGCATTTTCCCGCATAATCTCCCACAAAGCCATCATCGCTGTCTTTCTCAAGTGGTTCTTCTTTTCTTTCAAAAACCTCTTTTATTTCCTTTTTTGCAATTTCTACGCTATCATCTATAGAAAACTCGCCACGAAAAACTTTTTTTAATGCTTTGCCAAGTTCAGAGGTTTTATACTTGTCCATGCTTATTTGCATATCCTTTAGGTTCTCTATTAGTCTTTCTCCCTCGGGCAAAATGGTATAGACGTCCTTTTTAAGCAATATATAGTTACTCTTTCTTGCGTTATCTATAATCCCCGTTCTGGTTGCCTCGGTACCAAGCTCTAATCCCTCAAAAATTGCACGATATTCTTCTGCATCATCATCAGTTTCTACATTCTTTTTATCTTCTTTAAAGGGATTTTTTAAATAGTTATTAAGTGTTTCTATTGTATAATGCTTAGGAGGAGTGGTTTCCTTTTCTTTGGGGGCAAAGTTTATTTTTATTTCATCGTTCTTTTCAAGCAGGGGCAGAATTTTATCTTTTTTGTTATAATCGTCATATTTTGTCCAGCCTTTTTCTGCCACAACCGTGCCCTTTAAATTAAATTCCTCTAATTCTCCTACCTTTATTTTTATTTCGGTCTTTTCTACAACGCATTCCTCGCTACAGAAAACTGCTACAAATCTGCGCATTATGGTGCTATATACTATGTACTCAGTTTCTGACAGTGCAGTTTTTTGGGGTATTTTATGGGTGGGTGTAAGTGCCGAATGTGACTCTATTTTAGAATCGTCAAAAATGCTTTTTGCAAAGCGGAATTTGACAGGATATCCAAGCTTGGAAACAGCAGCAATTATGCCCTTAACCTTATCCTGCTCAGCAGTTGCAAGATATTCAGAGTTTGTTCTTGGGTAGGTTACATAGCCCTTTTCATAAAGTGCCTGCACGGTTTTTAAGCTTTCCTCCATTGGCATTTTATACTTTTTACCGAGCACATTCTGAAGTTTGGTAAGGGAATAAAGCTTTCCCGGAGCAAGGGTATCCTTCTTTTTCTTTTTCTCACAAACAACTGCAATTTGTTCATTATACTCCCTGCTTGCTTCTTCTGCCTTATGAATTTCATTTTTTTCAAATTTCTTTTTGGATATAAGTTCTATTTCCTCACCATTGGTTATTTCCTTGCTTGCTATAGTGTAATAGGTTTCGGGAGTGAAATTTTTTATTGACATATCTCGGTCATAAATTGCTTTTACTATAGGCACAATTACCCTGCCCACTCTTAAAAGGGTGCCAGATTTTAATGTTGCATAGCGTGTGAGATTTACTCCATAGAGCCAGTCGATATAAGTCCTTGCAAAGCCTTCATTTGCAAGATTTTTATACTCCGATGAGTCCTTTGTCTGGCTAAGTCCCTCTCTTATTGTTTCGGGAGTCTGGTCTGGGAGCCACAGTCGTTTTTGGGGAATATCTTTTTTAAGAGCCTTATCCACACAAATTCTTACAATAATTTCCCCCTCTCGGTCGGCGTCGCCTGCGTTTATTATCTCAGTTACGTCGTCACGATTTACAAGTGTTGTTATTATTTCAAATTGCTTGACAACGCCTGCGTCAACATTTTTATTTTTATCTTTTTTTAGCTCAAATTCAAACTCTTCGGGAAAGCAGGGCAGATTTTTCATAGTCCAGAAATTTTCGCCCTCGGGGGAGGGCTGATACCTTTCAACATCCGCCAAAGAAAACAAGTGCCCAAAAGCCCATGTTACTATATATTCTTCACCAACAAAAAAGCCTGTTTGCTTTTTCATATTGCCTATGCTCTCGGCTATATTCCTCGCAAGGCTTGGTTTTTCTGCTATAATTACCTTTATATCAATTACCACCTTTAGTATCAGTTATTAAAACAATTATATAACATAAAGCGATAAATTTCAAGTGGTGTAAATATAAAAGATTATTCCTCTCCCACAACCTCCAGCTTGTTTACCGAAACTTCATAGGCAGTTTTTGTGAGAATTGTTTCTTCGTCTATTTTTTTCTGATATTCTCTTGACTGTACCCTACCCCATATTCTTACCTTATCACCTACATTAAAGCTTCTGCAATATCTTGCGTTTCTGCCCCATGCAATAACGGGTATGTAGTCAGATTTGTTATAGGTTCTATTGACTGCCAGCAAAATATCAGTTATTTCTCGTCCGAATGGTGTTGTGCGATAGACCGGTTCTTTGCACACAAATCCCTCTAAATACAAGGAATTGGGGTTTTTGTTTTCTTCTTCGCAAAATTCTAAGTCTTTTGCAAAAACTGTAAGTATAAGTCTATTTTCTCCATTTTGATAGCTGTTATATGAACGAAATTGCCCCGTCACTTCAATTTTGTCACCTACGTTAATGGCAAAATCGGTCATAAGTCTGTCAGAAATCATTATTTTTATATAGTCGCTTGTTCCCGAAAGCCTTGGTATTTTTAAAACAAAGGTATAAAATTTTTCTCCAAAAAGCTCGTGATTAAATTCAGGCTCGGTTTCTACAACTCCAATCATTTGGGCATGATTGGTGCAGATGTTATTTTCCATAGTTATTTCCTCCTCGTATATTCTCTTTTAGAACAAATATCAATAAATCTTTCTTGTTATATTTATTCCGCTACATGAATAAATATGCCGCTTTTTTACTCTTGTATATTGGTATTTTACATAATATACTGCAGGTTACAGCCGCAAGAATATCCTCCACGTTTATATCTGCTTTGGAGGTCTCCACCAAAAATTCACCCTCGCAAACTATATCTCCCAAAAGGCTTTTTATTGGTCTTTGCAAACAAAAAATAATAGATGTTCCATTAAGCTTGTCATCTATGCTCGACAATGTGGCATCCGATGCATAAGACATTCCATAGCTTATTGCATTAGGATGCATAAAGCGAAAATCAGGGGCAGAGTCTGCATTATATATAAGTCTTGTGTGAGAGAAAACACATTTTATCAAATTCTTCTCTATCCGCGCGGGATCATCAAGAATTAATATATCAAGGCACAAAGGGCGCACGCTTCCTTTTTTAAAGGAAATAATAAGATATTCTACTCCCATGGATTTAATATCATTTAAAATTTGCGTGTTTATTACCTCACAATCCGCCACAACCACGCTCTTCCCCGCTTTTGACAAAAAACTTTTTAAAAGGCTTGCTATTTTACTTACTCTTTGGGCTACAATTCCTATTATTGTCATTTTTATGCCTCACTTTTTTGTTGTAACTTTAACTTATTATTCTCACGCTTTTTCTTTTATATTCGTTTTTTAAATCAATCTACTCGATTTTTTATGTGTTGACATATTTTAAATTAAGTAGTACAATAATATTTGACAGGGCGAAAGATTTGTTTTTTAATTTTTAAAAAAAGAAAGGCTACGATAAATATGGCAGAATTAAGATGGAATCCTTTAACAAAGGATTGGGTAATGATTGCATCTCATAGACAAAACAGACCTCAGATGCCAAAGGGTTGGTGTCCTTTTTGTCCTGGTTCGGGTAAAGTACCTGACAATTTTAAAGTGTATAAGTACGACAACGATTTCCCTGCTCTTTCACAAAATCCACCCACTCCTGACGATGTTGAAACTAACATTTACAAAACCCGTCCTGCGTATGGAAAATGTGAAGTGATTCTCTACTCTCCCGAGCACACTGTCACTTTGCCTGAGCTTCCCACACCTCACATTCGCGAGCTTGTGGATTTGTGGTGTGACCGTTTTGAGGATTTAAAAAAGGACGAAAATATCAAATATATTTTTATATTTGAAAACCGTGGCGAGATTGTTGGTGTTACCATGCCGCATCCCCATGGTCAGATTTATGGCTATTGTGTAATTCCCAAAAAAATCGAGCTTGAAATTTCATCTTTTAAGGAGCATCTTGACCAGACAGGAAGATGTCTTATGTGCGATATGCTAAAAGACGAGATTTCAGAAAAAAGCCGCATCATTTTTGAAAATGATGATTTTGTGGTTTTTCTTCCATTTTTCTCGGAGTATCCATATGGAATTTATATAGCAGCAAAGCGTCATGTACAAAACATCAGCGAGCTTAGCGAAAAGGAAAAGGACTCCCTTGCAAAAACTTTAAAAGAAGCTGCAGGAACCTTGGACAGTCTTTTCGACTATGCTTTCCCCTACATGATGTGCATGTATCAAAATCCTGTAAACAGCGGCAATTCTGATTATTATCATTTTCATATAGCATTTTATCCGCCACTGCGTTCTAAAGACAAGGTTAAGTTTAATGCTTCCTCTGAAACTGGTGCCTGGGCACATTGTAATCCCACTGCTCCTGAAGAAAAGGCAGAAGAGTTGCGTGCGGCACACGAGAAATTTTTAAAAAATTGCAAGGAGTAACTCTTTTAATGGATAAGGAATTTATAAAAAAGGAATTTGGTGTTTCTTCCAACGTTCTTGATTTAGTCGAGGAATGTGAAAATAATATGCGTCCATTCTTTGAAAGAATTGAGCAAATTGCAGAAGTGAACCAAATGAAAATAATGAAAGCATTTTCCGACAACCACGTAAGCGAGTCACATTTTGTCTCAACTACAGGCTATGGCTATGACGATTTGGGGCGTGACACTCTCGACAAGGTATATGCGCAGGTTTTTGAATGTGATGACGCTTTGGTAAGACACAATTTTATTTCGGGCACTCACACCCTTTCAACCATGCTTTTTGCTATTTTAAGACCAGGCGACAAACTCTTGTCTATTACAGGAAAGCCCTACGACACCCTCGAAGAGGTTATCGGGATTGCAGGCGAGGAGGGAAATGGCTCTCTCGCCGATTTTGGTGTAAGCTATGAGCAAATATCTTTGACTTCAAATGGTGATCCTGCTTATGAAGAAATAAAAAAGGCTCTTTCTTCAAAAAAAGTCAAGGCGGTTATGATTCAACGTTCAAAAGGATATGGAAACCGTCCCACTTACAGCAGTCAAAAAATAGGTAAAATAGCGCGTTTTGTAAAAGACATTTCCCCCGATACAATTGTTCTTGTAGATAATTGCTATGGTGAATTTGCCGAGGTTCATGAGCCGACCTATTATGGCGCAGACCTTATTGCAGGCTCTCTTATTAAAAACCCAGGCGGAGGACTTGCGCCATGCGGAGGATATATTGCAGGGAAAAAGCATCTTGTCGAGCTTTGTGCATATAGGCTCACATCGGTAGGAATAGGTAAGGAATGTGGGGCAAGTCTTGGCTTTAACCGCAGTTTATATCAAGGTTTTTTCATGGCTCCGCACATAGTTTCTCAGGCGCTTAAAGCAGCAGTTTTGTGTTCGGCAGTCTATGAAAAATTAGGCTGGGAGGTTTCTCCTCGTCCTTTTGAGGAAAGATATGATATAATTCAGGATATAAAATTTGGCTCAGCTCAGCCCTTGATTGCATTTTGCAGAGGCATACAAAGGGGTGCTCCTGTGGATTCCTTTGTGACTCCCGAGCCATGGGATATGCCTGGATATCAGTCCCAGGTTATAATGGCGGCAGGTGCTTTTGTTCAAGGTGCATCAATAGAGTTCAGCGCCGACGCACCCATAAGAGAGCCTTACATTGCTTATATGCAAGGCGGACTTACATATGAGTCGGCAAAACTGGGCATTATTATGTCGCTGCAAGAATTGAAGAATGAAAATATTATTTTGAAGCAAAAGAGGCTGTAGCAAAATGAATATTCATTTTGCTACAGCCCTTTGTTTTTACAAAACAAATGTACTTTCTCCTGCAGGAACTTCGAAAACTCTTTTATCCCACAAGTAATTTACATTTACTTCCAGAGTA
The DNA here is from genome assembly GCA_045606465.1 of Clostridia bacterium. Taxonomy (GTDB): domain Bacteria; phylum Bacillota; class Clostridia; order UBA1381; family UBA1381; genus CAKSQL01. The sequence continues at coordinate 13,192 of JAZURZ010000094.1, read as the reverse complement.
AAAGGTTTTTCACAAGAAACCTTAATTTTTGTTTTATCCTTTAAGCTCCCTTTTTCTAAAATTATTTTTCCATTTTATAAACCACAACACCTGTTGATGCTTTAGGGAATATAAACATTGATTTTTCAGGCATTCTCTCATGCGCCATTGCCACTTGACAAATCTGGTCTGCACGGACGGGATTTACAACTATCATGCAGTCAAATTCCTTATTTTCCACTGACGCAATGCCAAAAGATGCACGAGTTGTGCATGTGACACATTCTGCCATGTCCTCTTCTGTTATATTTAAAAGTTTCTCTAAAATTATTTTGTTAAGCACCGTGACGTCCAATTTGCGATACGCCTCAGAAGCATCAGGAAGAAGCCCCTGCACTGCAGTTGTATCCTTCAATGTCAGTCTGTAAAAGTAATTTCCGCCACAATAAATTGAAAATTTATTTTCTTTTCTTGTTGTGGCTGTTTGCTTTTTCATAGTATCTACAAAATCCTCGCTTGCAGTATCCACTATTATTTTTTCCACCTTGAAATAATCCTGAGCGCAGGCAATTAAAAAGTCCTCTGAAAATCTTTTTTTGCTTTTTATAAGTCTGTGCACAGGAAGCTGGATAAGTCCGTCATCAAATGCGTTTGTAAAAAGTGCCATTATATAGTTATATGGTTCTGCTCCCGTATGATTGGGATTGTTTTTTTCACATTCTTTTTTGTATTCAAGCCCCGCCTCGTATCTTGTCTGACCATCGGCAATATAAAAGGTGTGATTTTTCATTCTTTGACAAATAAACTTTATGGTCGCCTCATCTTTTATTGCCCACACACGTTGGTTTACGTCCTCTCCTACAATTGTTTCGTGAGTTTTAAAGGACATATCAGGCTCTTTTTTTTCACTTATTTCCTTGAGCTTATTCATCAGCTCCTTTTCATATTCCATATAAATGCAATTAATTGTGCTGAAATTTGCGCCCGTTTCTTTTAAAAGATTTTTTCGCGCAGGCTTGCTTTTACTATTATGCTTTTCACATTGCAAAATATTTCCCGAATTTTGATCCTGCAATTTTAAAAGCCCAATAAAACCAAGATTTGAATAGGTGGTATATTTATATGTAACCACCTGCTCATAAAGATAAAAGCAAGGCTCTTCATCTGCAACAAGAACTTGTTTTTTTATCCACTCATCAAGGGTTTTTGCCGCACGTGTAAAGCAGTTATTTACTTCATCGTCCCCTTCATATTGCATTCCTTTATTCAGACGCACAATGTTATATTCGTTACGATTATAAAGCTCCTCTTGCTCCTCCTTTAATATTGTTTCATAAGGAGGTGCCATTACATTTCCTAAATTTTCTACTTTTTTAAAATTAAACCTATAACCTTTAAAAGGAATAATCTCTGCCATTGATATAATGCCTCTCTTTTGTTAAAATTTTGTAATTTTTATAAAATTATTATATACCCAAACAAATTGCTCGTCAATATCTTTCTTGACAAAAATTTCATTGTACTTTATGTGCAAATTGCTTTTTAAAATGGTTTAAAATTTAAAACTTTCGGAAATACTTATCTTAGGTATAAAAAATACCTTAAAATTTTCAAAAGGGAGAATCAAAAAATGCGCAATACTGCAGGCTTTATAGGAGGAATAACCACGGGCGTAATTGTGGGAGCCGCTATTACAATGCTTATGGATCCTGTTTCAGATAGGCAACGCCACAAGCTTCAGAAAAGAACAGCAGGAGTTTTTAAAAGCATTGGCAGCGTTATTGACACTGCAATGGAGATTATGCGATAAAAGATACCGACTTGTGCAAAGTCAGGAACTTTTAAAACAAATTGTTTTTTTAAACAAAGGGTTGCGACAAAAGTTTTTTTAAAACCTTTATGTCGCAACCCTTAATTTTTATTTTTTTGCCATTTTAAAAACCAATTCACAAAGACTTTCCAATGAGTCACGCCTGCCAAGTTTTTTTGCATTTTCCTCAAGCTTTCTCAAAAATTCTTCATCCTTTATGGCTTTTACTATTTTATTATATAATTCTTCGCTTGTTAACTTATCCTCAGTTATCATAATCGCTGCATTATTTTTTTCAAATTCTCTTGCGTTTTGCTCCTGATGATTTCTTACAACATTGGGAGAGGGAATAAGAATTGAAGCTCTTCCCAAAGCGGCAATTTCACTCACTGTAATTGCTCCTGCACGACAGACCACCAAATCTGCAGCTGCCATAGCATCTGCCATATTATCAATATATTTTTCTATACGTATATCATCATTTAACAATATGTTTTGTTCTTTTATTTTGCTTAATACATCTTCATAATTTCTTTCGCCTGTTCCGAACAGAAGAGAAAAAGCTCCCTCTTGTGACAATTTTTTAATAGCACCTATCATGGTGTCATTGATTTTTTGCGCACCCAAGCTTCCGCCAAACACCAGAACAAATGGTTTTTCTCCAAGCTTTAATGCTTTTTTTGCTTCCTCTTTTTTAGCTTGCAAAATTTCTGAGCGGACAGGATTTCCTGTAACTACACATTTTTCTTTATTTTTTATATGCTTTACAGTTTCTGGAAAGCTTACTGCAACATAGTCAACATACTTTTGTGAACCCTTTACTGTCAGCCCGGGATACACATTCTGCTCATGTATTAAAACTGGAATTTTAAGCTTATGTGCAGCCATTGCTACCGGACCGCTTACATATCCTCCTGTGCACACAACTGCATCGGGCTTAAAATCCTTTAATATTTTAATGCAGCTTTTATTTGCCTTTACAAGCTTTATAAGTACCTCGGCATTTCTCCAAAGCCTTTTTCGGTCAAAGCCCAACACTTCAATATATTTAATTTCATATCCTGACTTGGGAACAAGCTTTTTTTCTAATCCTCGCTCTGTCCCTATGAACAAAGCCTCAGCAGAAGAATCCTTTTTTTTAATATAATCAGCTATTGACAGGGCAGGATTAATGTGTCCTCCTGTTCCGCCTCCTGCATAAACAATACGCATAAACAAAATCCTCCATTTAAAGTCCTTTTCGGCTATATCTTGAAACATTTAATACTATTCCCATTTCGGCAAATAGCATCACGAGCGATGTTCCGCCATAGCTAAAGAAAGGCAATGCAACTCCGGTGTTTGGAATGCTTGATGTTACAACTGCAATATTTAAAATGGTCTGTATTGCAATTTGTGCCATAATTCCAGTGACCATAAGGCTTCCAAAAATATCCGGTGCCTCGGTTGCAATTTTTATGCCTCTTATTATCAGGCTTGCAAATAAAATCATTATTATCAAAGCACCAAAAAGCCCCATTTCTTCACAAATGATTGCAAATATAAAATCATTATAAGGCTCGGGCAGATAAGAATACTTTTGAACACTCTGTCCAAGACCAAGTCCGAAAAATCCGCCTGTGGCAATGGCATAGAGTCCCTGAACAACCTGATATCCTACTCCCTGCATATCACTAAATGGGTCAAAAAGATTTTCAACTCGGCTCCATCTCACAGGGTCAGTTCTTAAAAGCAACAATGCAAGAGGCCCTCCTACTGCCGCAATTCCAAAGAAATATCTTAATCTTGCTCCTGCAGCAATCAGAATTACTACACCAATTCCACATATAATAATTGTTCCGCTAAGATGAGTTTCCAACATGAGAAGTCCCGCTGTAACTGCCATCCAACTGGCATATGGAACAAGACTTTTTATACTTTTTAATTCCCTTTTTCCATCCTCTACAAGGCGTGCAAAATACATTGCAATAGCCAGCTTCATAATTTCAGACGGTTGCCACTCAATTCCGGTTTTGAGCCATCTTTTTGCACCCTGATGCTCCACTCCTACCAAAAGAACAAGCACAAGTAAAATTACGCAAAAAATCATAAATGCCTTTGCAAATGGCTTATAGCGTCTGTAATCTATTTTTGAAATTCCAAGCATAATTACAAATCCTGCAACTGCAAAGCCAAACTGGCGCAGAAAAAAATGATATGCATTATCATATTTTGTACTTGCCGCAGGAGCAGATGCACTAAGCAACATAATAAGACCTGTACAGGTCATAATAATAACCAAAAGCAAAAATGTCACATCAAAGCCTTTTTGAGGAGGACGCTTTACATTGTCCCTAAACTCAAGACCAAGAAGTTCCTTTAAGTTAGTTCTCTTTGCCATAACAACAATCCATAGCCTTTCTGCCTATTCTTAAAACAAATGATTTTTTGTTAAAAGACAGGCTCTTAAATCCTTTACATTTGTATATATCCTGCCAATGCAAAATATCCTAAAACGCATAATAAAATAGTAACCGCCGAAAAAACAACTACTATTTTGTTTTCTCTCCAGCCGCACATTTCAAAATGATGATGCACGGGACTCATTTTAAATATTCTCTTTCCCAAAAGCTGAAAGCTTGCCACCTGAATAATTACAGACAAGGCTTCAAAAAGATATACAAAACCTACAATTACAAGTATCAGCGGCATTTTTAAACCAACTGCCATAACCGAAATGGCACCGCCTAAAAAAAGTGAGCCTGTATCCCCCATAAAAACCTTTGCAGGATAATGATTGAAAATTAAAAATGCTATCAATCCCCCAACAAGTGCTGCCGCGAAAAAGAGGGTTGGATTATTTCCAAGCAAAAATGCAATAATTCCAAAAAAGGCAGCAACCACAATAGTTATACTTGTTGCAAGTCCGTCAAGACCATCAGTAAGATTTACTGAGTTGACAGTTCCCACCACCACAAATAATATAAATGGAATATACAACCACCATGGCATTTTTATTGTGTTCTCCATAAAAGGAACAACTATTTCAGTGCTAAGACTACCCGTCTTATTAAGAACAAACACATACAAAATTGATAGTGCAGATTGTAATATCAGTTTTTGCCATGCAACAAGTCCGAGATTTCTCTTTTTTACAACCTTTATATAATCATCAACAAAGCCTATCGCTCCAAAGCCTGAAGATACAATTATCATCATCAAGAGACTTATGTCAAACTTCACCAGCATTGCTACAATGGCGGCAATGGCAATTCCTATTATGAATACAATTCCGCCCATTGTGGGAGTCCCCTGCTTGTTTTTATGCCATATTGGGCCATCTTCTAAAATTTGCTGTCCAAACTTAAGCTTTCGGAGCCAGGGTATCATAACAGGAGCTAACACTGCGCTGACACCAAAGGCTATTAAAAGAGGTATCAGTACAATGCCAAGTCCGTCCCTTAACAACAAGAAATATTTCATTTTTAATATCCTCCAAAAATTTACTTTTGTATTTTTGTCTGCAAATTAATTCTCTGCAGATTTTTTTAATATTTCCTCTACAATTTCACGTTCATCAAAATGATATTTTGTTTTTCCTACTATCTGATAATTTTCCTGTCCTTTTCCACACAAAAGTACAGTATCTTTTTCCTTTGCAACAGACATGGCATATTCAATAGCCTCACGTCGATTTACAACAATTATATACTCTCCATTTGTTCTGTCAATTCCCTTTTTTATTTCTTCAATTATTGCAATAGGATTTTCCGTCCTGGGATTATCCGAGGTTATTACAGAAAAATCTGCTAATTTCCCTGCAATTTCTCCCATGACAGCACGTTTTGTTCTGTCACGGTCGCCACCACAGCCAAAAACCGCTATTACTTTACCCCTTGTAAAGCCTTTCGCAGTTTGCAAAATATTTTCCAATCCATCGGGAGTGTGGGCATAGTCTATAAAAATACGATATGGTGTTTGTGCTGCCACAAGCTCCACTCTGCCCTTTACTGAGCCTGCTCCGACAAGACCTGCAGCTATAGAAGGATATGGGATTTTTAAAACCCGTGCCGTGCCAATTGCACAAAGTGCGTTATAGACACTAAAACGTCCAGGAATTTTTAGTTTTATAAGCTGCTTTTCATCATTTTCTTCAGCAATAAACTCAACAAAATCTTCTCCTAAAGTTATTGCCGATGCCATTATATCTGCATCATGAACACCTACTGACACAATCTTGCATTTGCATTTTTGTGCCATTTTTATTCCCATGGCAGTATCAATGTTTATTACTCCCACATCGGAAAGCTCAAAAAGCTTTGCTTTTGCCTTCCAATATTCCTCCATATTTTTGTGAAAATCCAAATGGTCGCAAGTAAGATTTGTAAAAACTCCCACCTCAAATTTCAGCCCATGTACTCTTGAAAGTGCCAAAGCATGAGATGAAACCTCCATTACTACATATTCTGCCTTTTCTTTTAACATTTTCAAAAAAATCTTTGAAAGCTCCAGACTGCTCGGTGTCGTAGGCAAAGAGCTTTCAAAGTCAATTATCTTATTACCTACAAGGCATTTATTTGTACCTATAATTCCTACCTTTTTTCCTGCCGCCTCTAATATTGATTTAATTAAAAATGTAACTGTTGTCTTTCCATTTGTTCCTGTAACCCCTATAAGTTTTAGTCTTTTTTCGGGATGGTTATAAAATTTTTGTGCAAGGTTTGCAAGCTCCTTTTTTGTATCCTCAACATACACTACAGGAATATTTACAAAAATCTCACGGCTTGCAACTATAACTGCCGCACCAAGTCTTTCGGCTCGGTCTGCATATCTGTGTCCGTCGTCATTTTCTCCTGCGATGCAAACAAACACCCCGCCGGGAATTATCTTTCGTGAATCATCGAAAATTCCGCTGATTTGAATATTTTCAAATCCTTCGGCATCTTCAAACAATTCACATGCCTTCATTTTTATTGCCGTCCTTTCATATTTATAAAAAATATTAATCGGATGACGAATGCCTGAACTCTACGCTTATGACGGTTGCTCGGGGTACCTTCTCGCCCGGATCAACGCTTTGTTTTACTGCGTATGCTCCATTAGTAGTATTAAGTCCTGCACCAACCGCTTCAAAATTCAATCCATAGTCTTCAAGTTGTTGTCTTGCCGCTTTCGGCGACATTCCTTTCACATCAGGCACAGTCGCATATTTACCTTCGTCACCCTCCTCGGTGTATAAAATCACGGTGGAGTTTTCTCCCACTGTAACACTTGGCTTGGGTAATTGATCAAGAACCATTTCTCCCTCTCCCACAACACGAACCTTAAAGCCCTTTTGTTTTGCTATTGTTTTGGCTTCTTCTGCATTCATGTTTCTCAATTCCGGGACATTTACGGTCACTATGTTCATTTCTTCCTCGGTATATTGTCTTTCTACTCCAAGATACTCTAATGTTTCTTCTATAATTGAGCCTACGACAGGTGCCGCTATTGTTCCGCCATAACGCACTGCCACCTGTGGCTCATCCATCATAATAAGGCATATTATCTGAGGATCGTCTGCAGGTGCAAAGCCTACAAAAGATGCAATTCTTTTGTCGTTATTTCGTCCCTTTTCACTTGTTCCTGTCTTTCCCCCTATTCTATATCCTTTTATATAAGCATTTCTTCCGCCACCTGTGGGACTTGAAACAACTGTTTCCAAAATCTCCCTCATGGTTTTTGAGGTTTCTTCCGATATTACACGATTTACTATTTCGGGCTGATAGGACTTTACTACGCCACTTTCATCTCGAATTTCCTTTACTATCTGAGGCTTCATTAAATTTCCGCCATTTATTACTGAAGATATTGCGGTAATCATCTGTATCGGAGTTACACTAAAACCCTGACCAAAAGCACTTGTTGCAAGGTCCACTTCGCCCAGCTTGTTTTTGTAGTATATACTTCCCGATTCGCCTATAAGCTCAATTTCAGTTTTTTGGGTAAGACCGAAAGCCTTAAAATACTCTGCAAATTTTTCTGAACCCACTCTTGCGCCCAATTCTATAAAGACAGGGTTGCAGGAATTTTGAACGCCCTGCACAAAGGTTTCGGCACCATGCCCTTCAGTTTTGTTACATCTTATATTTCTGTCTGCTACCTGCTTTACTCCACTACAATAAAAATGGCTGTCAAGGCTTACCACATTTTCCTCCAATGCCATTGCGGCAGTAAGGATTTTAAAAGTAGAACCGGGTTCATATGTGTCGGACACCGATTTATTTCTCCACATTTTGTTGCGGATTGCAACTATTGCATTGTTTTTGTCCTCTGAATTGTCTGAATTGTAATTCTTCATTACATCGTCTTCGGTAAGCTCTATTGCATATTTTGTAAACTGCTCAATATTATATGGGTCATTTAAATCAAAATCAGGCTTGGTTGCCATTGCAAGAATTTCTGCAGTCTTCGGATTCATTATAATTCCGCAGGCGCCCTCCTTAAGCAGATTTTCAGAAACTGCATTTTCAAGATATTTCTCAAGAATATGCTGAATTGTTTCATCTATTGTAAGAACAACGTCTGCTCCTTTTTTTGCATCCTCCTGCTCTTCATATTGCTCCTCTATTGAAATTCCGGCTGCATTTTTCAGGCTCAATATACTTCCGGGATTTCCCGAAAGCTCACCATCAAAGGTCATTTCTATTCCCTGAAGTCCATTATTATCATATCCTGTAAAACCAATAATGTGCGGTGCTATGCCATAAGAATAATATCTTTTTGAATCCTCCTCAAAATAAACTCCCTTAAAAAGCTTTGCATCTTTATTTTTCTCGCTATCCTTTAAATCCTTTATTGCCTGGCTTTCCTCAACTGTTATTCTCTTTTTTATCACCTGATAGCGGTTGGATTTTGTAATGGTAGAATAAACTTTTTCATAATCCATATTAAGAATTTGAGAAAGCTGAGTTGCTACCACCATTGCCGAACCATCCTTTGCTATCTGCTGAGGATTGCACACAACAGTATTTACAGTAGCACTTTCGGCTATTGCTTTTCCATTTCTGTCATAAATTGTTCCCCTTGATGCATTTATATTGGTTTTGCTTGTTTGTTGGCTTATTGCCTTGTCGCGCAATTCGTCGCCCCTTACCACCTGCCAATAAAACACCCTTGCTATAAGTGCTATAAGCAATATAACCAGCAGGGCAAAAAGCACATATGTACGCCTTTTTATTTTTCTCAATGTAATTGACATTTTCCCACACCATTTCCATAAATTAGTCAAAATCTGCTTATGTTGCAGAAAGAGCCGATACCTTTAAGGAACGACTCTTTCTCTTGTTTTCATTTTATTTTAATCCAAGGTCAAATATGCCAAGAAAGTTCTTTTTCATTTTTTCTGCCATGTTTCCTACCTGATTTCTTACCCCCTCGACATCCTTTGCTGTAATCTCGGTGACATCATCTACAGGGACATTTAAATATACTATCTGATATTTTTCAGGCCTTTGCATATTCAATCGTGTAGATGCAATTTCTTCAACAGTATTTAAATCTACACTTTGTTCAAGCTCAAATATCTTTTGGCTCGTATTGGATTCAAGCATTGCCAGCTCTTTTTCCAATTCTTCAATTGTTTTAGCAGTTTCATGCACTTGAACATTTTTGGAAACCATAAAATACGCTGAAAGCGAAAGAGCTAATATCGCACAAACAATATAAAAGTTGAGTCTGCGTTGTTCTTTTGCCTTTGCCCTTGTTGCTTCTTGTCTTTTTTCCTCGCGTAGCTTTTCTTCTTGTTTATGAATTTCCGCCAGGTTATCATACTTATACGCAAGATTGCTCTGAGCCAATTTCTACTACACCCCTTTATCTATAGTTTCTCTGCCACCCGGAGCTTGGCACTTTTTGCCCGGGAGTTTATTTCGTTTTCTTCCTTGCCCGGCAACACGGGCTTGTTTGTTATTATTTTAATTTCGGGAGTTTTGCCGCACACGCATACAGGAAAATCCTTAGGGCAAACGCATCCCGACGCAAGATTTTTAAAAGCATTTTTTACAATTCTGTCCTCTAATGAATGAAATGTTATAACTGCCAGTCTTCCGCCCGGCTTTAAAACGTCAACAAAATCGCATACTGCCTCTTTTAATATTCCAAGTTCGCAATTTACTTCTATTCTTATTGCCTGAAATACCCTCTTTGCAGGATGCGAGCCTTCTTCTCTTGCACCCTTGGGTATTGCCGCCTTTATAACATCTACCAATTCCAAAGTGGTTTCTATGGGTTTTTGCTTTCTTTTTTCAACTATAAACTCTGCAATTCTTTTTGACCATTTTTCTTCGCCATAGTCATAAAAAATTTGAGTTAATTTTTCTTTTGTATATTCATTTACCACCCTATATGCATCAAGCTCATCTTTTTGATTCATTCTCATATCAAGCCTTGATGATTGCATATAGCTAAAGCCCCTTTCGGCATTGTCAAGCTGATAAGAGGATACCCCCAAATCGAGCACAGCGCCATCAAGTGCATCAATACTCAAGTCTTTTAAAATGTTTTTTATGTTTGAAAAATTTTTGTTTACAAATATTGTTCTGCCTTTAAATTCTGCAAGACGCAAAGACGCTGCAGCTATTGCCTCCTCATCCTGGTCTATTCCCACTAAAAGCCCTTCTTTTGTGCGTGACAATATTCCATATGAATGTCCGCCGCCGCCGAGAGTTCCGTCTGCCCACACACCATTATCCTTTAAATTCAACAAATTCAGCGTTTCTTCATATAACACTGAGATATGCTTAAATTCCATTCCTTTGCGGCTCCTCTCAAAATTCCGGGCTTATATATTAATTCCGTACTGCTTTATTCCCTCCAGCACAATGTCATCATCAGCACAAGCATTTATGCTATTCCAAAGGTTTACGTCCCATATTTCAAGCTTTGTGTTACTTCCTACCAAAACAATATCTTTTTTAAGCTCTGCAAAATCTATAAGCTCCTGAGTAAGAGGGATTCTTCCCTGCTTGTCAGGCTCACAGCTCATTGCTTTTCCGAAGAGTCTTCTCTGGAACATTGCGGCATTGCGGTCAGTTCCCGTAGGAAGCTCACGCACCTTTTGCGCAATAATTTCCCATTCTTCCTCGGTGTAAAGATTCAGACACTTTTCAGACGGCGAGCGGGTTATGAAAACAGTTTCTGACAATTTTTCTCTTACCTTTGCAGGCAAAATAAACCTGTTGCGCTCATCCAACTGACGTGGATATTCGCCAACAAAATATATCATATTCCCACACCGTCCTTTCTTGACTTTTTTGATGAACAAATCAACCAATTTGCTCCAAAATGCTCCTATTCACTCCCATTATACACTATATTTTTAAAATACACAATACTTTTTTAAAAAATTTTTTAAATTTTTTTACTCTTTTTTCTCAAAATTTTCTCAAAATACATCATTTTTTTAAAATTTATTGTTTTTGTTAAAGCTTTTGTGGTATAATTATCCTGTAGAAGTTTTTTAAAATCTTCTTTAATTGAATATATGTGAAAGGAAATTTTTATATGGATCGGATAATAAAAACATTAATTGAAGAATTTTCACTCAAGGAATTTCAGGTTGTAAACACAATAAAGCTTATTGACGAGGGAAACACTATTCCCTTTATAGCAAGATATCGTAAAGAAGTAACCGGCGAGCTTTCCGACGAGGTTTTGCGTTCTTTTTCGGAGCGTTTGGAATACTTAAGAAACATAGCAGCAAAAAAGGAAGAGGTTCTTCGCCTTATAGGAGAACAGGAAAAGCTTACTCCCGAAATAGAAGAAGCCGTTGCAGCAGCAAAAACCATTACCGAATTAGACGACATTTATCGTCCTTTTCGCCCCAAGCGCCGCACAAGAGCTACCATTGCAAAGGAAAAAGGCTTAGAACCGCTTGCCGAAATTCTTATGTTGCAGGATTTGTCTTCTTCCTCGCCTGATACACTTGCTCTTGATTTTATTGACGCAGAAAAGGGTGTTGAAACAACCGAGGATGCACTCTCGGGCGCTATGGACATTATTGCCGAGCAAATTTCCGACAACGCAGATTATCGCAAAAGCTTAAGAGCTACGACCTATCGCAATGCAATTCTTGTAAGTAAGGCAGCAAAGGACGCTGAGCAAAGCGTTTATGAAATGTATTATGAATTTTCCGAGCCAGTTTCAAAGATTGCAAATCACCGCATTTTGGCTATAAACCGTGGTGAAAAAGAAGGCTTTTTAAGCGTCAAGCTTGAAATGGCAGAAGAATTTGCAACCGATTACTTAAAAAAACAAGTGTCTGCAAAAGTTCCTGCCCCCTCTACATCTTATGTTCAGGCAGCCGCAGAAGACGCCTACAGACGTCTTATTGCTCCGTCGGTTGAAACCGAGATAAGAAATCTTCTGACCGACAGAGCTCAAGAAGAAGCAATTAAAGTGTTTTCAAAAAATCTCAATGGTCTTCTCTTGCAGCCACCTATAAAGGGGCAGACAGTTTTAGGACTTGACCCGGGATATCGTACTGGTTGTAAAGTAGCAGTTGTTGATGACACAGGCAAGGTTTTAGATACCGGCATTGTATATTGTACCCTTCCCAATCACGATCGTGAAAAAGCAAAAAGAATTTTAAAAGAACTTATTTTAAAACATAACGTGGGATTAATTTCAATAGGCAACGGAACTGCATCAAAGGAAACCGAAATGGTTGCTGCAGAGCTTGTAAAAGAAATTGACAAAAAGGTATATTATATGATTGTAAATGAAGCAGGTGCGTCGGTATATTCTGCATCAAAACTTGCAAGCGAAGAGTTTCCCGAATATGATGTCGCTCTTAGAAGCGCAGTTTCCATTGCAAGACGTCTGCAAGACCCCCTTGCCGAGCTTGTAAAAATAGACCCCAAAGCAATCGGCGTCGGACAATATCAGCACGACATGAACCAAAAACGTCTTGGGGACGCTCTTGGCGGAGTGGTGGAGGATTGTGTAAATAGCGTCGGTGTGGATTTAAATACCGCTTCTCCCTCCCTTTTGTCATATGTAGCCGGAATAAATATGACAGTTGCAAAAAACATTGCCTCTTATCGAGAGGATAATGGAAAATTTAAAAACAGGAAACAACTTTTAAAGGTTGCAAAGCTTGGACAGAAGGCTTTTGAACAGTGTGCAGGATTTTTAAGAATAACCGATGGCGATAATGTATTTGATAACACAGGCGTTCACCCCGAAAGCTACTCTGCAGCTGAAAAGCTTCTTAAAATATTAGGTTACACCACCGAAGACGTTTCATCAGGCGCCTTGTCCGAGCTTTTACCTCGTCTCAACAAGGCTGATATAAACAAACTCTCGGAAGAACTTGGCGTAGGTGCTCCCACTATTCGTGACATTGCAGACAGCCTTTTGAAAAAAGGTCGTGACCCTCGTGAG
>JAZURZ010000093.1:0-7000 GCA_045606465.1 Clostridia bacterium | reverse complement strand
GGTCGGTTCAAAAATCTTGCACCACTTTTTGTTTTGTAAACATCAGCACCCTCTGTCCCAATAGAACTTAGTCTGATTTGTGCCTTGGGTTTTTGACGCTCGCAAACCATCAGGAGTGTAGGTGTAGGTTGTCCGCTATGGGGAACTTGGGGGACGAGCCAAAAAATGTACGTCCCCAAATGGCTTATATTGATGTAAGCTTACAGTTAAATCTTAAATAAGAAAAAAGAAACTCTAAAATTGGAAACAACGGTTGCTCAAAAAAAATTGCTGATTAATAAAGATACATATATTGTGTTCCTCTTTCAATAAATCATAATATGATAATTTTAATATTTCGTCAGGTGACAACCAACTAGAAAAACTTGATTTAATATCAATCATTATTATTCCCCCTACTTTACCGGATAAGCTGTAATTATTTTTCCAGCTGTACTAAATACAACTTTAATAAATTCTTCACCGTTAGAACCGACTTACTGACCCATATTAACGATTGTATAATATGAATCCTTGCTATTTACTATAAAATTATCAGCTTTTGTCAAAGCTTGTGTTACCCACTGATTTACTGTCGCAGTACTAACAGTATTATTTTTCATCCTCTTTTAAAGCATTTCTAAAAACTTTTTCAACTTATGTGCAATTATGGCATTTCCCTCATCATTAGGGTGAAGTCCGTCGGGCATATACATTTGTTTTATTTCCTCTATTTCGGGTTGAATACCGCTTGTAGCATACAAATCAAGCACAGGCAGTGAATAATACTCTGCCACTTCCCTTATTATGTTTACATAATCTCTTAGTGTTCCTGTTGCAACTACCTTTAAATCGCTTTTGTCATTCATTTCATCTAATCTATGTAACGGGGTCATAACAACAATGGGCTTTCCTATATATTTTTTAATAAGTGCCTCAAATAAGTAATGGCAGGCACCATAAAAAGTATGGGGAGTTCTGTCGCTGAAATTCCCGAACGGCACATCACCATGTCCATAATCATTTGTTCCGCCAAAAACTACAACAGCATCTGCATCCTCCATTTGGTCATATCTTTCACAAAAAGAATTTATATCTACCCATTCGTCCTTAGGATGCTTTTTAGTTCCCTTTTGTATGGCAATTCTTGTTCCGCCAATACCATAGTTACGTACCTCTTTTAGTCCTGCACTGTTTTTTAAAACTGCATGATACACCTTTTCAGGAGCACTTGTCCCTGTACCTTCTGTGATGCTGTCACCAAGAAAATTAATTGTAAGTCCTTCTAATTTCATTTTTGATACTTCCTTTTTAAATTTAATTTGTTATATCCTTAATAAGCTTTTCTATAAGAGCATCATCTTTTAAAAATTCATGATTTCCCTCAAAAATTTCAAAATCAACCCAGTCAGTTCCTACATCTTTGCAATAGCTCTTTATCCTCTCAAAAGACCAGACACTCTCTTTTTCTGAAAAAAGCTCGTCTTTATCTCCCATTCTAAGATAAAGCTTTCTTGGATAGCACAAGCAGGCAATTTCAGCATCATCAAACTTTTCTGCACAATTAAACCAGCTCCAATCAGGAAATGCAACCGCATCTCTTTTATTGAAGAATGAGCAAGATAATGCGGATTTAATTCTCTTATCAATCGCTGCTGTAAATAGAGTATAAAATCCGCCATAAGAAAGTCCTACCATGCCAAAGCGTGAAACATAATCTTGTTTTTCAAAATAATCAAGAATTGTCATAATTGAATAAATTTCCAAAGCTGTAATTGAGGAACCTATTCTTTTTAGCATTGCATCAATCTTTACTCGGTCAAAGGGGACCTCGTAGCTTTCGTTCCACAAAAGCAATTGTGGCGCAAAGGCATGAACCTTATGCTTTATTACACGTTGTAGCATATCGTTATAATTTGCAGTATCTCCATAAATTCCCGATATAAGCTCAGGAGTTCCCGACCCGCCATGCTGAACAATAACCAATGGCTTTTTTTCATCACCATTCATTTTTACAAACAAGCCTGTTAATTTAATCTTTTCTAAAATTGTAAATTGCATCCTATATAAAGTATAGCCTTCTTCTTCTGAAAGCTTTTCTGTTTCGACATCAGCTGACATTCTTGGTGAATTTTCATTTAAAGGCCAGCCTAATAGATTTTTAAACTCCTCTCTGAAATCCTCGGAGTTTTTAAAAATATTTTTAGCATTTTCTATGCGGTCGTCTTCAATTTCTTGTTGTCTTTTTAAAATAAGTTCATCTATTGAATTTTTATAATCTTCTTTAAAGCGCTTTGTTTTTTCTATATCTTCTCCATATTGCATCTTTATTCCACCTTTCTTTTTAGTATTTTAGCATAAAGAAAGTTGAATGTAAAGAGTTTTTAATTAAAAAAACATAAATTCTTTTGATGTTTATTTTTATTGTTTTTCGATAAATTTATATTGACAAACATGATTTTTCCTGTTATAATATGGTTAGTTATCAGCTCTTCAAACGTTTAACGTTTCTCCGATGACTACAGTAGAAAAATTTCTTTGAAAGGAAGATTACTATGTATGAAAAAAGTCTTACGCACTACATATCAAAAGCCGCAGTTGATGTTCTTTTTTACTTAAGCATTGTATGCACAATTATGGTACCATTTGTTGCAAGTTGGTTATTTGACTGGATAAATTATTCTAATTCTGAATACCTAACGGTATTTACAATTATTCTTTTCATTTCAGGACTATGTTGTGTATATATATTATTCAACCTTAAACAAATGTATCGCTCTTTGCTTGTTGGCAATCCATTTGTGGATAAGAATGTAAATCACCTTCGCAAAATTGCAGTTTCCTGCAGCATTGTTGCTCTCATCTACGCTGTCAAATGCTTGTTTTTATTTACTTTTGCAGCAATAGTTATTTCTATGATTTTTGTTGTAGGCACTCTATTTTGTCTTACTCTTAAAGATCTTTTCAAACAAGCAATAAATTATAAACTCGAAAATGAGCTTACTATATAGGAGGAATTTTAGGATGCCAATAATAGTTAATCTTGATGTTATGATGGCAAAACGAAAAATCGGACTTATGGAGCTTAGTGAAAAAATAAGTATTACTCCTGCCAATCTTTCCATACTCAAAAACAACAAAGCAAAGGCAATTCGCTTTTCAACATTGAATGACATATGCAATGCACTTAACTGTCAGCCGGCAGATATTTTGGAGTATATAGAAGAATAACCTTAACGCAAGGAGGATTTATTTATGAAATATTTTTTTAAAGGTATTTCACTCGGTCTTTTGCTATATTTTGCCAACAAGCTATGCTGCCATATTTTTAATGACTATGGCTCTGCTATAATAAATATTTCTGCTATTGTATTTTTTATCATAACAACTGCTTTTCTCGTTTCAAAAAACATTCAACAACTTTTGATATGTGGATTCGTCGGCTTGTTTACTATGTTTTTTGCTGAAATACTAACATTAACCAACTTAGATTTATTCTTTGGTCTTGAATGGTTGCAAATTTATATATCAGGCTTTTATGGCTCGATGACAGCTTTGGTCGTTTCAATGCTTCTTACCATAAAAAAAATTAAGTTATCTGATTTATTATTACGGAGGTGCAAAACCATGACAAATGAACTGTCAAAAAATTTAAAAATTAAACTTTTATTATATGCACTAATTTCGGCATTTGGATTTTCATATCTTCTTATGCCTGAAAATGCAGGAATAAGCGTTCCGATATTTATACTTTTACAAATTATCTGTCTGTGGTTTATTCTTCCTAGCAGAAAGTGTCTTCTTTTCTTTGTTCCGATAACAATAATGGCGCTAAACTCTTTTTGGAGCGCAAATAATATATGGACGCTCCCCAACTTTTTGATAAGTTTGATCATTTTTAGTTGTATGTTTTTTGACTACGACTTAAAATCTGACAGCCTACAATATTTTAGAGATATTACAATAAAAATAGTTGCGCCCATTTCTTATTTTGCATTACCATTCAAATGGTTGCTTGAGTTAAACAACGAAAAGGCTCCTGTCGTGAAAAGAATTGCTTTGGCTCTTGTGATTGCTCTCCCCTGTGCACTCTTGTTAATAATTGTGCTTTCAAGTGCAGATATGGTATTCTCCGTTAAGACAGAAATCTTCCTTAATGAAATATTTGAGTATATCAATTTTCACACAATATTTATTGGCATCTGTGGAATTGCTGTCGGACTATATCTTTTTGGTGTTATATGTTGCGTTCATGCCTCTTCTGATAAACCAAGAAAAATTAAAGACTCACATATAAAGGGAGACCTTATAATAATAAACATTCTTCTTTTTGTGATACTCTTTGTTTATACTCTCTTTGTTATTATTCAATTTAAATATCTTTTTGCGGGTTCTGTCCTTCCTGAGGGGCTTACTTATACAGAGTATGCGAGAAAAGGATTCTTTGAGCTTCTTGCACTTACAGGAATAAATATTGCAATAATTCTGTCAGTTATAAAATTAACTAAATGCTACAAAGGAAAATGGAATACTTTTACCAAAATACTATGCCACTATCTTTGTGCGGTAACTATTATTTTGCTCGTATCATCTTTTTATAGAATGTGGCTCTACACTAACGACGACGGACTTACAAGACTGAGATTCTTTGTAATGGGATTTTTACTATTTGAAGCAATTGGACTTATTATAACCTTCTTTTATATTGCAAAACAAAAAATTAACATAACGCTGATTTATATTTGTCTTGCTCTTATATATTATACAATTCTCAACATTATTCCAACAGACAATATAATAGCGAAAAATCAGATCAAGAAGTATTTAAGCGGAGAACGAGAGGATATTTCATATGTCTTTACCCTATCTGCAGACGCTGCACCTGCAATGGAATTGTTGTATAATAACACGCAAGATGAAGAACTTAAAAATAAAGTCAAAGAATTTCTTGAGAAAGAAACCTTTTCTGATATACCAAAAAGATGGCAAAGATATAATATTGCAACAGAAAAAGCACTTGTCATTTTAAAAAATGTAAACAAATAATATTTAGTATCAAAAAATGTCTGCTGGAATTGAAGCAGACTTTTTTTGAAGGGTATTGACAAAAATATTAATTCTGTTATAATTGTTTCGAAACTTGTTTTACAAATTTTCAAAAACATAAATTTACTAAAAAGGAGCAAAATCAATGAAAGAAATTATATTTTCTGACATGGCCGAAATTGCTGAAAAAAAGGACCTTGTTTCTGAAATTTATGAACCTGACAAATGGCGCAAGGTTTCCTACAAAACAAAGCTTTGCGAGGGGAAAATGTTGCTTGCAGGTCAGGAATCAAAGCCTGAACCCATAACACTTAATTTAAATATTAAGGGTTGGCACAGAATTTTTATATCTATCATGAATTTACGCAGTGAAAATTATACATATGTAAAGCTTTCTGATGACAGTTGTTTTACAGGAGTGCGTTCTTCAGGAAGGCTCCCCATCCAATGGTGCCCAACCGAGTGTGTGGAAGAAATTTATTGGAAAAGTGCTGACCTTACAAATCAAAAAGTTGTTTTGGCAAGACCTGAATATATGCACCCAATCACCAGCGCACTTTTGTGGATTCGCTTAGAGAAAATGAGCGAGGATGAAATTTTAGAATTTAAAACGCTTGAAAAGAAGAAAAATCATTGCATTCAGATGCATTTTGACGAGGATTTTTACACCGAAAATGCACTTGAATACGAAAATGACCACATAATGAGATTGTATCAATTAAAAAATTCAAACGTGGATTTCTTTAATTTGGAATATTCTTATTCTTATGACTACCTTGAAAGAAATAACGACTGTTCTCTTCTCCGATGCGACACTAAAAGAACAGACTTTACTTACAAGGATATTGCAAAAAGAAAAGAATATATAAAAGACGCTATTGATTTTTGTCATGATAATGGTTTTGAAATTTATGCTACCGAAAGAATGTGCACAAGCAATTTCTTTACTCCCTATTCTCTACCCAACTGGAATAAAAATTTTGTTAAAAGAAAAGAATTTCACTGCATAAATCGTGACGGTTCTACCACAACTATTTCCTCTTACGCTTTTGAAGAGGTGCAACAATACATCATTGACAATATGCTCCATTTTGTTAAAATGGGATTTGATGGCGTGAGCATGATTTACCACAGAGGAATGTATATTGGTTTTGAAAAGCCTGTAATCGACCGTTTTTCAGAGCGTTATCCTGATGTTGACCCATATCTTCTTCCCATGTCGGATGAACGCCTTTGTTCTGTGAGATGCGAAATCATGACTGAGTTTATGCAAAAGGTAAGAAATGCACTTGATTCTAACTTTGACAAGCACATAAAGGTTAATGTTCTTGGAGAATATGGTCTTGAAACCGCAAAATATATGGGACTTGATATTGAAACCTGGGCAAAAAATGGACTTATTGATTCTGCTTCCCAGACCGATATGGAGCTTTATGAAGATCTTACTGATTGCATGAGCGATGAAAATCCTTCTCTTATAGATATGGCGAAATACAAAAAACGCCTTGAAGATTATCCCGTAATAAGAAGAAACTACGGAACTGATATTGACAAAGTATGTCTTCACACCGCAGAATATTCTCTTCTTGAGGAAAAGTATGGCATAAAGGTTTATCATATTCTTCCCTGGCCTCACGCTGTTGATTATACTGAATATGACCAAATAATTGAAAGAATGAAAAAAAGCGGTGCTAAGAGATTTTTCTCCTGGAACACCGACCATCTTGTATGGGATTTGCCTGAATGGTATATTGTATCACACATAGGAAACAAAAGAAATGATAATATTCCTTTGCGTCGTTTCTTCCGCACCCTTTCTTTGGACGATAATGATGTAACTCATTTTTCTCCTAATTGGATGGGCTAAAGAGTATCTTTTAAAAAAAGTCTGTTGTTCATAAGATTCTATAACTTATGAGCAGCAGACTTTTTGGTATATACTTTGCTTGACATATCATAATAATTGATATAAAAT
>JAZURZ010000092.1:0-12784 GCA_045606465.1 Clostridia bacterium | reverse complement strand
ATACATTGATTATTACAATAACGAAAGAATTTCGATGAAACTAAAAGGAATGAGTCCGGTGCAGTACCGAACTCATTATCAAGCAATTTAATATATAATTTTGTCTAAACTTTGGGGTTCACTTCATTTAAGGGTTTGGGGAAATCGAAATCCCCAAAACCTTTGCTTCTTTCGGTTACGAAAGAAGTCCTCCCTCCCCTACCACAAGGGGAAATCTTTAAAAAAATTATTAACTAAAATAAAAATTAGTCATCATAAAAGACTTTTGCTACTTTTGTCTCACAAAAGCAGGCCTCTACGGCAGTGGAAATTTTTTATCTTTTAAGTTTCGCCCCGCATTTTACTATTGCCTCGTCTGCGAGAACTCCAAGTGCATCTATATAAAAATCTGAAACACCGTTTTGTTTTGCATAGCAGGAAAGCTCGGTGCAGGCAAGCACCGCTTTATCGCAAGCGTTGTCCTTTAAATGCTTATCAATTATTCCAAAATCCTCGTCGCTTCCCCTTATTCCCTTTTTAATCTGGTCATAGATAATTCTCATAACTATCTTCTGGCACTCTTCATCGGGCGCAAAATAGCCAATTCCCGCCGCCTCGCACTCTTTTTTGTAAATCTGAGTCTGAATTGTTCCATCGGTGGCAAGCACCCCTAACTTTTTTATTCCTGCAAGTTTTGCTTCTCTGACAGCACTCCTTACCATATTAAGAATTGGTATATTTACTTTTTCCTGCAGGCTTTCCCAAAAATAGTGAGATGTGTTGCAGGGGATTGCAATCATATCCGCTCCGCTTTTTTCCAAAAACTGCGCATCCTTAATTAAAAGCTCTTCCACTTCTTTTGTGTTGCCCGAAAGAATTGCTCCCGTGCGGTCAGGCATACTTGCATGCGACAAAATTACCATGTCAATGTGCTCCTGGTCGCAGTCTGCTAAAGTGCGCTCGGTTATTTCCTTGTATAAAAGCTGAGTTGCAAGCGGCCCCATACCGCCGATTATTCCCAATTTCTTCATCGGTAATCTCCCATTTTATTTTTTTAAGTATTTTTTGAACTTTGCATAATGAGCAAGCTGAGACTTTATGAGCCTCAACATTCTTTCAGGGTTTTTATCAGGCTCAAAAAACAGCGGATTTACATACTTTTTCTCTCTTATAAGCTTTTTCATTTTCTCTTTGTAGCTGGGCGCATAGCGAAAAGCCACACCCTTTGGCACCACCATCCACAAATGCTCGTTTTTGGCAATATCCTCTTCTATTGGCTTATTTAAAATAAAGTCCTCCACCAAAAGCTTTGCAATGTTGTGCCCTGCTCCTGTCACATAGAAATTACTTCTTCCCTGTCTTGCATTAAGTTCAAATGCCTTGTACTTTCCGTCACGGCTGTCATATTTTATGTCGAAGTTTGAAAAGCCCCTATAGCCAATGTCGTCTAAGAGCTTTTTAAACTTCATCATAAGCTCTTCTTCATATTCGGTAATTATAACTGCATGGTTGCCTATTCCATAAGGAGTGTGCTCCTCTAATAAAACATGACCCAAGCACATCATTTTAACCTTCTCATTTTTGTCGGAATAGCTTGTTAAAACCCTCATGTTGGTGTCGTCGCCAGGAAGATAGTCCTGAATTATCAAATGGTCAGTGTATCCTGCATCGTAGGTCTTATTAATAACCTCCAAAAGCTCCTCGTAGGTGTCTAATTTAAACACCTTTTTTTGTCCTTCAAACTTGTGAATGTAGTACATAACCTGATTTGCAGGCTTTAAAATGTAAGGAGCTTTAAAAGGCAAATCAAGCTTGTCCTTATTCTCAAGCGTGCATATATATGTTTTAGGATAGTCAATGCCATGCTTTTCGCAAAGCTCGTAAAAATGTTCCTTGTCAATAAGCTTTTCCAAAAACTCCAAATCTGCATAGGGCGCAATTATATTTTCCAAAAATTTTCCCTTTCCCCCTGCAAGACATTTCACATAAGAGTCGCCGCAGCCAAGAGCAATTATTTTTTTGTCTGTGTGCTTTTTGGCAAAATCGTTTAAGGTCTTTATGAGAATCTCAGGTTCGTCAACCCTTGCCACCCTCTCTAAATCCACCAACTCGCTCTTGTAGCAGGTTGATTTTGTAGCAAGACAAAAGCACTTTGATTTTACTTTGTATTCTTCATAAAAAGCACGCGCCACGCTATAGACATTTATGTCATTTCCAAATAGTACAGGTATAAATTCTCTTTCCTTAAATTTCATTTTTACAAACCTTCCTTTTCATCATCAGTTAAAAAGCCACAAAATCACAAAGCCTTTTACATCTTTTATTTTAGTTTTCAGTTTTGTTTTTTCACAATATCATACTCGCCTATGTAATAGGGACAATTAAAAAATTTCCCCGAAACAAATCTACTCATTTCGTCCTCGTCCAAATCTATTGCACAAGTGTAGTATTCAAAGTCCTCATCATAATAGTAGTTAGCACAATTCTCGCAATTCATCACATTTTTTCAATTTCCTCTATCAAAGCTTCAACCAGCTCAGACTCGGGAACCTTTCTTATGATTTTACCATGGGAGAATATAAGTCCCTCGCCTTTGCCTCCCGCAATGCCCACATCGGCATCACGTGCCTCACCAGGGCCATTGACTGCGCAACCCATAACTGCCACCTTTATGTCCTTGTCAAGTGCACCTATTCTTTTTTCCACTTCGTTGGCAATGCCTATTAAATCAATCTGAGTTCTTCCGCAGGTTGGGCAAGACACAATTTCAATTCCGCATTTTCTCATTCCTAAAATGTTAAGAATTTTCTTTGCCGCATCTATCTCATGCACAGGGTCGGCGGTTAAAGACACCCTTATAGTATTACCAATCCCCTCCGACAAAAGTGAGCCTATTCCCACTGCAGATTTAATTATCCCTCCGTTTAATGTCCCTGCCTCGGTGACACCAACGTGCAAAGGCAAATCCGAGAGCCTGTCAAACTTTCGATATGCACAAAGCATGGTGGGCACGTCCGACACCTTCATAGACACCACTACATCGGAAAAGTTTACATCGTCTAAAATTTCCACATGCCTCAGAGCACTCTCCACAAGTGCATCAGGTGTGGGGTGCTTGTATTTTTCAATAAATTCCCTCTCCAAAGAGCCACCATTTACACCAATGCGTATGGGAATTCCCTTCTCCTTTGCCATGTCAGCAACTGCCTTTACCCTCTCACGGCTTCCTATATTTCCTGGATTTATTCTTATTTTGTCAGCTCCATTTTCCATACAAGCAATGGCAAGCTTGTAGTCAAAGTGAATATCGCACACCAGAGGAATATGAATTTGTTCTTTTATTTTTTTCACACTCTCCGCAGCCAGACTATCGGGCACTGCCACACGAATAATTTCGCAGCCTGCCTCCTCAAGCTTTAAAATCTGATTAACAGTTCTAGTTACATCTCTTGTGTCAGTGTTGGTCATGGACTGCACCGAAACAGGATTTTCTCCGCCTATTTTAACATTTCCTATTCTGACTTCCCTTTTCATATCCTTTATCATTCCTTAAATTTAAACTAAATTAATTAACATTTTTAAATGCTTCTTAAATTTCCTGACTTTAAAAAAGCTTTAACACATCGTTAAAAAGCACAACTGCCGCAAATATAAGCAAGAGTACCATGCCTATGCTATGCACCATACTTTCAATCTTTGCCGATACCTTTTTTCTTGTAAGTGCCTCTACGAAAAGAAAAATAAGTCTTCCTCCGTCAAGAGCAGGCAATGGCAAAAGATTAAAAACTCCCAGATTCACTGTCAGCATTGCCACCAGAATCAATATATTCGGGAATGCATATTCTTCTGTCTTAACTGCATCGCCCACTGCGCTCACAACTCCTACGGGCCCCGAAAACTGCTCAATTCCTGCATCGCCAAAAATTACATCGCCAAGTGTATGAAAAATCATTCTCACTACAAATTTTGTGTAATTATATGCCTCAGGGAATATATTTTTAAAGCCTGCCTCTGTTCTTTTTAAGCTTACCCCAAGAACATATCCCTCTCCTGTCTGCTCCTTTCCTTCATACTCGGAAAAAGCTTCCTTTTCCTCCTCGCTATATTCAATATAGGACTCTTCCTCTATTCCATTTATTTTTGTAATTACATATGCCCCGTCTTCTTCATAAATGTACTTTTCCTCAATCTGCGACAGATTAAGCCTAAATTTTAGTTTTTCCCCAGCTCGCTTTATGCTGACCTCTACAGGCTCACTCATGGAAGCTTCACCAAGAAAAAAGCGATAGTCCTCATAAAAATTTACTTTGTTGCCATTAATTTCTACAATTTTATCTCCTGGCAAAAGCCCTGCCTCAACTGCATAGGAGCGCTCGTCAACGCTTTCCACAGTAGTGGTTATAATACTTTTTTGCATTCCCACAACAAACAAAAATATAACAAAGCCAAGCAAAAGATTAATTGTCGCACCTGATGCAATCACTAAAAATCTTTTCCACACTTTTTGGTTGCCAAATGCTTTGGGCGACGGGTTTTCCTCGTCCTCCCCCACTAATGCACAATAGCCTCCTATGGGTAGGGCACGAAGAGAATAGGTGGTTTCCCCTGTTTTCTTCTGAAAAATTACAGGTCCCATTCCTATTGAAAATTCATTCACTCCTACACCTGATGCTTTCGCACTTACAAAATGTCCGAACTCGTGCAAAAATATCAACAAAAAAAAGATAACAACCGTTAAAATTATATTAAACAAGTTTCACACTTTCCTTTCAAGACTTTTAAAAATCAGTTTTTTGCTTTGCCAAAAGGTGAGTAAGAAAAAAGTTCTCTTTTTCATGGCATTTTTTCTTGTTTTTAAAATTTTCGGCATTGCATAATTTTAAAACCCTTTTATTTTGACAAAAGATACTCCCTTGTTCTTTTGTCAGTTTCAAAAATTTCTTCCAAGGTGGGATTTTCAATTCTTTCCACATTTTCCATAGCGTCTTTTATTTTTTCAGAAATTTCAAGATATTTTATCTTCCCTTTTAAAAACATATCCACAGCCACCTCGTCGGCACTATTGAACACACAAGGGAGATTTCCCCCCTTTTCTCCCGCCTCATAGGCAAGCTTTAGTGCAAAAAATGTATCGGTGTCGGGAGAAGCAAAGCTCAAAGCCTGATATTTTGAAAAATCAAGTTCATTTCCCGCCATGCTCATGCGATAAGGATAGGTAAGAGCATATTGGATAGGGAGCCTCATATCGGGCGCTCCTAATTGTGCAATTATGCCATTGTCTTCAAACTCCACCATGGAATGAACTATGCTTTGTCTATGCACCAGCACCTTTATTTTTGAAATATCCACCCCAAAAAGCCACTTTGCCTCAATTACCTCAAGTCCCTTATTTACAAGGGTGGAGGAATCTATTGTCACCTTTGCGCCCATGTCCCAATTTGGATGCTTTAGTGCGTCAAGAGGGGTGATATCCATAAGCTCAGCTTTGGTCTTTCCAAAAAAAGGTCCGCCCGATGCTGTGAGCAAAATATTTTTTATTTCTTTTTTGTTATGACAACCCTCAAGGGACTGAAAAATTGCAGAATGTTCACTGTCAACAGGTAAAATTTTAACCCCCTTTTCCTTTGCAAGAGCCATGACAATATGCCCTGCGGTCACAAGGGTTTCCTTGTTGGCAAGCGCAATATTTTTCCCCGCCTTTATTGCCGCAACCGTGGGAGCAAGTCCCGATATTCCAACAACTGCAGTAACTACAGTTTTAATTTCCTCCATTGCGGCAATTTCCAAAAGACCTTCTTTCCCTCCAATTACTTTAACTGTAGTGTCAGAAAGCCTTGTTTTAAGAACCTTTGCAAGCTCAATATCAGTAACGCAAACCTTTTTAGGCAAAAATTCTCTTGCCTGCTTTTCCAAAAGCTCTATATTTTTATGTGCCGAAAGACCCATAACCTTTATTCCCTTGCAGGTTCTTGCTATGTCAAGGGTCTGGGTTCCTATAGAGCCTGTTGAGCCAATTATTGATATTTTATGTTCAAACTCCAAATTTATAACCCTCTCTCAATCAAAAGTACAGAAAATAAAACAAAACCATCGGCGAGATAAATATAACACTGTCAAAGCGATCTAAAATTCCGCCATGCCCGGGAAGAAGACTTCCGAAATCCTTTATGCCGCATTCCCTTTTTATAACCGACGCTGCCAAATCTCCGAACTGTGCCATTATTGATGCAAAAAACGCAAGCACACTCACACCCATGTAGCCCGAGCCTGCTATGTCCTCAATGCCAAAACAATTTTTTAATATTGCAAGATAGGCACAGGTAAACACCACTGTGCTCACCACTCCGCCAATTGCTCCCTCGACGGTCTTTTTGGGACTAACCCTCTCAATAAGCTTTTTCTTCCCGAAAAATCTCCCCGAAAAATATGCACCTGTATCGGTTATCCAGGAAAAAACAAACACCAAAAATGTCGCCTCGGCTCCAAACTCAACCCTTATTGTCATAAGTGCGCCGAAAAACAAGGTCACAAATGCACTTGCAAAAGCCGACGAGTACACTGACTTAAAAGAATATTCAGGATACAAAATCACGCTGCTTATCATGTAGAGCATAACAACCCCTGCAAGCGCAATTATATGATGCTCCAAAACAAGTGCAAAAAACATTACCGCCGACGCAATATAGTTTATTATACTGAGCTTACGCCCTGTCGGAAGTGCCTTGTTGATTTCATACATTGACATGAATATGAGAAATGCCACTGCCAAAGCAAAAACTTCTTCATTGGCAAAAAACACAGAAAAAAATACAACCAACCCAATTGCCGATGTAACTATGCGCTGTGCCATATCAAAATTCTCCTTGTACCTTAAATTTTATAAGTGATTGTAAAATTGAGAAAGTTTACAATTACCTACTTTGAATTTTAAAATTTATTAACCCTTACCATTACACTCCGCCAAAGCGTCTTCCTCGGTTTTGAAAATCTATAATAGCCTCATACAAATCTGCCTTACTAAAATCAGGCCAGAGCTTTTTTGTAAACCAAAACTCAGAATATGCCGCCTGCCAGAGCATGAAGTTTGAAAGCCTCTCCTCTCCGCTGGTTCTTATAATCAAATCAGGGTCGGGCTGATTTTTTGTGTATAATTTATTTTGTATATCCTCGGCTGTGACTTTTTCACCTGTGCCTTTTTTTTCGGAAATTATCTGGTTGACCGCATTCACAATTTCCTCCCTTGAGCCATAATTCAAGGCAATATTCATCACTATTCCCGTGTTGTCTTTAGTGAAATTTTCGGTCTTTACAATCTGCTGTCTTATCTCCTCGGTAAGCTCCTCCCTTGAGCCTATAGCTTTTATTACAACATTTTCACCTGCCAAAGAATTTTCTGCATCCCTTAAATAATCCAAAAGAAGATTCATCAAAAAATCAACCTCTTCCTTTGGTCTTTTCCAATTCTCAGTGGAAAAGGCATAAACAGTTATGTACTTAATTCCCATGTTGTTGCACTCGGTAACAATCTTTTTCAAAGTTTCTGCACCTACAGAATGTCCGGCACTTCTCGGCAGTCCCCTTTTCTTTGCCCATCTTCCGTTTCCGTCCATTATAACCCCTATATGGGTGGGCAGATGCTCAAAATCTATTTCATTTTTCAGCTTTTTTTTAAATAGCATATCAAATACCCTTTTCGTCAAAAATTACATTCCTTTTCTTTTAAAACCACAAAAAATGAAGGCATAAATTTAAACTGCGAATTTTGTTTATAATTGAGCAAAGGTCACCTTAAATTGTCAAAGGCTTTCCCACAGACCCTTGAAAAAATAAGATAACCTTCGCCCCTTTATAAAATGCACAAAAGATGCAACACTAAAATTCATTCTCTTTAAGAGCAAAATGAAAACAAATTTTTCTTCTTTACGCTCTTTTTTTATTTTTTTCTTTATACTTCAAGAATTTCCTTTTCTTTTGCTGAGGTAATGTCCTCAATCTCTTTTACAAACTTGTCGGTAAGATTTTGAATATCCTTTTCAATATTCTTCAAATCGTCCTCGGTAATTTCAGACTTTTTCTTTTTGTCCTTATATTCGTCCATAGCATCACGACGGACATTTCTCACCTGCACCTTTGCCTCTTCGCTGTACTTTTTCACAAGCTTAACAAGCTCTTTTCTTCTCTCCTCTGTAAGGGGAGGAAAATTAAGGCGGATAACCTTGCCGTCGTTCTGGGGAGCAATTCCTATATCAGATTTTAAAATTGCCTTTTCAATCTCCTTTAAGATTGACGCATCCCATGGCTGAATAACCAGCATACGAGGCTCGGGTGATGAAATTGAACCCACCTGCGCCACAGGAGTCATTGTTCCATAATAGTCTATTGCCACCTTGTCAAGCACAGTAGCATTTGCACGCCCTGCACGGATTGTTTTTAACTCCCCTGCAAAGCCCTCTACTCTTTTGTTCATTTTTTCTTCAACTTCAGGATATTTTCCCATAATTTTATTCCTCCTTAATCTTTTAAAAAATTTTATTTTTTAAATCTTTTTGCATCTAGCAACAATCCCAAAAAGACCAAAACTTTCGCATTACTAAAAAAGCATACCCCTTTTATTTTTCGTTGGTTACAAGGGTTCCTATTTTTTCGCCATTTATTGCACGCACAATATTTTCAGGGTCGTCCAGGCCAAACACAAGGATAGGCAAATTGTTGTCACGACACAAAGATGCAGCAGTCGAATCCATAACCCCAAGCTCCTTGCCAAGAATGTCGTTAAAAGAAAGATAGTCAAATTTTTTCGCATTGGGATTTTTGTTTGGGTCAGAATCATAAACTGCATCTACTTTTTTTGCAAGCAATATAATTTCAGAATCGGTTTCCACTGCTCTCAAAGCCGCCGCAGTATCGGTTGACATGAAAGGATTTCCCGTACCACAACCAAAAATTACCACTCGTCCCTTTTCTAAATGACGTATCGCCTTGCTGCGAATATATGGCTCTGCCACAGCACGCATTTCAATAGCAGTCTGCACTCTCGTTTCAACTCCTGCATTTTCCAAAGCAGAGCAGAGCGCAAGTGCATTTATTGTAGTTGCAAGCATTCCCATGTGGTCAGCACGTGTGCGATCCATATTTTCGCCGCTTCTTCCTCTCCAGAAGTTTCCGCCACCCACAACTATGGAAACCTGAACCCCCATATCTGTAATCTTTTTTATGTTTTTAGAAATGTTTGCAATGGTTTCTTCGTCAAGACCAAATTTGTTCGCTCCCGCAAGAGCTTCTCCGCTTACTTTTAAAAGCACTCTTTTGTATTTACAAGCCATAATTAACTTAATATCCTCCTTGTTTTTTTGTTTTTAATGATTAAACTAACTAAACGATGTAGCTGCCAACTATTTTTTATGAATTGACAGCTTCCGTTGTCATGAATTGGCTAAAGCCGTGAATTCTCGCTTCGCTCCATGAATTGAATTGCCTTTATAATGCACTTTTGTGCAATTCACGAGCCGTCAGGCTCAATTCATGAAATCTTGTATTTCAATTCATGCCGAAGGCAATTCATTGATTTCATCTTTGATGAAATCATTATAAAATCAGTGTACAAATTAGATGCCGCAAAATCATTTTACCAGGAGTAAAAATGCTTGCTTGCAAGGGCATTTTTGCGACGCCGTCAATTGGCATACGCAGGCTGAAAGACTGCAGAAAGCCGTCAGGCTTTTAAGAATTTTATAAAATAAAATTCTGTATATGCCAATTATACCACATTTCCCCACTTTTGACAAGAGAATTTTGCACATTTAGAAAAAAATAATAACAAAGCACTTGCAATCGAAAAATGAGTGTGTTATATTAATTTTAAATAAAGATTAACTATTCTTACACGGAGGCAACAAAAATGAGCCAAAAGAAAGCAAAAAAAATATTTGAGGGCATTTTAATCACATTTTTTTCACTTATTCTTATCTTGTCATGCCTCCTTTTTGCATGCTATAATTTTTACATAAAGCCCATTTTAAATTTTGAGCAGTCCATTCATTTGTCATACTCTCCCATTGAGCCTTTAAAGCCCGTCAATCTGTTAACAAGAGAGGTTGAAAAGATAAGAAAAGAGCGTGACTTTTCAGAGTATCGTCTTATCGGCTTTTGGGCAAAGCCCTCCGAGCTTTGTGACATCTACGAGGACAGTATCGGAAAAATCATAGAGTATCGTGAAGAAGAAATTCTAAAAGCCGAGGAGGCTCAGAAAAAAGCAGAGGAAGAAGAAAAAGCCAAAGTTGCTGCATCAGGTAAAAAACGTCGCTATGAACAAGTAAAAGACCAGGTTGACCCCAAAGACTACAGCGATGCACTTTCTATTGCAGGAAAGGTAGATGCAGGGTATATCCTGGGGCTCTTAAGCGGCGGACTCACAGTTGAGGAAAAGCGTGAGCTAAAAAGATATCTTAACCAAAGACTTTCAGGCGCTGAAATTTCAAGAGGTCTTAGCCTTTATGCAAAATATTCTCACCTGCTTTAATTTTTTAAGGCTCTTTTTTCTGAATTTTGGCTTTTATATATATTATTTATATTTATATTTATATTTTTATTTTATTAATGGTCCCGCAATCGGTCCCGTACCTGGTCCCGTACCTGGTCCTGTAATCGGTCCCGCAATCGGTCCCAAAATTTGATGGCTTTTAAAAATTTATCCATTTGACAAAATCAAATTTTGATGTTATTATATTTTATATTTTACTATTGCTTTTATCCAAGGAGGTGTTCCCGACATGGAAAACAAAAAAAGAAAGGTTCCTGCTATTGTTATAAAGCGCCTGCCTCGCTATTACAGATACTTAAGCGAGCTAAAAGCTCAGGATGTCAAAAGAATTTCCTCTGCTCTTTTAAGTGAGAAAATGAATGTTACCGCCTCCCAGATACGTCAGGATTTAAACTGCTTCGGCGGTTTTGGGCAACAGGGCTATGGCTACAGCGTTGAACAACTCCATAGTCAGATAGGGAACATCCTCGGACTTTTCGATGGCTACAAGACCATAATTGTCGGGGCGGGAAACTTGGGACACGCTCTTGCAAATCATTCTGCTTTTGAACAGAGCGGATTTCACCTTTGTGCAATTTTTGATTTAAACTTAGAACTTGTGGGCAAAAAAATCAATGGCATTGAAATTTTTTCTGACGACAAAATGGAAACCTTCGTCAGAGATAATAACATCGATATTGCCATTTTGGCAGTTCCCGACTCATCAGCTCAGGAAATTGCCGACAAACTCGCCGACAGTGGGATAAAAGGCATATGGAATTTTTCCCATACCGAGCTTTCGCAAAAAAATGGGATACCCATTGAAACAGTTCACCTTACCGACAGTCTTATGACCTTGTCGTGTGAAATAAAAAGAAATATTTAAAAATCTTTTAAATTAAGAGTTTTCTCTTTAAGCAGGATGCATCAGTAGCGTAACTCGTTTTTGCTACTTTTTTCGTTTTTGCCTTGTTAAAACACTCGCAAATGTTTAAGTCGATGTCATCTTTCGCGGAGAAAACTTTTTTGTTATTCCTTTTATCTTACGCAAGAAACCTTTGCGCCCTTTTAAACTCAAATCCAAGCAAGCTTAAAATTTCCTCAGGTTCCATAACATCAACACAGCTGCGGCAGTAAATCCCCTCCTCGCAATCAAGATATTCCTCGCCATTATAAATTTCGCCGCCGCAAAATTCGCACACAAACAAATGCTCCTCACACTTCTCCATGCAACCACTCGTTCTCATTCTCTCCATTTCATATATCCCCTCTGAAGAGTCGTTGCGATATATCACCATTTATCACCTCCCATATTTCAATTTTTTTGAACTTACACTTATTATACTTCAATTTAGTTGAAAAGTCAATACTTTTTTTCAATATTTTTGAAATTTTTATTGACAAAATTGAAATTTTGTGATATCATATTCAAAACATAGTGAAATTAAAGCAATTTTTATAAAAACAAGGAGTTGATTTTTATGAGCTTTGGCGAAAGACTTAAAAATGCACGTATTGCAAAAAGGCTTACCCAACGCCAGCTTAGCGAAATTATAGGGGCAAGGCATAATTCGGTAAGTAATTGGGAAAATGACCGAAATCACCCCGATGCCGATACCATTTTAAAGCTTTGCGAGATTTTAGAGGTTTCCCCCTCCCACCTTTTCTCGGGCAATGGCTTCAATTTCCAGAAAATAGATAACCTCCTGCCCATAACAACAAAAAAAATTCCCCTTTTGGGAGATATAGCCTGCGGAGAACCAATTTTATGCAACTCCGAAATTGATTGCTACGTAGATTCCGAAAATGTGCCAAATGCAGATTTTGCACTTCGTGCCAAAGGCGACAGCATGATAAATGCACGCATAAATGATGGGGATATTGTTTTTATACGCTCTCAGCCTCAGGTGGAAAATGGCGAAATTGCCGCTGTGTGCATAAATGATGAGGCAACCTTAAAGCGAGTGTATATAAATAATTCTTCTGTCACTTTAGTTGCAGAAAATCCTCTCTATCCCCCAATCACTTATAACCTTTCGGAAAATTCTGATATTCACATACTTGGTAAAGCAGTCGCTTTTTTGAGCAGGCTTTAAAATTATACCATCAAAATTTGTTGATTAAAGAGGGAAAATATATGTCCAATAAAAATGAAAAAAATACAAAAGGAAAAATAATAAATGCAGCATGGGACTTGTTTTATGAACAAGGATATGAAAATACAACCGTTGAAGAAATCATAAAAAAATCAGGTACCTCCAAAGGCTCTTTTTATCATTATTTTGA